>NZ_WMBQ01000001.1:961250-1281666 GCF_009708035.1 Hyphomicrobium album
AATGACCGGCGCCATGACTTTTGCGCCCTTCGTTGCGGTAAGGTTGAAGCGGGCGAACTTGTCCGTATCGCGGCCCGAGCAGTTGCCGATCCCGACCACTTTCGCGGCCATGTCCGCGGTCGGCAGGTTGATCACGCATTCCTTGCTTTTGCGGGCGAGCTCGCGGCTGTGGTTCTCGCTCCAGATATAGCAGCCGACGAGCGACGGCTCGAACTCCATGATCATGTGCCAGCCCATGGTCATGATGTTGGCCTCGCCCTTATAGGCGGTGCTCACCAGCACGATCGGGCCGGGCTCGAGGAAGCGGCGCACGTTGCCGACCGGAAAGTCCTGCTTCTGGTAAGTACGCATGGCTCCCTCTCAGTTGAGCAAATGCGCGCCACGGTCGGCAGTAGCCTAGGCCCAGAAGGCGCGAACCTTGTCGACCTCTTGCACAGCGCGGTCGTAGCCCAGCTTCATGGCCGGCGCGATCTCTTCCGGCGACACGAGATTGACTTTACCCGGGTTGGCCGCGATCAGCAGCGCCTTGGTGCCGGCCGCTTCCAGATCCTTGATTTCCTGCAGGATCGAATTGGGCATGCTGGAAAAGCGCGGACCGCTTCCGGGCAATCCGTCGGTGAGCGATACGACGATGGCACGCTTGGCGCCGGCCACCAGGTCCGAATGCGTGCTGCTCGGACCCATGCCGCCGTCCATGCAAATGCGGTCGCCGATCCACGTCGGTCCGAATATTCCCGGCAGCGACATGCTTGACGGCGTGCGAGATGTGCACGTTGGAAGCCGACCACACGACGAGCCGCTGTCCGCTGTAGCAGTCCACGGTCGTGGCGTGGAAAATCTCACTAGGCCAGTGCAAGTTCCCGGTCAGCGTGACGACCATATCCTGCAGCTTGCCGACGGACGGGTTGCGAGCCGCCATGGCGCCACGTCCGATGGCCTGGATGGTCGCTACGCTCGCGTCCGTGGCCGTGTTGCACAGCTCGTGCGCGCGCAGCTGGCTTGGGTTGGGCTTGGGAGTCGGCACCAGCGCGGCCAACAGTTTTGGGAAGGCGCCGAAGAATTCGAACTCGCGTGTCACCCTCGCCAGATGACCGCCTGCAATGGTGCTGCCCACCACCGAGCCTGCAGAAGTGCCGATGATCACCTCTGGCATCTCATAAGTGACGCCGTTCTCGTGCAAACCCTGCATGAACCCCAGCATCCAAGCGGCAAAGTATTCGCCGCCACCGCCGAGCACCAGCGCACGGTCCTTCCCTTGGCCGAGCGAGGGCTTGGCCGGGATGGGAATGGCTAGTCCGTCGTCGAAGGGCACGCTGGCGCGCGGGCCTTCCGGCGCCGCGGCCGTTTGCGCCCGCGCCGGAACGCTAGCCGTCGCGAGCACCACGCCCGCTGCCAGTATGAGATCGCGCCGGCCTATCGGCATCGTTGTTCCGTTCTCGTCTCGTTGCATGGCACACCGGTGACTGACCAATTTTGCGCCGACCATGCCCGCAGCAAGCTAACAAAGCCCCAAAGGGCGCTGACGCCCCAAGAAAAGGGAACCTCTCCCGCGTCGGACGGCGGCAGCCGGAGTGGTTGCCTCGCACGGCACCGCGCGCCATCGGCGCAGGGCCGGTGCCCTGCGCCGTAGACGCTCACAGATCGCGAAAGTCTAGAACGCACTGATCGTCGGCCGCACGATCACCTCGTTCACATCGACCTCGTCCGGCTGCTCGACCGCATAGGCGATGGCACGGGCGATGGCGTCAGGCGTGAGCGCGGCTTTACGGAACTGGACAAGCGCGTCCTTCGCGCTCTGCTCGGTGATGTCATTGCCGAGCTCAGTCGTGACCACACCGGGAGAGATGATCGTCACGCGAACGTCGGGATTCTCCTGACGCAGACCTTCGGAGATTGCCCAAACGGCGTATTTGGTTGCGCAGTAAACCGCGCCGGTCGGAATGACCACGTGGGCGCCGATCGAAGCGACATTGATGATCTGGCCGTTGCCCCGCGCCTTCATGTCAGGCAGTACCGCCGCGATTCCGTACAGAACCCCGCGGATATTCACGTCGATCATCTTGTCCCACTCGTCGACCTTGAGGGAAGCCATGGGCGAGAGCGGCATGACGCCTGCATTGTTGACCAGCACGTCGACCTTGCCGAACTGCGACTTGGCGAAGTCGGCGAATCCCTGGACATCCGTGCGCTCGGCCACATCAACCGCGCGGAATGCGGCTTCGCCGCCCTTCGCCTTGATCTCAGCGACCAGCTTCTCCAGGCGATCGGTGCGCCGGGCGCCGACCACCACCTTCGCGCCCCGCTCCGCCAGCAGCCGTGCCGCCGCCTCGCCGATGCCGCTGGAGGCTCCCGTGATGGCGATGACCTTCCCTTTGATGTTGCTCATATCCGTCTCCTGTCTCGGTTCCGCGGCAAGTGTTGCCGGCGTGACGAGACCATGCCCGCAGCGCCCGCGATGGCGGTAGACCGAAGCTACCCGATCATTGCATAATCCTACGAAACAGCAGGTAGACGGTTCACTGCTCCCTGGGTCAGGCGTACGCTGGCAGCAGTCAAATGATCTGGATTTACGGTACCAAATGCAGACGCACTCGAAAGGAAAGATCGGCGATCTCGCCGAAGCGATTGAACGATTGGCCGGGACCGACGGGGCGCATGCGACCCCCATCCCGCGCGTCTTCTTGCATCGTAGCTCACACACGGGAGAGCCCATCCACGGAGTCTACGAGCCGGCCGTCTGCATCATGGCGCAGGGCTCCAAACAGGCGGATACGGGCCAGGCCCTGCTCCGCTACACGGTAGGCCAGTACCTCATCATTTCGGTTGGCGTGCCCGTCGTCAGCCAGCTCACCGAAGCAACGCCCGAGCGCCCATATCTCTGCCTGCGCATCGATCTCGATCCGGCCGCCATCGGCGCGATCTTGTTGGAGAGCGACATGCAGCGGGCGGCGCGCGACCAGCCGGGGCCGGCACTTGCGGTGAGCGATGCCGACGACGGGCTCCTCGATGCATGCCTGCGCCTACTGCGGCTCGTCGATACGCCCCAGGACATTCCCATCCTCTCCCCGTTGGCAGAACGCGAGATCCTCTATCGTCTGCTCCGCGGTGATCAGGCTTCGCGCATGGCGCAGATCGCCTTCGGCGAGAGCAAGCTGCAGCAGGTCAACCGCGCCATTGGCTGGATCACGCGCAATTTCCGCGAGCCATTCAGCATGGCTGCGCTCGCCGACGAGGCGCGCATGAGCCCATCGTCGTTGCACCATCACTTCAAGGCGGTTACCGCAATGAGTCCACTTCAGTACCAAAAACGTTTGAGGCTCCAGGAAGCGCGACGGTTGATCTTATCGGCATCGATCGATGCGGCCGCGGCGGGGCATTCTGTCGGTTACGACAGTCCGTCGCAGTTCAGCCGCGAGTACCGCCGTCTCTTCGGCGCGCCGCCGCTGCGCGATGCCGAGCGGGTGCGCAGCCTGGGCGGCGACATTGCCGCCTAGGGAACGTTGCCGCGCTTGCTAAGCTGTGGGGAGACACCTTACCTCTCCCTCGTCCCGCAAATCACAATAGGACCAAAGCCATGGAATACCGGCGTCTCGGACGATCTGGCCTCAACGTGCCCGCCTTGAGCTTCGGCACCGGCACCTTCGGCGGCAAGGGCAAGCTGTTCGCCGCCTGGGGCGCTACCGACACCGAGGAAGCACGCCGCCTCATCGATATCTGCCTCGACGCCGGCGTCAGCCTGTTCGACACCGCCGACATCTATTCCGCCGGCGAATCGGAGCGCATCCTCGGCGAAGCCATGAAGGGCAAGCGCGACCGTTGCCTCGTCTCCACCAAGGCGACGTTCCGCTTCAATGACGAGCCCAATAACGTCGGCTCATCCCGCCAGCACCTGCTCGCCACCATCGATGCCTCGCTGAAGCGCCTGCAGACCGACCACATCGATCTCTTCCAGCTGCACGGATACGACGCCATGACACCGCCCGAGGAGGTGCTGTCGACGCTCGACACCCTCGTGCGCGTCGGCAAGATCCGCTACGTCGGCGTGTCGAACTTCTCCGGCTGGCACATCGCCAAGGCGCTCGGCGTCGCCGACAAGTACGGCTACCCGCGCTACGTCGCCAACCAGACCTACTACTCGCTCATCGGGCGCGAGTACGAATGGGAGCTGATGCCGCTCGGCCTCGAGGAAGGCATCGGCGCCGTGGTGTGGAGCCCGCTCGGCTGGGGCCGCCTCACCGGCAAGATCCGCCGCGGCACCGGCATCCCGAAGCAAAGCCGCCTGCACGATTCAGCCGAGGCCGGACCGCAGGTCGAGGACGAGTACCTGTTCAAGGTCGTCGACGCGCTCGACGAGGTGGCGAAGGAAACCGGCAAGAGCGTCCCGCAGATCGCCCTCAACTGGCTGCTGCAGCGCCCGACCGTGTCGACCGTCGTCGTCGGCGCGCGCAACGAGGAGCAGCTGAAGCAGAACCTCGGCGCTGTCGGCTGGAACCTCACCAAGGAGCAGATCGCCAAGCTCGATGCGGCGAGCGAGCGGCCGCTGGTCTATCCCTATTGGCACCAGCGCGTCGCCTTCACCGAGCGCAACCCGCCGCCGGTCTGAGCGTCCGAAAGTAAAGCGGGAAGCGTCGCTGACGCTTCCCGCGATGATCAGGCGGCCGAGCGCTGTTTGTAGCGCGCCGCCGCGTTCTGTAGCGACAGGTTCGGCCGCAGCGCGGCACGCGCGTCCTCGAACCGCTTCCAGTCGGCGGCGTCCGGCAGCGACGGAATGGTCACCAACTCGCCTTGGTCAAGGCCGGCCAGCGCCGCATCGACCATCTCGCCAGCGTCCATGACAATCTCGGCAGGCAATGCATCAATGTCACCGCCCGAGCGCTCCCATATCTCCGTGCGCGTTGCTCCCGGCAGCACGGCCTGCACCGTCACACCGGCACCGGCAAGCTCCACGTTCATCGTCTGCGTCAGCGCCAGGACGTAAGCTTTCGTCCCCGCGTAGGTGGCGTTGGAGATTTCCGGCGCTACGGCCAACACGGACGCGATGTTGACGATCGTGCCGCGTCGGCGGTCCGAGAACGCCTTGGCGGCGACAGACGCCAGGTGCGTGACGGCGAGGATGTTCAGCCTGATCATGCCGTCGATGGCCTGCAAGTCGTGCTCGGCAAGTTTGGCATTCGCGTAAATGCCGGCATTGTTAACGAGCAGCGCGATCTCCGGATCGGTGGCCAGCTTGGTCTCGACCCGCTTCAAGTCGGCTTCTCTGCTGAGGTCGGCCGTGAGCACCTCGACATTGCGTCCCGTGTCGCTCTTGAGCCGCGCGGCGAGATCATTGAGCTGCTTTTCGTTGCGAGCGACGATGACGAGGTCATAGCCGCGCTTCGCCAGTCTGTCGGCATAGACGGCGCCGATGCCGGTAGATGCGCCGGTCACCAGTGCCTTACCTTTGCTTTTGCTTGCCATGGGGGTCTCCGTGGTTGGCTCGGGGAATTTAATCCGTGCGGTGGATGGGCGAGGCGACAGTCGCGATTGTGCTCTTCAGACCGGCAGTTCGTTGAACTTCCGGAGGCCCTTGTCGACCATGGATTCGGGAAGGAACCGGCGCAGGAATCGGACTTGGCCCGCCTGTTTTCCAGCCGTATAGCGCCTTCTCGGCACCGCCACAGAGGCAGCTTTCACAACCGCCTCGGCGACAATGTCAGGGGCATCGCCGCCTTCTATCAATCTGCGCATCAACGCCTCCATCCGAGGGCGTTCGGAATCGTAGATGGGAAGCAGCCGATCAGGCCTCGTGATATTTTCTTCGAACGACGTGCGGGTAACACCGGGCTCGACCAGCACAACCCGAATTCCGAATGCGCGCAATTCGTGGTCGAGCGATTCGGAATAGCCTTCGATAGCGTGCTTTGTGGATGCATACAGAGCATTGTAGGGGGCCGGGATCAGACCCAGGATGGAACTCATATTGATGATCCGACCCTTCCCTTGACGACGCATTGCCGGCAACACGGCATTCGTCACGCGGATGACACCGAAGACGTTCACGTCGAACAGTGAATGGGCTTGGGCGATCGAGGATTCTTCTGCGCCGCCGAGCAAACCAATGCCGGCGTTGTTGACAAGCAGGTCGATACGCCCGGCCTTGGTGAGCACCCCATCGACCATTTTCGCCACCGACGCGTCATCGGTCACGTCGCAGGTCATCATGGTAACGCCGTCGGGGCTTGCGGCGAGGGCGCGACGGCTTGTTCCGAACACCCGAAATCCCGCGTCCTTGAGCGCCTTGGCCGTTGCCCGTCCAATTCCCGTGGATGCCCCCGTGACGAGGGCAGTAGCTTCGGTGTTGGTAGTCATGGGAGAACTCCTTCGCATCTACAATAGCTTATGTTCGTCATATATCGCTGCGCTCTTCGGAACTCAGCTGACGCGTTGCGTCGCCAGACTTTAGGTGGACAACATCGAATTTCGTGCGGCTAGCAGGACCTCATCGGAGACAGCATGACCCTTGGTCGCGCGTGCCAACACCAAGGCGCCCACCAGCATCGCGACGTCGGCGAGCGCTTGTTCGCGCGGCGCCGTCTTGCCGCGGCGGCCGAGCAAAGGCCGCAGGCGGTCGATCATGCGTTCGAGCCCCGCGGCAAAGGCCTTGCGTACCGGCCCTTTGAACTCTTCGCGCGAAGCGTCGTCCGCGAGGGCGGCGATCGGGCAACCAAGGCCCGGCTGGTCGCGATGCAGCCTCGAAGCATAGCGCTTGACGAACTCGGTCAGGGCGGCGTTCTGGTCGCCGCCATGCCGCTCGAGAAGCCCGTCGTAGATCGCCCCTGACTGCTCGATAGCGTGCGCGCACGCGGCGGCGGCGAGCTCCTCCTTCGAATTGAAGTGCCCGTAGAAGGCGCCGTGCGTCAGCCCCGCCTCGGCCATCAGCGCCGGCACGCTCACGCCGTTGATGCCCTTGGCGCGGAACAGCTTCGCGGCGGCGTCGAGCACCGCGGCGTGGTTCTCCTCGGCCTGCTTCCTGGAAACTCGCGGCATTGTTATTCTCCTTATCCCGCGCGGTTTGCCCGCGTGACGAGGCACGTCTCGCTGCCGTGCGCGATCAGCCGTCCGCTCGTGTCGTAGACCTTGCCTTCGGCGCTCGCCACGCGACCGCCCGAGTGTAACAGCACGCCCTCGCAGCGCAGCGTGCCGGTCGCCTCGGTCACGGGGCGCACGAAGGTGACGCTCATGTCCAGCGTGGTGAAGATCTCGCCGGGCTTCAGCGACGAATGCACGGCGCACGCCATGGCGGTATCGATCAGCGTCGCGATCCAGCCGCCGTGCACCGTGCCCATCGGGTTGTAGAAGTCGCCCTTCGGCTCGCCCTCGAACACGACGCGCCCTTCTTCCGCTTCGACCGGGCGAATGCGGTTCGTCGGCGAGAACGCCGGGGTCGGAAGGCTGCCGTCCATCAGGGCGCGCAGGAATTCAATGCCCGACATTGCACGCATCGAGCCGCGCGCCGCGCCGCCGGCAATGAGCTGCGAAGTCTCGGGAGCTTGCGTATCCACGGCAGATCACCTGTCTCGCCAAAAAAATGCATTATGACCATCATATAATATGACGGCCATCATGAATAAAGGGCGATGTTGCCGCACTCAGGTGTGAGGGCCGCCAGACACAAAATAGCAGCCGCCTTTGGGGCGGCTGCCGATTTAGGGGCTGATACTAGTACTTGGTGCCCGACTCGGCCGGCATGTTCGACCCGGAAGCTCCCGACGAGGAGCCTTCCGAGCTCGAGCCGGCGCTGCCAGCCGCACCCGGCTGATGCTGAACCTTAGCGTCCTTGTCCGGGCTGCGATCGGAGGTCTTGTCGCCCGCGGTGTCCTGCTGGCTCTGCGGGGTCTGGGTGGACTTGTCCGGCGTGCGGTCAGAGGTCTCTCCGGCCGCCGGCGCGCCCTGGGCCGGAGGGGCGGGCGTCTCCTGCGCGAAGGCGGAGGTCGAGAGCGCAAGAGCGCTGGCAACGATCAATGCGGAAACTTTCATTGGGGCATCTCCTGACTGAAGTTTTTTCTCGTTTCCCCCATCGGCAAGATAAGTCGCAGAGCGGCCGGGGGGTTCCCGCAGAAAGTGTTGTCGAGGCTGTCAGATGGCCAGGAAGCGCGGGCGCGCCTGCAAATTTTCGCGAGGCGCGCGTGAACGCCTCGCGTCGTGCGAGCGGCGTCGCCGCGGGCGATGAATGAAGATTGGTCGGAGCGAGAGGATTTGAACCTCCGACCCCCTGCCCCCCAGGCAGGTGCGCTAACCAGGCTGCGCTACGCTCCGAAGCGCCCTTTTGCCAAGCGCCGCCATGCGGGTCAACGGCAAAGCCCATCCGACATCAATTGATTAGCTTTTCGAGGCTTTCCGCGTCGGTCGGCAGCCACGCGACGTCGGCCACCGGCTCGACACTGATAAAGGCGGCTGCGGCATAGAGGCCGTCGCCGAGTTGCAGGTCGCGGACCCCTTCGGCGGCTCCCTTAGCTACCTCGTCCACGCGGGCAGGCATGCCGGTTGCGTCGGCGCGGTCGGCAGCCGCCACGCCGAGAATACCGAGCCGCGTCAGCAAGCGGCCGATGCCGCAGCCGTCCGCCTTGGCATACGCCTCGAGCCGCACCCACGCGTGGAGGAAGCGCGTGTTGCCGTCGCCGGCAAGCGAAGCGCCCAGCGCCCCACCCGCCGCCTCGATCGCGGCGCGCCGCTCGGCCGCAATGCGCACCTCGCGTGTGCGCTCGACGTCGACCCCGATACTGCCTTTAGGCGTCAGACCGATGAGCGCCACGCCGCGCGCGTGCGACAGGCTGAAGCCCAACGGCGCGCCGACGAGTTGCGGCTTGCCGCGCGCCGCACGTGTGAGCGCTGCCTCGCGCCACACCGGCCCCACGGCACGCTCGATGAGGAGACGCAGTGCGATATGCGTCGCCAGCCAGTCGTCGCGCACCCGCGCGTCGGAAAACTGCGCGGCACGCGCGCGATCTTCGGCGCTCAAGCGGGAAATGCGTCGCTCGATCGCGTTGAGCGCCGGAGCTGCGGCGGAAACGTCGACGCACCAGAGCTCGGGCGCCTGCAAGCCGTTCACGCGCGGGCGGAGCGTCGCGCCTTGACGGGCGCACGGCGCGCGGCAGTCTCCGTGGGTTTGCCCAGGAGGATACCGCGACAGGCCTCGAGCTCGGCGATGGCGGCAAGCAGCCGCTCGCGGATCTCAGCCTTGGTCGGCGCACCGCGCGGCGCAGCGCCCTTCTTTCCGGCGCGCTGCTTGGCGGGGGGTGGCGGCAGCTCAGCGACGGCCGTCGGAGCCGGCACAGCCTGCGGATCGGCGCCGAAGCGCTTCACCGTATCGACGCCCTGCTCGCGCAGAATCTTCTGCACGCCCTTGATGGTGTAGCCTTCGGCGTGCAGCAGGTGGCAGATGCCGCGCAGCAGCGACATGTCCTCCGGCCGATAGTAGCGGCGTCCGCCGCCGCGTTTCATCGGCCGGATCTGCGGGAAGCGACCTTCCCAGAAGCGCAGGACGTGCTTGGGGACCTCGAGCTCGTCAGCGACTTCGCTAATGGTGCGGAACGCCTCTGCAGTCTTGGTCAACTACGCCTCCACCGGCTGCGCCTCCGCGCCGCCGAGGAGGCGCCGTTCACTCGGCTGCCTTGCGGCGGATGAGGCCCTGGTTAATGCGCTCTTTCATAATGTTGCTCGGGCGGAAGACCAAGACCCGCCGCGGCGTAATCGGCACTTCATCCCCGGTTTTGGGATTGCGCCCCATGCGTTCGCCCTTCTGGCGGATGCCGAAGGAACCGAACGAGGAAAGTTTCACTGAATCCCCTCGTGCCAGGCTCGCTGATATCTCGGCGAGCACAAGCTCGACGAGTTCTTGGCTCTCGTTGCGCGGCAATCCAACTTTCCGGACCACCGCCTCGGCGAGGTCCGCCCGCGTTAACGTCTTGCCTCCCATGGCATTTTGCCTCCCGCTCCTCGTAACTTTTTTTGGATGCTACCGGGACGCGAGCCGATCGTCAATCGAATGAACGTTTCAACTGCCTGAAATCAAAGAAAGAAACATGATGCGGTGCAAGGAAGACAACTCCGCGTTTACCAACGCACGAGCGCCGCCCCCCACGTGAACCCGCCGCCCATCGCCTCCATCAGCACCAGCGAGCCTTCCTTAATGCGATGCTGCTCGACCGCGAGGTTGAGCGCGAGCGGGATGGAAGCGGCCGACGTGTTGCCGTGCTTATCGAGCGTGACCATGATTTTGTCGGGCGACACGCCGAGCTTTTTCAAGACGCCATCGAGAATGCGCTGGTTCGCTTGATGCGGCACGTAGAGATCGATTTCGTCGGGCGCGTATCCGGTCATCACGAGCGTCTCCTCGATCACGCCGGAAATCTTCTGCACCGCGTGCCGGAAGACCTCGCGCCCGTTCATGCGCAAGTGTCCAACCGTCTTTGTCGAGCCGGGGCCGCCGTCGACGTAGAGCAGATCCTCGAAGCGCCCGTCGGAGCGAATGCGCGTGGCGAGAATTCCGCGGTCATCGCGCGTGCCGTGCTGCGGCTGCGCCTCGAGAACGACGGCACCGGCTCCGTCGCCGAACAGCACGCACGTCGTGCGATCTTCCCAGTCGAGGATACGCGAGAACGTCTCGGCGCCGACCACGACGGCGCGCTTGAACTGCCCAGCCTTGATGAAGTTGTCGGCGATGGTGAGCGCATAGACGAAGCCCGAGCAGACGGCCTGCACGTCGAACGCTGCACCCTTCGTCACGCCCAGCCCCTGCTGGATGCGCACTGCAGTTGCGGGAAACGTGCGGTCAGGCGTCGCCGTGGCGCAGATCACGAGGTCGATGTCGACGGGATCGATACCGGCGCGGACGATCGCCTGCTTGGCGGCAGCGATGCCGAGGTCGGACGTCAGCTCGTCGTCGCCGGCGATATGGCGCGCGCGAATACCCGTGCGCTCGACGATCCATTCATCGCTGGTGTCAACGATCTTGGCGAGATCGGCATTGGTCATGACGCGCTTGGGAAGATGGGCGCCGACGCCGCGGATCACTGAACGGATGACTGCCACTGAGCTGCCTTACTTCTTCTCGTTTGTACAGCCTTACGGGCCGCTGAACGTGGCGGCAACCCTGGCGCGCCATGCCGAGCCCTTAGCGTCAGCTCGCGGCAGCGGCCTCGAGCTTGTGGTGGAAGGTCGTCAGATCGGCGGCGAGCCGTGGAATGAGCCGGCTCTGGGCCATCTCGTACGCGAGATCGACGGCGGAGGCAAAGCCCAGGGCATCCGTTCCCCCGTGACTCTTGACCGCGATACCGTTCAGCCCCAGGAACGTTCCTCCGTTGGCACGCCGGGGGTCCATTTTTTCCTTGAGAACACGGAAGCCGCCCGACGCCAACACCGCGCCGATCTTCGACAGCAGGCTGCGCCGCATCGCGGCTCGCAGATATTCGCCGATCTGCCTGGCGGTGCCCTCGGCGGTCTTCAAGGCGATATTGCCGGCGAAGCCCTCGACGACCACAACGTCCACGACGCCCTGGCCGATCTGGTCGCCCTCGATGAAGCCGCGATACTCGAGCGGCAGCTCGGTGCCCTTTAGCCAAGCGTGCGCCTGGCGGACTTCCTCGACGCCTTTAATCTCCTCGACGCCGACGTTCAGTAGCCCCACCGTCGGCCGCTCGATGTGGAACAGCGCGCGCGCCATGCCGGCCCCCATCAGCGCGAATTCGCAAAGCTCGCGGGCGGTGGCGCCGATGTTGGCGCCGACGTCGAGCACGATGCATTCGGCTTGGACGGTCGGCCAGATGGCGGCGATTGCGGGGCGCTCGATGCCCGACATCGGCCGCAGGATCAGCTTCGACATGGCCATGAACGCGCCGGTATTGCCGGCCGATACGGCGACGTCGGCCTCGCCGGCACGCACCGCATCGATGGCCAGCCACAAGCTCGTGCCCTTACCGCGGCGCAGCGCCTGGCTGGGTTTGTCGGTCATCGCGACAACCATGTCGGTGTGCACGACGCGGGCCTTGGCGGCGAGCGCAGGCACCTTATCGAGCTCGGCGCGGATGGCCGGCTCGTTGCCGAACAGGATGAATTTGAGTGCTGGATAGCGTTCCAGCGAAAGTGCAGCGCCGGGCACCACGACAGCGGGACCGTGGTCGCCGCCCATGGCATCGAGCGCTATCGTCCGCGCCTGAGACATGCTGCGGGTTGCCTCGTAGTTATCCCCAGAACGCAGCCGCAAAGTTGCGTCTGCCCACCCGTAAACCAGCGGACCATACTCTTTTGCAACTGCGAAACAACCGGATTCTAGACACCGATACCCGCGGCGTTGTGTGTCAGGTGGAATGCTCGTCTCAGCCTCGATCCTTGAGCTTTTGGAGAGCGGCAAAGGGTCCGCCCGCTGACGCTTCGGGATCGTCGATCGCTTCGGCTTGAAATTCAGCGCCGGCTTTGCGCGGGTAAGGATCGACGTTTGCAGACAGGGTTTCGAAGACGATCCGCCCCGCATCGATCAGGCCGTGCTCGATCGGCTCGATCTCGGCGGCGCTCAGGGCCTCGACCTCATCCTCGCCCTGCTCCGGAACGCTGCCTGCCGGCCAGAATTCGACGTCGAAGGTACCTTCTGCGGTCTGCGGAATTGGCTCGAGCGTGACGACGCAGGTCTGCGTGAGTTTGGCCGCGACCTTACCCGCGAGGCGGTAATGCCCCTTCCCCGTGGCGCGAATATCGAACCTCGCTGTCAACTCCTCGCAGGAGACGGCCTCGAGCGCTGCGGCGACGCTCGCCCGCTCGGCGGCGGTGGCACTACGCGTTTCCGGCAAGCCTGCCTCGGGGATTTCCCGCACACGATACGACCATTCCAGCGGCGCGTTCATTAAGCCTCCGTCGTCGAAGCGGGGTCGATGAATGCGGGTCGGCCAGCGGCTACCTGTTTGCCGTCGGCGGCGGACATCGCGCGCGACGACGCCGCGATGTAGCGGGCGAGCGTGCCCACCTGGGCTGCATCGGGGCGGCCGTAGACGTGCTCAGCCAGCACCTCGCGCAGTCCTGCCTCGTCAGGCTCGGCCAGCGACAGCCGATAGGCCAAGCTGCGCTCGTAAAGTCCGGTTGCAGCGCGGCGCACCTTCTTGGGCACGGTGAGGTCGCCGGTCGCCATTTCTCGCAAGGAGTCGTCCATGTCGGCGATGAAAGCCTCGACCAGCAGGCGCGGCAAGTCCCCAGCGGCCTCGGGGGTGGCACCGAGCCGCTCCATGACCAGGAACAGGTGCAGGACGACCATCTCGTAGCGCCCGGAGGGTGTGTCCGGAACGCCGAGCCCCGCATAAAGCGCCGGCTGGCGCGCTTGCGTCACGATCGCGCCATAAATCTCGCCAGCTTTGCGGCGTATGTCTGTGCGGGCGTTGAGGAATTCCAGCATCAGTGCCGGGCTCACCGTTCAGGTCGCAAGGATTACCGGGGGAGATGTTGACCGCGTTGCAAATACGCCCGTTGCAATGTTTGCAACCTCAGGCTAAGCGCGACTTCGGTCATCCATCGATCAGTCTCGAGAAACTCATAACATAATGCGCCGAGAGACGAACGACCGCCAGCGCCGCAGGCGCGGCACCGCGCCTGCCCAGCGCCTATGGACGATCGGCGTTCTCGCTGCGGCACTTCTCGCCGGGGCCTGCGACTCCAACGTGATTAAGCACGGCGTGCAGTTCCATGAGGGCGACGTCCAGCAGATCCAGCCGGGGATGACGCAAGAGCAAGTGCGCTTGAACCTCGGCACGCCCTCGACCACCGCGGTCATCGGCAACAACCAGGCCTTCTACTACATCTCGAGCACCGCCACGCAGACCTCCTTCATGCTGCCGACCGAGCAGGACCGGCAGGTCGTCGCCGTCTACTTCACGCAAGCCGGGACGGTCGAGCGCGTCGCCAACTACGGCCTCAAAGACGGTCGCGTGTTCGACTACGTGTCGCGCACCACGCCGGCACCGGGAGGCAAGGACGTCGGCATCGTGCAGCAGCTCTTCCGCAACCTCGGCCAGAAGCAGATCTTCGGTAACTGACGCGGCTTAGCTCGCGGGGTCGTATTCGATGTCCTCGCGATAGCCGTCGTAGGCCTTCGCATATTCCATGACGCGCGCCACCTCGCCGATGAACTCTTCGTCGTAGCCGGCGCGACGCAGTAGGTGAAACCCCACCTCCATGCCCGAGGCGATGCCGCCGCCGGTAATGATGCGGCCGCTGTCGACGACGCGGGCGCGCGAGATGCGGCAGGCCGGCGCAATCTCCGCCAGGCGATCGATTGGCACCTTACCCATGTTCGACTGCTCGAGCCGGTCGGGCTCCTTGCGGTTGGTCGCCGCGCGTCCGTCGAGCAACCCCATGCGCCCATAGATCCATGAGCCGGTGCATACCGACAAGAGCAGCGTCTTTTCCGGCAATCCGCGGATGAAGGCGTGCAATCGCCCGTTGTTCACCTCTTGCCGCGTCCCGAAGCCGCCGGGGATGAGGAAGGCGTCCATGTCCGGCTGATCGGCGAACGCATAGTTGGGAATGACGGTGAAGCCGGCCTGCGCCTGGATCGGCCGCATGCTCTCGGCGACGAAGAACGCGTCGAGCTCCGGATCGAAGCGGCGGGCGACCGAGAACACGCCGTAGGGCGCGGCGAAATCCATGATCTCGAGGTCCTTGCACATGTAGACCCCGAGCCTGAAACCAGCCTTCTTTTCCATCGCGCACCCTCCTATAGACAGGTCTGTCTATCTCAGGTAGACAGCTCTGTCTGTCAAGCAAGATTATTTCGGTCCGGATGACGTCGAAGAGCCAAAAGACTTCAGCTGCCGAGCCTACGTCGGCACGCGCGCGCATCCTCGAAACGGCGCTGCGCCTCTTCTATGCGCACGGCACGCGCGCGGTCGGCATCGATCGCATCATCGCCGAAGCCGCGGTCGCCAAGATGAGCTTCTACAATCACTTTCCGTCGAAAGCCGATCTCGTCGCCGCCTTCCTCGAGGAGCGACACGCGCGCTGGATGACGTGGTTCCACGGCCGCCTCGATACGCGGCGCGGCAAGCCCGGCGCCCAACTGCCCGCCGTTGCTGACGTTCTGCGCGAGTGGTTCACGGCGCCCGACTTTCACGGCTGTGCGTTCATCAACATCCTCGCCGAGACGGCGCGCTCATCCAAGCGCGAGCGCGATATCGCCAGCCGCCACAAGGACGAGCTACTCGCGCTGCTCGCGGAGCGGGCCAAAGCCGACGGCGTAGCGCGCCCGGCCGAGGCGGGGCGCCTGGCGCTCATCGTCGTCGAGGGTGCCATCGTACGCGCGGAGATGACCGGGGCAGGCGCGCGGGTCGCGGCCGACGCCAAACGGCTACTGGAGTGCCTCGTCGCCCCTGGGCTCAAGGCTTAGCCCCTGTAACGAAAAAGGCCCGACCTTGCGGCCGGGCCTTTCCCAAAACATTCGCGCGCGAGGCCTTAGCCGCCGTGTGCCAGCACCGCCAAGAGCAGCAGCGCCACGATGTTGGTGATCTTGATCGCCGGGTTCACCGCCGGACCGGCGGTATCCTTGTAGGGATCGCCGACCGTATCGCCGGTCACCGACGCCTTGTGCGCCTCGCTGCCCTTCACGTGCTTGACGCCGTCCTTGTCGATGAAGCCGTCCTCGAACGCCTTCTTGGCGTTGTCCCAGGCGCCGCCGCCCGAGGTCATCGAGATGGCGACGTAGAGCCCGTTGACGATCACGCCGAGCAGCATGGCGCCGACCGCGGAGAACGCCGCGCTCTTACCAGCGTCGCCGCCGCCCGCGATGAAGTAGATCGCAAAGTAGAGCACGATCGGCGACAGCACCGGCAGCAGCGACGGGATGATCATCTCTTTGATCGCTGCCTTGGTCAGCAGGTCGACTGCCGCCGCGTAATCGGGGCGCTCCGTGCCCTTCATGATGCCGGGCTTGGCTTTGAACTGGCGGCGAACCTCCTGCACGATGGCGCTGCCGGCGCGGCCGACGGCCGTCATGGCGATACCGCCGAACAGGTACGGGATGAGACCGCCGAGCAAGAGGCCGACGACCACGTAGGGGTTCGACAGCGAGAAGTCGGGGCTCACGCCCTTGAAGTACGAATAGGCCGTCGAGCCCGCCTTGTTCGCCTCGTCGATGAAGTGTTGCAGGTCGTAGCTGTAGGCCGCGAACAGCACCAGCGCGCCGAGACCGGCGGAGCCGATCGCGTAGCCCTTGGTCACCGCCTTGGTCGTGTTGCCGACGGCGTCGAGCGCGTCGGTCGAGCGGCGAACCTCCTTCGGCAGCCCGGCCATCTCGGCGATGCCGCCGGCGTTGTCAGTCACCGGACCGAAGGCGTCGAGAGCGACGACGACACCCGCAAGGCCAAGCATAGTGGTCGTAGCGATGGCCGTGCCGAACAGGCCGGCGAGCGAGTAGGTCGAGAGGATGCCGGCGACGATGACGAGGGCCGGTAGCGCGGTCGACTCGAGCGACACGGCGAGACCCTGGATGACGTTGGTGCCGTGCCCGGTCACCGACGCCTGGCTGATCGAGCGCACCGGGCGGTAGCCGATGCCGGTATAGTATTCCGTGATCCAGATGATGAGGCCCGTGACCGCGAGGCCGACGAGCCCGCACAGGAACAAATTCATGCCGGTGATGGTCGTGCCGGCAGCGGTGCCGACCTCGCCGAAGGTGCCGAGCACGTAGTGCGTCGCCGCCCACAGTCCGCCGATCGACAGCACCGCGCTGGCTAGGAAACCGCGATAGAGCGCGCCCATGATCGAGTTGTTGGTGCCGAGCTTCACGAAGAACGTGCCGATGATCGAGGTGACGATGCACGCGGCGCAAATGGCCAGCGGATAGACCATCAGGGTCTCGAGGTTCGGCTGGCCGGCAAAGAAGATCGAGGCGAGAACCATGGTGGCGACGACGGTCACCGCGTAGGTCTCGAACAGATCGGCCGCCATGCCGGCGCAGTCGCCGACGTTGTCGCCGACGTTGTCGGCGATGGTTGCCGGATTGCGCGGATCGTCCTCGGGAATGCCGGCCTCGACCTTGCCGACGAGATCGCCACCTACGTCGGCGCCCTTGGTGAAGATGCCGCCGCCGAGACGGGCGAAGATGGAGATGAGCGAGGCGCCGAAGCCGAGCGCGACAAGTGCATCAGTCACGACGCGGTCGTTGACCGCGTAGCCGAGCCCGCTGGTGAGGAAGAAATAGTAGCCGGCGACGCCGAGCAGCGCCATGCCGGCGACCAGCATGCCGGTTACCGCACCCGACTTGAAGGCGATGTCGAGGCCCCGCGCCAAGGAATGTGTCGCCGCCTGCGCCGTGCGCACGTTGGCGCGCACCGATACGTTCATGCCGACGTAGCCGGCCGCGCCCGACAGGACCGCGCCGATGAGGAAGCCGATGGCGACCGGCAGACCCAAAAGGAACCACGCCAAGACGAAGATGACCGCACCGACCATGGCGATGGTCGTGTACTGGCGGTTGAGGTAGGCCTGGGCGCCTTCACGGATGGCTCCGGCGATCTCCTGCATCCGCGCCGTGCCGGCATCGGCAGCCATCACCGAGCGGATGGTGTACGCCGAATAGGCGAGCGCCAACACGCCGCAAGCGACGATACCCCAAAGTACTTCCGTCATTTTCGTGATCCCCTTTGGCGCCTAGAAAGTTGCTATCGACCGGCGACTGGGCGTTGCCGGCGGCTCGCTCTGCTGGCGGATTCGCGGGCGGACCATGCCAAATGTGTGAGCCGGTTGCAACACAGCGCTGCAATAGCGCCGGAACGGCACAAGGGCCGAGAAATCAAGCAAAAAGGGCGTCCTCGCGGACGCCCCCGAGCAAATTCAGGCGACGATCACCACCAATGGCGGTGATGACGATGGCGCCAGCCCCACGGCCGGTACCAGCGGTAAGGGCGATACCAGCGATAGGGACGATAGTAGTGGCGGTGGCCATACCAGCGGCGATGACGCCAGCCCGCCTTCTCGACGGTGGAACTGGCCTGACCGATGCTCGGTTTCGCAATCAGCGCCGCGCCCGCTGTAGCAGCGGATGCCGGTGCCTGTCCCGCGATCAGCAGAAATGCCGCGGCGACGGAAGCAAGTACGAACTTCATGATTTTCTCCAAAGTTCAGTATGCTAGTCACTTGAGCGACGTGGAGTGCGCCCGTTACGAAGTCGGGCGTCCTTGGAAGCTGGGGGTAAATGCCATGCGGTTCAAGTTAACTCCATCCAAAGCGCGCTGATGCAGATTTTGGACGCCCGTAATCGCGGGCCGATCTGGGGAGAGTTCACGCGTGCCCAGAACGGCCTGGCGATAAGCAATCTGGCGCGCGCCTTCCATCTGCCGCGGCCCCAGGCCAAGGCAGCCATCCTCAGCATGCTCGGCGCACTCATCCAGCGCTTCGACGAGCAGACCGTGTCGCGCGGCACGCTTGCGCGGCTCATAGAGCTCCTCGGCAAGAACGACTATGAGCAGGTCCTCGAGACGCCAACGCTGATGGGTGCCACCTCCACCCAGGTGATCGGCAACGACGCGCTGACCGCGCTTGCCGGGCGCGAGGAAAGCGGCCGCATCGCCTGCCGTGCGGCGACGACCGCCGGGATCAGCGAGATGATCGCCGAGTACCTGCTGCCGGTTGTGGCGGCGATGTTCATGGGCGCCCTGTCGGCCAAGACCCGCGCCAATCTCTACGTCTTGATGCGCGGCCCCGATGACGCGGCCGCGCTGGCGCCGGCAGCTCCTGCCGGGCAATTTCCCATCGGGCGCGGCTCGAGCGGCTTCTTCGCCGGTACCGGCGTGGTGACGGCAATCGGCGCCGATCCCGGCCGCGAGGCAATGTATGCGCTATTCGCCCAGCGCATCCGCCTCGGCGGCGAAGTTCAAGGCCAACCCGACCCGCTAAACGCCGCTCGGCGTGCAATGGCCGAGGGGCTCGGCGTGCGTGCCCGGCACGCGCCATGGTTCGCGCGCCTGCAGCGATGGGGCGCGACAGCCCTCCAGGCCGCGAGCACGCAGACTCAGGACCGGCTGCGCAGCTTGCGCAGCCGTCCGCGCGACAAGCGCTGAAAGCCGATTAGCGGCAGGGACGGGCTTCGGCGTCGCAGTTCCACCCACCGCCCGACTGCGAGCAGCCGATCCGGCGGCTGGCCGCCCGGCTGAAGCGCGCCCAGGCGCGGCCGTACTCGAGGTTGGTGAACTCCTGCCATGAGGAGATGGCGGCGCGCTGCGCCGCAGCCTTGGTCGGCTGCGAGCCGCTGCTGCCGTAGTGCCAGTGATCGGCCATACAGGTCCTGCCGCCTTCGCGGCGCCACGTATGCATGCCGGCGAGACCGGCATCTTGCGCCATTGCCGGGATGGCAGCTCCCACGACCACGACTCCCGCGAGCAACGCCGCGGACATAGATTTGGGCAACATCTCCACCCCCCAGTGTGAATCCTTGCCGGTAGTTCGCGGCACCCTGCCAGATTCCGCTTGCGCTCTCGATAGCTACCAGCGCCGCGCGCGAAAAAATGCGCGCCGCGCGCGGCAAACCTGCAACATCCTGGGAGAAATGCTGACGCGCATCAGAGAAGCGGTTCGTCGTACACACGCTGGCCTTCCGACATCAGGCCCTTGATCGCGGCCGTGCCGCTGTCGTCGATGGCGATGACGGCGGAAATTTTTTTCTCGCCAACCATCTTCTCGAGCTCGCGCCCAGTGCCCTCGGGCACGAAGAAGCTCTCGATGCCATAGTGCAGATTGACCATCGTTCCCGGCGGCTCGTCGCGTGGCGGGTCGTAGACGTACTCGACGCGCCCGCGTATCACGGCCTCGTCGGGCTTCACATCCGCCGGCTGCTCGGTCGAGCCGGCGACGGGCTGCCACTTGTCACCCTCACCCTTGCGCAGCGTGATGTAGAACGCATCGTTCCTTTTCGGCGGTGTCGTACCGGGCGGCAGCTTGTAGCGCGAGATGTCGTAGCCGAGGATCACATAGTCGCCGCGGAACAGCGAGCGCGGATCGACCGGGATCACCTCGAGCACCACCTCGCGACCGTTGGCGAGCAGCGAGGTGCGATCCCAGATCATCCAGCCGAGCACTGCCGCCTGCCCAAGGGCGACGGCGGCGATGGCGAGCCACAGATTGCGGCGTTCAGTCGTCATGGCGCGGCCTCCATGCCGGGCTGCACGCGCGCGTGCAAACGATAGGCGACGATCGACAACAGGATCACGAGAACGCCGGCCGAGAGGAAGAACAGCGATGAGCCGAGCAGCGTGCCGACCGTCTTGAAGTAGATCCCCAGCACCTCGATCGAGAAGCCGGCATAGCCCAGCCACAAGAGCGCGGGGCTCCCCATCTTGAGGCCAAGCCCAATTCCGCCGAGCACCAGAGCAAGGGCCAGAATGGCCAGCAGAATGAAGTAGTCGAGCGGCATTTCCTTGATGAACTGCAGGGCGAACAACCCGGCGAAGGCAATGCTCATGCCGTAAGCGATTATCGGCGTCGACCAACCGTGCAGGCGCTCGTCGGCCAGCGGCGCGGCTACTCCCGCGGCGGCGATGAGCAGGCCGATGCCGACGACGATGCCATGTCCGTTGCCGTCAATCAGGTAGTACCCGAGGCTGACGATCCACAGCGCCAGGGCAACTGCAGCAAGATGCAGGCCGCCGGCCCAGCGCTGCCAGGCAATGGCCGCCGTCACCGCGCCCCATCCCAGCAGGAAGCCCCAATGCACCTCGCCGCTGTCGGTCATCTCCCAGCCCGTCCATAGGCAGACGAGCAGCATGGCCAGCGCGAGCGCCGGATTGGACCGTAGAAGCGTCCCGGCGGCGAGCGCGCCCAGCGCCCAGGTGAGGACGGCGTCGGGTGGATGCCCCTCGATGTGGAACATCTGCGCGATGAGCATGATGCCGGCGCCGAACAGCGCCACGCCGGCGAGGATGGCCGCGTGCGCGAACGTCGGATGCTTGCGGTCGAACAGAACGCCGGCGATGCCGTAGCATGCGAACAGGCCGCCGAAGATCATCGCCAGTCTGAACAGGCGCGGCATCTCGCTCCAATGGGCGGCGACAAAGCTCATGGCGGCGAAGCCGATCAGCACGGCGCCGAGAATGCCCAGTGCGGATGCTAGATCCAGCTTGTGCTTGTCGTGCTCGACGATGTCGCGGCGGATCGCGACCTCACCGTCGGCGCCGATCCAACCGGCTTCCCGCCAGCGCACGAGGTCGCGGTTGAGGCGCTTGGCGTAGCGTGACATGGAGAGAACCCCGTCGACTTAGATCGGTGCAGACGATATCCGGGCGGCGGGACCAAAACAATGTCGGGATTGGGGCCCGGCGGCGGCGGGGGCCATTAGGGTTGCCCGCGTTGAGGACCGCCCCGCTTTCCGATAGCGTGCGCTGCCATGCAAGACATTGAAGCTGTTCACATCGTCGGAGGCGGGCTCGCCGGATCGGAAGCTGCCTGGCAGATCGCCAGCGCGGGCGTTCCGGTCATCCTGCACGAGATGCGCCCCGCGCGTATGACCGACGCCCACAAGACCGAGGGGCTGGCCGAGCTCGTCTGCTCAAACTCGTTCCGCTCCGACGACTGGGAATACAATGCCGTTGGCCTGCTGCACGAGGAGATGCGCCGCGCCGGCTCGCTCATTCTCGCCGCCGGCGACAAGCACAAGCTGCCGGCGGGTGGGGCGCTCGCCGTCGATCGCGACAACTTCTCGGCCGAGGTGACGGCGCAGCTCGCCGCCCATCCCCTCGTCACCATCGAGCGGGGCGAGGTGGGCGGCCTGCCGCCCGCCGAGTGGTCGAGCGTCGTCGTCGCTACCGGCCCCCTCACCTCGGCGGCGCTGAGCGAAGCCGTCCGCAGCCTCACCGGCGAGGGAGACCTCGCGTTCTTCGATGCCATTGCCCCGGTCGTGCATCGCGAGTCGATCGACACCTCGATCGCCTGGTTCCAGTCGCGCTACGGCAAGACCGGTCCCGCCGGCACCGGCGCCGACTACCTCAACTGTCCGATGACGCGCGAGGAGTACGAGGCGTTCGTCGACGCGCTGCTCGCCGGCGACAAGACGAGCTTCAAGGAGTGGGAAGCCTCGACGCCCTACTTCGACGGCTGCCTGCCCGTCGAGGTCATGGCCGAGCGCGGCCGCGACACGCTGCGCTACGGACCGATGAAGCCCGTCGGCCTCGACGATCCGCGCACCGGCCGCTGGCCCTACGCGGTGGTGCAGCTCCGCCAGGACAACGCACTCGGCACGCTGTGGAACATGGTCGGCTTCCAGACCAAGCTGAAGCACGCCGAGCAAGTGCGCATCTTCCGCATGATCCCCGGCCTTGCGGAGGCCGAGTTCGCGCGCCTCGGCGGCCTGCACCGCAACACGTTCCTCAACTCGCCGAAGCTGCTCGACGGCTCGTTGCGGCTCAAGGCGATGCCGCGTCTGCGCTTCGCGGGGCAGATTACTGGCGTCGAGGGCTACGTGGAGAGCGCCGCCATCGGTTTGCTGGCCGGCCGCTTCGCCGCCGCCGAGCGGCTCGGGCGAACGTCGAGCGCGCCGCCGCACACCACCGCGCTCGGCGCCCTCATCGGCCACATCACCGGCGGACATCTTTCCGCCGACGACGGCAGCACATCGTCGTTCCAGCCGATGAATATCAACTATGGCCTATTGCCGGAGATGGAGCCGCCCGCGAACGACGCCGACGGCAAGCGTCTCAAGGCGAAAGAGCGCGGCCGCGCCAAGAAGCGGCTGATGAGCGTGCGCGCGCTGGCCGACCTCGATCGCTGGCTTACCGGCAATGCCATGCCGGCAGCGGCGGAGTAAACCTGCGGCATTTGTCCGGTCATGCGGCAAGCGCCCATCTTGATGCATCAGACATCAGACATTAGGCTCTACGCATAACCAAGACACAGTAGATCGCATGATCACCGCGGCGCAGATGCGCGCAGGTCGCGCCTTGCTCGGGATCGACCAGCAGAGTCTGGCCGATCTCGCCGGCGTGTCGTTGCCGACCATCCAGCGCATGGAGGCGAGCGAGGGCAACGTACGTGGCGTAATCGACACCTTGACCAAGGTCGTCACCGCTTTCGAGCGCGCCGGCGTCGAGCTGATTGCCGAGGGAGCACCCAGCACTGGTGATGGACGCGGCGTGCGCTTCAAGACCAGCCGGACAAGCAAGACAGCGCGCCGAATGACCACTGGCCGCACGCCACGGCGACTGGCACGGGAGAAGCCATAGTGGGCGCATCGATACACTTACCGCGACGGCGACCGCCTAATGCACGGCCGGCGATCCCGCCGCTCCTTGGACCAAGGAGAGGGAGCATATGGAGACGACCGCGCGGAGCCCCTTGAGGCGCCCCGAGCCGACGTTTGCGGAGCTGTTCACCCCCAAGCTGGTCACGATCCTGCGCGACGGCTACACCGGCGCCGACTTCAGGGCCGACGCCATCGCCGGGCTTACTGTCGCCATCGTGGCGCTGCCGCTGTCGATGGCCATTGCCATCGGCTCAGGGCTCTCGCCCGACAAGGGCTTATTCACCGCCATCGTCGGCGGCTTCCTCATCTCCGCGCTCGGCGGCAGCCGCTTCCAGATCGGTGGGCCGGCGGGCGCGTTCATCGTGCTTATCGCCTCGGTCGTCGAACGCCAAGGCTACGACGGGCTTGTGCTCGCCACGCTCATGGCAGGCGCGATGATGATGGCCGCGGGGTTCCTGCGGCTGGGCACATACATCAAGTACATTCCCTTCCCCGTAACTGTAGGCTTCACCGCCGGCATCGCCGTCATCATTCTGGCGAGCCAGCTGAAAGAGTTGCTCGGCCTCGACATGGCGAACGAGCCGGCGGCGCTGCTGCCCAAGGTGCGAGCCCTCTGGGAGAGCGTCGGCGCCTTCAGGCCTGCAACCGTGGCGCTCTCGCTCCTCGCCATCGCCACCATTCTCGGCCTTCGCCGCGTGCGTCCCAAGTGGCCCGGGCTGCTCATCGCCGTGGCGGCAACGACGGTGATCGCCTGGCTGCTGCAGCTCGACGTGACGACTATCGGCTCTCGGTTCGGCGGCGTGCCGCGCACGCTGCCTGCGCCGTCGCTCCCGGCTTTCGACCTCGCCAAGCTCGCCGCGGTGTTTCCCGATGCCGTCGCCATCGCCCTGCTCGGTGCCATCGAGAGCCTGTTGTCGGCCGTGGTCGCCGACGGCATGAGCGGACGCAAACACCGCTCTAACTGCGAGCTCGTGGCCCAGGGTGCCGCCAACATGGCGGCGGTGACCTTCGGCGGCATGTGCGTCACCGGCACCATCGCGCGCACCGCGACCAACATCCGCGCCGGCGCGCGCAGCCCGATTTCGGGCATGTTGCATGCGGGCTATATCCTCCTATTCATGCTCCTGGCGGCACCGCTCGCTGCCTACATTCCGCTTGCTAGCCTTGGCGGCGTGCTCGCCGTAGTCGCCTGGAACATGATCGAGAAGGAAGAGTTCGCCAGTCTACTGCGCGCCTCGTGGGGTGATGCGACTGTGCTCATGGCGACATTCCTCCTGACCATCTTCACCGACCTCACCGTCGCCATAGGCGTCGGCGTAACGCTCGGCGCCTTCCTGTTCTTGCACCGCATGGCAGAGAGCGTCGAGATCGAGGGCGGCGTCCCGCTAGTCGTCGAGGATACGGCCGACGGACGCGGCGGCGGGCGCACCACGTACCGGCCGGACGCATACAACGGCGACATCGCCGTCTATCGCATCTCGGGTGCGTTCTTCTTCGGCGCCACGGCAGCCGTCAGCAGCGCACTCGACCGCATCGGCGCTCACCCCAAGACATTCATTCTGGATTTCGCCGAGGTGCCTCTCGTCGACAGCACCGCGGCCAATGCGCTGGAAGGTTTCGTGCACAAATTGCGCCGTGCCGGCACCGCGGTCTATTTCACGTCGGCGCGCCGCAACGTGCGCCGCACGCTGCTCGCCGCCGGCCTGCGCAAGCCCCTGGTGCGCTACGCCTCGAGCATCGAGGATGCCGTCGCCATGAGCGGAGGGCGCGGCTGAGCGGAAGCAAGGTTTACTGCAGGCCGGTGGCGCTGGTCGGCGTTATGCTGCCCTGCGCCGCCTGCGGTTGCTGCTCGGGCCCCTGCCCGTACTTCGCCAGCACGCCACGTGCCTGGTGCACGACCGCGTCGGCAATGGCCGCTTGGCCCTCGGCCGTCGGGTGGAACGCACCCGAATACGTCGCCGCCAGCACCAGCTGGAACCAGGCGAACGCGTCGAGCTTCAACACCTTCTGCAAGAGCGACGCGGCCACATGAAAGTTGCCGGTCATGAACGCGTCGTTCGGCGTGCGGAACCAGCGCTGGCGCGAGGCATACGCCTTGAAGTCCGCCGGGTTGAAGGGGCGCCACCCTTGCTCGGTCTTGCGCGGCAGACGCAGGTCGTCGGCAATGTCGGCCCCGTCGTACGTCGTGCCCGCACAAATGCCGCGGCCGACGAAGTCGCGTCGATGGCCGTCGACGAACGTCCATTGATAGTGCTCGGCGGCTCCCTTCATCGACGTATTGAGCTTGTCGGCGATCCACGTGCCGACGCGGAGCTTCTGCTCGCTCAAGGCGAAGTCGGGCAACACGTCCATGCCCGCGACGCCATCAGGGCAGGTGCTCGTGCCGTCGCCCTGCAGCGCCAGTCCGGGATACGCCGTAAGCAGCACCCGGTCTGACTGCTCCCAGGGAATGTGCAGCAGGTAGTGAATCGCACGATTGAGCGACTTGTAGCGCAGGATCAGCGCTTCGAGACCGATGCTCGCGTCGTCGAGGCTGTGCACCTGGCCGAACCAGCCGCCGAGCTTGCGCAGCGTCGATTCATCCGACAGCACCGCGTTGGCGAGCAAGCGGGAGAAGCCCACGTCGTTGCCGCCGACCGACACGAGCATGAGATCGATCGAGCGCGAGTTGATCGGATCGCACTTGCGCAACGTCAGCCCGCCCTTCAGCTCCGGGATCGTCCCGTCCATGTGGTAGGCCTCGGGGAGATCCTGGTACGGCGCCTCGTTCTTGTCGCACTGCGCCGAGGCGATCGCCGAGATCTGCGACATGTCGCTTGGATTGGGCACCCACTCGTTGCCGGCATATTTCAGGAAGAGACCGAAGGTGACCTCCGACCCCGAGCAAGCGACGCCGACATAGGTGACGGCGCGATGGTCGTCCTCGATGGAAAGCTGCAGCGCCGCGCGCACCTGGTGCGAATAGAGCGAGCGATGGCAGCCCTGGTCGGACCAGCGCGCGTTCTCCTGGATGAAGGCCTTGTCGCCGATCGTCTTCCAGGGGCCGATGCGCGCCGGATAGCCTGTGAGATCGACCTTGCCCGAGCGTTCGCCGTAGTCGGCGGTTCGATCGCGCGAGAAGCGCACCGGGACGTCGGGGTTGCCTTCGCCCGAGGCGAAGCTGTCGCCCATGCCGACGATCAGCAGGTCCTTGACTTGGACTTTTTCGCTCGCCACCTCGCGGCCGCCGATCTCCACCGAAACCGTCGCGCCGGCTGGATAGGCAATTTTGAAGTGCGCTTCCTCGCTGCACGGCTGGGTGACGACGTCGCCGCGCAACTCTCCGCCGAGCGGTGCCGTCAGCCACGTGCACGAGAGGCCAGCCGCCTCATCGACATTGCCGATCTTGAAGGCGACGCGATGCGACTTCGGATTGATGTAGTCGCTGCCGTCCTTGCAGTCGAAGCGGTTGTTGCGCGCATCCCAGCAGGTGTCGCGGAACATCGTCTCCGCCCAGCCATTCTCGTGGCGGGCGCTCAGCGCCTGTTCGGCGGCGAGGATCGGATGCTGCAGCTGGTCCTCGGGCGGCAGCGCCAAAAACGTGGCGCGATGCACCTCGGTGTCGGCGGCATCGGAGAAGAAGCGGAACGAGTTCTCGACGTGCCAGGTGATCTTCGGCACGGGCAGCGGCGCAACCTGCGCCAAGCCCGATGAGCTCAGCACCCCCGCCAATACCAGCAGCACCGTGAGGTGGGCTGCCGTTCGCGACATCTGCTGCTCCCCTCGCCTCGCTAGAGGCGTCCGCGGCGCCTCGCAAAGTAGATCCGCCACACGCGCGACAACGGCGATATCCCTGCTTGCTCCGACGCTATCCTGGAACCAAGCCTCTCCAAAGCCGCCAAATAGGGCTCAACGAGGGCAACGGGCAGGATCGCGGTCCGCAGAGTTAGCGACGCAACCGACATTAAGCGGCGCACCTCGCCGAGGCTTTGGCGCGTTCTGGCCAGGATCGGTTGCACGACCGGCGCCCAATCCTGCACGGGCTCCCGCGCAAGTGGATCGTGCCCTTTGGCCAGCAATAGCGGCAGAGCGCGCAACAACTGTACCCGCCCGTAAGCTTGCGCGGCGGCGCCGATGATCCCGCGCGCGTTTGCCTCCTCGACGCCTAGAATGCGGGCAGAAAGTCGAAACGCCGCACCCTGGCTCGCATCGAGGAAAGCGTCGAGCGCGGCAGCGTCGGCGAGTGCGCCCGGTTGCAGCAGCGTCTCGTATGCATCGACGATCGACAAGATGTCGCCGATGGGTAGCGCGCCGCTCTCGATGGCGTAGCGCAGTCGGTCGGCGACCGGCGACCCCGTTGCCTCCGCCGTCTTTTCCCCGCCAAGCGTGTCGCGCCACCAGTGCAGGCGGATCGCGCCCATCGCCGGCTCGCGCACGCTTGTCGGGATGCGCGCGATCTCGCCGTGGAAGGCGGCGACGGTCATCAGTGCGTCGCGCGCCGGTGCGGGAGCGAGCAGCGCGGCGAGATAGCGGTCATGGTCGAGGTCGCGCGCCTCATCGCGCACGATGGCGGCGTTAGGCAGGCTGGCGTCCTTCGCAACCATACGGCCTCAATCGACGGCGATCAGCCCGGCGCCGAAATCGCGCCCCTCCGCCAGCAGCACATTATACGTGCGCGCGGCCGCGCCAGTGCTCATCGGCTCGAGCCCGATCCCGGCGTCGGCGAAGACTTTGGCGACGGATGCCGGCGGCACGCGATGCTCGAGCCCCGTGCCCAGCAGGACGAACGACGGCCGCTTCAGCTCGTCGATGAACAGCTGGCAGCGTTCCGGCGTCAGCTCGTCGAGCGCGGTGACATCCCACCCGTAGATGCCGCTCGGCACGATAATGAGCGAGCCGCGGTGGCTCATGTCAGCGAAGCGGAAGCCGCCGTTGCCATAGGCGTCGATCGGCGCGCGGCCCGGATAGTAGGCTTTGACGGACGGCATGGTGCGCCCGCCACGTTCGTCAGCGCCGCGGCCGACCAGCCGCTGCCGCCTTAGCGCGGTCGGCACCGGCGGAGGTCGCCGGAGCGATCACCGGCGCCGCCTCGACCTTCGGGGCGCTGCCGATCGTATCGCGCTTCACGCCGAGGAAGCCGAGCATCGGAGCGGCGATGAAGATCGACGAGTACGTGCCGATCAAGATGCCGAACAGCATGGCAAAGGAGAAGTTGCGGATCACCTCGCCGCCGAAAATGAGTAGCGCCAGAATGCCGGCGATGGCGGTCATGCCGGTCAGGATGGTGCGCGACAGCGTCTCGTTGATGGAGACGTTCAAGAGCTCGGTAAGGTCCATGCGCTTGTACTTGCGCAAGTTCTCGCGAATGCGGTCCGACACGACGACGGAGTCGTTCACCGAATAGCCGAGAATTGTGAGCAGCGACGCAACGATCGACAGGTCGAACTCCAGCCCCAACAGCGAGAATAGGCCGACCGTCACTAGCACGTCGTGCAACAGCGCCACCACGGTGCCGAGCGCAAACTGCCATTCGAAGCGGAACCACACGTAGATGATGATGGCAATCAGCGAGGCGAACACGGCAATGAGGCCGGTGCGCCGTAGCTCGCTCGACACGGCCGGGCCGACCACCTCGATGCGCCGCTGCGTGTACTCCGGCCCCAGGGTGTCGACGACCTTCTTCATCGCCGCCTGCTGCTCGCCCTCGCCGCCCTTCTGCTGCTCGACGCGGATGAGCACGTCCGTATCGGCGCCGAAGCTCTGGATCTGCACCGAGCCGATGCCGAGTGCGTTCAGCTTCTCGCGCATCTCGGAGAGGTCGGCCGGTCCGTTCTTGTGCTGCACCTCGATCAGCGAGCCGCCGATGAAGTCGACGCCGTAGTTCAGCCCCTTGGTGAAGTAGAGACCGAGCGACGCCGCCATGAAGATCAAGGACAGCGTGAAGCACAGCCCCTTGTAGCGCATGAAAGGGATCCGCAGATTGTGCGGGAAGAAGTCGAAGCCCTTGAAGTCGGGAACGGGGAAGAACATCGCTAGCCTCTTTAGACCGGCACTTCGACAATGCGGCTCTTGCCTTTGCTCTTCAGCCAGAGCGACACGAGCAAGCGCGTTACGGTGACGGCGGCGAACACCGACGTCAGAATGCCGATGGTAAGGGTGACGGCGAAGCCACGGATGGGGCCGGAGCCGAGCCAGAACATGATGAGCGCGGCGGCCAGCGTCGTCAGCTGGCTGTCGAGAATGGTGATCCAGGCGCGCTGGAAGCCCTGGTCGATGGCGGCGATTGGCGACTTGCCGCTACGCAGCTCTTCGCGGATGCGCTCATAGATGAGCACGTTGGCGTCGACGGCCATGCCGATGGTCAACACGAAGCCGGCGATGCCGGGCAGCGTGAGCGTCGTGCCGAGGATCGTCATCAAGGCGATGATGAGGAAGCCGTGCACGATGAGGCCGATAACTGCGAACACGCCGAACGTGCCGTAGGCGACGATGGTGAGCACGGCAGTGGCCAGGCAGCCGACCAGACCGGCAAGTTTGCCCGCTTCGATGGAGTCGGCGCCGAGCGACGGGCCGACGGTGCGCTCTTCGACGATCGTGAGCTTGGTCGGCAGCGCACCGGAGCGCAGCTGCACGGCGAGGGTGCTGGCGCTGTCGACCGTGAAGCTGCCGGAGATCTGGCCGGAGCCGCCCAGGATGGGCTCGCGGATGACCGGGGCCGACAGCACCTTGTTGTCGAGCACGATGGCGAACGGCGAGCCGACGTTGTCCTTGGTGAAGGTGCCGAACTTGCGTGCGCCCGACTGATTGAAGCGGAACGAGATGATCGGCTCGTTGGTGCGCTGGTCAAAGCCCGGTTGCGCATCGACGAGGTCCTCGCCGGAGACGACCGGCGTCTCCTGCAGCACGTAGCTGCGCCCATCGGCCTCGGTCGACGGGTACACCTTGTAGCCGACCGGGGTGCGCGTCTGCTTGGCTTCCTCGGCCGAGATATCGGGATGCACCGAATGGAAGGTCAGCTTCGCCGTCTGGCCGATCAGGTCCTTGAGCTGCTTGGTGTCCTGCAAGCCGGGGAACTGCACGAGGATGCGGTCGGTGCCCTGGCGCACGACCGTCGATTCCGACGTGCCCATGGCGTTGACGCGGCGATTGACCGTCTCGATGGCGGCGCTGGCGGCGCTCGACACGCGGTGCTGCATGCCCTGCTGCGTCGGGGTGACGGTGATCGTATCCCCCGACGAGGCGACAGTGATGTCGTTGCCGCCCGAGCCGAGGATGGCATTGCCGATCGGCGTGACGAGCTTCTTGACCGCCTCGGTCGCCTTGTCCATCTCCTCCGGCTTGGTGATCTTCACCTGCACCGAGTTGCCGACGACGCCGAGGCCGGTGAAGCCGACCTTCGCCTCGCGCAGCTGCCGGCGCGTGTCGTCGCGCAGCGTCGTGAGCCAATCCTTCTCCAGCTCCTTGGTATCCATGGCGAGCAGGAGATGCGCGCCGCCCTGCAGGTCGAGGCCAAGCGGGAGCTGCCGGTGCGGCAGCCAGCCGGGCCAGCTGTCAACGGTCTGCTTGGAGAAGAAGTTCGGCACCGTGAACAGGACGCCCGCCAGACAGACGAGGACGACGGCGATGATCTTCCAGCGTTCGAAGTGCAGCATCTGTCAACCGATCCCGTTTGCCGTGTGACCGCGGAGCGCGAGGCGCCTCACGTCGTCTCCTTGGCCGCTTCGCCCTTGCCGCGCACGTCGATGAGGGTCGACTTCAAAACGCGCACGCGCATGGTATCCGAAAGCTCGACCTCGACCTCGTCGGAGGCATCGGAGGCCTTCGTCACCTTGCCGATGAATCCGCCCGAAGTAATGACCGTGTCGCCGCGGCGAACCTGATTGACCAGTTCGCGGTGCGCCTTGGCACGTTGCTGCTGTGGTCGGATCACCAAGAAGTAGAAGATGATGATCATGACCAGCATTGGGAACAGCAGTCCTCCCACGCCGCCGAACGGGTCTGCACCCGGAGCCTGGGCAAATGCTGGCGTGATGAACATGCTTCCGTCCCCTTGCGGATATCAGGCAACAGCGTGCCAAGTCTGCGCGAGCGCAGCCATGCGCACTTGCTGTGATTGAAAAGCGCCGTGACTATAGTGCTCAGCGGCGTCTTTGCAACTGCGAGCCCAATGGTGCGCTGCCGCACAATTAGGATGACTTAGCGCTTGGCGGCGCTATAGAAGCAGCCGCCCTGCCACCGCAAGTAAAAAGCGCGCAGGTGCCGAAAAATCGCGAGCCGATGATGAACGACGAAGCCGCCCTGACGCAGCGCCTCGAGCGCTTGGCCGCCGCGCTGGAGCGGCTCGCCGGCCCGGCCCCGGGGCGCCCTGATTTCGAGGCTGCCGAGGCGTTCGTCTGGCACGCCGACGAGGAGCGTTTCGAGCCTGTCCCGCACGTCAACCGTGTGCCACTTCGCCTGCTCCGCGGCCTGGAAGGCGTCGCGCCGCAGCTGTCCCAGAACACCGAGCAGTTCGCCCGCCGCCTGCCGGCCAACAACGCGCTTCTCTGGGGCGCGCGCGGCATGGGCAAATCGTCTTTGGTAAAGGCCGTCCACGCCGACGTGCGCTCCCGCCTCGCCAAGGAGCTGCGGGCCGCCGGCGTCGACCTCAAGCTGGTCGAGATCCATCGCGAGGACATCGCCTCGCTGCCGCGCTGCCTGGCTGCGATGCGCGCGAGCCCGCATCGGTTCATCGTCTTCTGCGATGACCTCTCCTTCGACAAAGACGACACCAGCTACAAATCGCTGAAGGCCGTGCTCGAAGGCGGCATCGAGGGGCGTCCAGAGAACGTCATCTTCTATGCAACATCGAACCGCCGGCATCTGATGCCGCGCGAGATGGTCGAGAACGAGCGGTCCACCGCCATCAATCCCTCCGAGGCGGTGGAAGAGAAGGTTTCGTTGTCCGACCGCTTCGGCTTGTGGCTCGGGTTTCACAACTGCAGCCAGGACGACTATCTCGACATGGTGCGCGGCTATGCCAAGCACTTCGGGCTGAAGATTGCTGACGACGAGTTGGTGCGCGAGGCGCTTGAATGGAGCGTCACGCGCGGCTCGCGCTCTGGGCGCGTCGCCTGGCAATTCACGCAGCATCTGGCCGGCAAGCTCGGCAAGCGCCTCGAGACGTGAGCGCGGGAGCGGCGCTTGACACTCGCGCCGTGAACGGCTTGCGTGCGGGTGCTCAAAATTGGGATCGGATGAAAATGCGACGCACGCTCCTCACCTACTCTGCGGCTGCCTGCCTAGCGCTTGCCAGCTTCGCCGCAGCCCGCGCCGACGATCCGCCCTTCATCGGCACCTGGTCGCTCGATCCCGTCAACTGTAGGGCCGGCCAGGAGACGGAGAACGCACCCATCGTCATCACGAAGGACCGCTACGACCAGCACGAGAGCCACTGCACGTTCAAGTCCGTCCAGCAGAAGGACAGCGACTGGAAGGTCACGTCCGATTGCATGGTCGAGGGCAGCGCCACGCCCTACGACTTCACGCTGACCGTTTCCGGCGACACGCTGACCTTCACCGACAGCGGCGGCCCGCGCGATTTCCTGCGCTGCAAGTAGTTAGGCAGCGCGTCGGCGGACGAAGGCGATCAGCTCGACCAGCACCCACAGAACGACGATGCCGGCCACCGCCGGCATGGTGGCGAACAGGAAGTAGCCCATCATCCCGAGTGTCAGCAGGTCGTGACCGATGTCGCGGCCACCGACGATGCACGGGTGCGCGCCGGTCAGGTCGAGCTTGCAGCCGTTGACCTGGGCGACGAACTCGGCCACCGCCATGCTCATCAACGGCAGCAGGCAGATGAACAGCAGGATGGCCATCACGGCCCGGAACGCGCGCATTTCCCTTCCCCCGATTTGCGGCGCCACCCTAGCCCATCTGGCATTTGCGCAAAATGCGCATTAGCCGGGTTACGGGCTATTTCAATTCGTTTGATTGGGTCGGGCGGCATTACCAGCGAGGTTGCCATGCCGCAAAAGCCAGACAAGTGGTCGAAGGAAGTCACGGAGCACGACCATCCGTTCGCCCTGCCTCCTGGGATATTCAAGTCGGCGGATCCCGATGTCATCGCCGCCGCCCTGCAGCACTCGGCCGAGGACCCCAAGCGGGGCACGCACGACGCCTACCGCACGGCCATGTCGATGCTCGACTTCTACATCAATCGCGCCGGCAAGAATCTGTCCGACAGCGACCGCGTCGCGCTCGAGAAGGCCAAGACGGCGCTGCGCAAGCGCTTCGGCAGGACGGACGCCTAAGGCTTAGCGCCGCCTGAGATCAGGCGTGCGAGCGAACGGCGACGTTGACCGTCTGCGCCGCGCCCGAGGTCGCGCCCGCGCGATCGGCGACGACGACGGCGAAGCTCGCGCGCGGTTCGTCCGTGCCGTCGTGACGGAACAATACGGTCCCCTGCTCGAGATCGGCCTGGGTGAACACCTCGACCGGCCGCGCCGGATCGGTGGCGAGCGTGACGAAGCCGTTCCGCACCTGCGACACGGTGAAGGTGAGCAGCTCGGCGACATCGTCGGGATCGATGGCGGAAAGATCTTGCGGGGTGATGCGCACCGCCTTGCCCTTGTCGACCGACAGGTCGAGGTCGCCGGAGATCGACGGCGGGATGTTGCGCATCTCGGCCGACAGGACGCCGCCCAACTCCATCGACAGCTTGCCGTACTTCACGTTGCCGGTGACCTCGCCGGTGCCGCGAATATTGATGAGCTGGCGGACGTGAATGTCGCCCTGCAGCTGACCCCGCACGTCGGCCGCGTCGACCTTCACCTTGCCGAAGCAGCGCCCGCCCGGCTGGACGACGAGCAGGTCGCCGGCGATATCGCCTTCGACATAGCCGAAGACCTCGATACGGCCGCCGTTGCGGATCTCACCTTTGAGGAAGGTGTCTTCTCGGATGATGAGTACGCGAGACGTATCTTCCACGGTCTGATCCCTGCTAGCCGGCGCCGCCGATACTGGCGTCACGATTAAGCCAGCTTGGTGACAGTTCCGAGCGGGAATGGCCCACGAGGTAAATGCCTCCGGGCCAGCCGTTTCTGGATCGCAACTAGGCGGCCACACTTCGCGCATAATCCACAGACGGCGGACCGTATCCGTCTTGAGATCGCCTCGCCGCGGGAGCAGCTTACGGCCGCTAGGGCCGAGTGCCTCAGTGCATGCATTGGAGGGGTAAATGTCCAAGTCGAGATCGTGTGTCCTCGCGCTGGCCGCTGCCGGCCTGTTCGCGCTCGCTCCGGCCATAGCGATGGCGGCTCCCGCCGTGCCGCCCGGCGCCAAGGACTGCCGCGGTTTCCGCGCCGTCGGCAGCGGGCTGACCGAGAGCATTGCCTCGCTGATGGCCACCCAGGGGGCGGTGAACGTGGCCTCGAACCGCGGGTGGACGGTGATCGGGGAAGCTAAACTGCAGGGCTGCACATCGACCGGCATTTTCGGTGTCGAGTGCGCCGCGACGTCCTACGCCTGCAAGCTGCCGCACTGACGCTATTTCAGCGCCCGCTGGGGTTTGTGATAGCGCTTGATCTTTCGCTGGGCGGCACGCGGTGCCGTCCAGTTTTCTTTTTTTGCCCGGGGTCAGGATAGACAACATCGGCAAAGCGAAGCTTCTCCCAGAGAACCTTGCCGGGCGCCACTCGCCAGATCTGTCATTGTCCAGCGCAAAAGCACGCTTGCCCACAAAATTCCGCTTGTTCGTTGCAATGCTGCCACATATGGTGAAGGCATTGCACATGTATCGAGCGCGTCAGCCATGCTCACCCTTTTGGATCCTCCGAATTTAGCGTCGCGCACTTCGTCCCAGGATGCGGCGACGGGAGCGGATATCTACCGGCGTCTCGCAGCCGGCGAGATGCTGTTCCGCGAAGGCGATGCCCGCACCCACGTGTATCGGGTCGAACAAGGCTCCATTTGCCTCTTCAAGGTGCGCAGCGACGGCTCGCACGACGTGCTCGAGTTCGCGTTCCCCGGCGACATCATCGGCCTCGGCTACCTGGACCATCACGTCTCCGCCGCCCAGGCGGCGGTCGAGACGCAGGTCGGCTGCGTGCCACGCGCCGCCGTCCAGCTGGTGTTGGAAAAGACACCGCGCATAACCTCGCGCCTCACCGCCGCGATCGAGCGCGAAGTGGCATTCCTTCGGGAATCCCAGAGCCAGGCCGGTCGGACCAGCCCCGTCGAGCGCATCGCGGCGCTGTTCGTTACGCTGTCGCGTTGCAACGCCTACGAGGGCCGCGACCCCACGCTGATCTCCGACTCCCTCACCTGCGGCGTCGTTGCCGGCTATCTCAACGTGAGCGTCGATGAGCTGGCCGACTGCCTCAAGGAGCTCGAGCGGCGCGACCTCGTCGAGGCGACACCGAAGGGTCTTCGCCTGAAGAGCTTCGACGAGCTCGAGCAGCTCGCCGATGCGAGCGGTCCCGTCGCCGCGCCGCTATAGTCGAAGCGTAGAGCTTCGACGGATGGCTTCATGACCTCCAATGCGGACGACCAAACGCGCCTTGAGCCCGGGTGCACCGGCAGCGTGTCGTTGATCGTGACCGAGGCGCAGACCGCGCCGCGGCTCGGCAGCGGGCGCGCGCCCGTTTTCGCCACCCCCGCCCTGGTCGCGCTGCTCGAAGCGGCAGCCGTCGCCTGCGTCGAGGAGAGGATCGGCGCCGGACAGGAGACGCTCGGCATACACATCGATGTTGAGCATATCGCGGCCACCCCGGTCGGCCTCAAGGTGACGGCGAGCGCCGAGCTCGTCGAGCGCGACGGCCGCAAACTCGTGTTCGACGTCACCGCCCGCGACGAACGCGAATTGATTGGCCGCGGACGGCACACGCGCATCATCGTCGACAGCGCGCGCTTCCGCGCCAAGTTGCAGGCGAAGGGCGAAAATTAAGGCACGCGGCGCGCCCGATCACACCCGGGGCGAAATCGGTTGCATGACGCAAAATTCCTCCCGCAAACAACTTGCACCTCGCACGCAAATCTCCGCACAATGAGGGGAATCAAGCAATAAGCCTGCGAGCAACCTCGGGGAGGTTCCGATGCGCACGATCATAACCAAGGCCTTCTTCGCCGCCGCCGCCCTGTGCTCCGCGCACGCGGTAGCCATCGCGCAAGATGCGCCGATGGGCCCAACTCAAAATGGACCGCCGCCGGCCGCTGAGGCGCCGGCCGCAGCTACACCGGCTGCCGTCCCGCAGCCGCAGATGGGTCCGTCCGCACCAGCCGCCAAGGTAACCGACTGCCCCGGCAATCCCAATCCGCTCGGCGTCTCGCGCGTCGTCGAGATCGACACCACGGGCGGTCCGGGCTTCGGCTTCCAGCACTACAAGATGTACGACTTCCTCAATCCGAAGGAGGTCGTGCTGACGTTCGACGACGGCCCACTGCCCAATCGCACGACCGCCGTCCTCGCCGCGCTCAACGCCGAGTGCACCAAGGCGATCTTCTTCTCCGTCGGCAAGGTCGCCGCCGGCTATCCCGACATCCTGCACGAGGTCGCCAAGGCCGGACATACGGTCGGCGCCCACACGATGGACCACAAGGATCTGTCGAAGCTGCCGTTCGATGACGCGAAGGCCGACATCGAGAAATCGTTCAGCGTCATCCATCGCGCCGTCGGCTCAGGCACCGCGCCGTTCTTCCGCTTCCCGTTCCTGCGCCACTCGCCCGAGACGCTGAAGTATCTCGCCGATCGCAACGTTGCGGTGTTCTCCACCGACATCGACAGCTTCGACTTCAAGGGCGGTAAGCCCGACGCGCTGGTGAAGCGCATCATGGCCAACCTCGACAAGCGCGGCAAAGGCATCGTCCTGATGCACGACATCCAGCCGCATACGGCGGCGGCGATGCCGGCGCTACTCAAGCAGCTCAAGGCTGGCGGCTACAAGGTCGTGCATATGACGGCCAAAACGCCTATCCAGACGCTGCCCGAGTTCGACGAAATGGTGGCGAAGGACATGCAGGGCATGCCGACGGCCCTGTCCGACCGGCCGCTGAATTCCGTCGTCAAGACCATCAGCGGTCAATAAACCGCCGCATCGCTTTGTTCCTTCGCGCTCGGGCAGCAAATTTGGCTGCCCGAGGGTGATAGGTTAAAGCATTGATGATGCGTCGATCCATTCGTTCCGCCGTTGTGGCGGTCCTCGCCGTTCTCGCCGCACCGGGCATGGCTCGCGCCGCCTCATGCACGCCTGAGCAATTTGCCGCCGCGGTCGACAAATCCGGCGCGCAGCTGCGCGCATTCAATTCCGAGGCGTTGCCGAAGCTGCAGGACAAGCTCAAGCAGCTCAAGGAAAAGAAGGGTTGGGACGAAGAGAAGTCGCTGGGCGCCGTGCGCGGTGAGCGCACCGCGAAGCTCGACGAGGACGCCGAGAACCTCATCGTCAAGATCGACACCCTCGGCAGGCCGCCGGAGAAGGGCGAGCCCGACTGCAGCAAGCTCGCCGAGCTGGAAGCGGCAGGGCTCGAGCTGCTTGCGGTGATGAAGGCGAAGTCGAGCTATACGCTTGCCAAGCTCGATGCCGCGATCGACGGCAAGGATGTAGCGCTGGCGAAGAAGCAGGCCACGGCGGACGGCGGCAAAGATACCCCCGAGGCGAAGGTCGCCACCAAGTCTCCCGCGCCGCAAGCCGACGCGACGCCGCCCAAGCCGGTCGCCAAGTCCGCGCAAAGTTGGTCGACGCAGACCAAGCCGGATCCGGGCAGGAGTGTCGAGCTGGAGGTTCCGACCATGCAGCCGGGCCCCTCGGTGGCCATGCTCGAGCCGCTGCCTCCCGAAGAGGACGGCTACAACATCGATGAGATCCGCGAAATCTCGCGCGGCTTCTTCGGCACCATCTCGACGGAGCTCGGCAGCGTCATCGAGTACGCATTCTCGAGCGCTGGACGTCCCGACGGCTACGTGCTCGGCACCGAGGGCGGCGGCGCCTTCCTCGCCGGCCTACGGTACGGCAGCGGCACGCTCTACCTGCGCTCCGGCGGCAGCGGAAAGGTCTACTGGCACGGGCCGTCGGCCGGCCTCGACTTTGGTGCCTCGGGCTCGCGGACGATGTTCCTGATCTATCGCCTGCGCGAGCCGCAGCAGCTCCTGCGGACGTTCACTGGCGTCGACGGCTCTGCCTACTTCATCGGCGGCGTCGGCATCACCTTCCTGAAGGGCGGTCCGGTCATGATGGCGCCGATCCGCACCGGACTGGGCCTCCGCCTCGGCGCCAACATCGGCTACATCCGCTTTACGCCGCAGGCGACCTGGAATCCGTTTTGAGCACGATGCCTAGGCGCGTCACCAAGTGACTCACCAGGTGTTGTACGAGCCGCCGTACTGCTTCTTCTTCGCCTTCTTGACCTTCGGCTGGTAGGCCTGCTGGTAGCCGAAGAAGCCGTTGAAAGGCTGGTACGCCGGCTGCGCGTAGCGGCGGCGGCGCGGACCGTCGGCAACGGCCGGCGAATACGGCGGTTTGCCGGATACCGTGACACGGGTCATCTGCATGCCGTGCTTCTGCACGAGGTCGTAGAAGACTTTCGCGTTCTTGGGATGCGAGCGCACGCACCCATGGGAAGCGGGGCGCCCAAGGTTGCGCAGGTCGCCGGTGCCGTGCACCGCGACGCCCTCGTTGAAGAACACCGAATAGGGCATCGGCGAGAAGTGGTACTGCTTGGAGTAGTGCATACGCGACGTGTAGTGCGGCGTGTAGGTGCCGGTCGGCGTGCGATAGCCGCCGCGGGCGGACGAGATCTTCCAGCTGGCGATGGCCCCGTTCTTGTCGGAGACGGTCATCGTTTGGGAGGTGAGGTCGATGTTGGCGAAAAGGGTCGGCTCCGGCGGTGCAAGCGGCGCAGCCTGCTCGGCTTGAGCGGGTGCCCCGATGGCCGGCGGCAGGGCCGCGTCCGAGGCTTGCGGACCGGAGAGGCCTGGCGCCTGGGCGGCCGGGTCGGTGGCAGCCACCACCAGCGGCTTTTCCGCCAGGGCGGGCGAAGCAACGAGAACAGCGGCTAACACCGCGCACAACGCCACAACCGAACGCATCGCTCTAAAAACCCCCGTGTCCCAACTCGGCTCTATGCCACCATATTATTTGGTGAACGATGCGGAAAGCTTAACGGACGTGCTGCTTTAGCTAAATGTGTGGGTACGCCGTAGCAACTCGTCCGCAAGCTTCCCATTCCGGCAGCTGCACGCGCAACCGCGAACGCGCCTCTCTCCCCGCCTTGGCCGATTTCTCGCTCGGCGTGTAGCGCTAGGGCAGCACCGGACGGCGCCTCAGTTGAATAGAAGCTGGAAGATGGTCTTGGGCTTGCGCTTGCGGGGGCGGCGCTCCTCTTGGAAGCCCGAATTCAGCTGGTTCCAGGGTGCCCACCCGCCAGGCTCGCTGCTGGTGTAGCGGCGCGGATCGGCGCCCCGCGCCTGTCCGGCCCGCAAGATGAACTCGTCGGTCGCGCCGTCGACGCTCGCCACGACGACCCTATCGTCCTGCCAGGTCCAGGTGGCGACCTTCTGGCCCTCGCGATGCGGCTCGATGCCGACGACCGAATTGTTGTCGAGGTCGAGGATGGCTACCTGCTCGACTTCCTCGGGTCCCTTCTCGCCGGCCACGACGCCACCGGTGAAGCGCAGCGTGGCGATACCGCGCAGGGGCGGCTCCTTCACGAGCCACTCCATGAGCCGCGGCTGCCCGTCTCCGGCCATCTCCAGCGGAATGCGCAGGCGGCGGAACTGGTCGCTCACCGCGTAATAGCGCGTGCCCTGCTGCACCACCCGCCAGTTGTCGATACCGGCTCCCGGTATCTCGCGATCCTCGGTGCCCGACGTGTCGCCGCCGACGCGCTGCAAACCGTCGGCAGCGAGCTTCAGGCGCGGCTGCAGGGCTATCGCTTTCTTGAAATCGGCGATCGCCTGCTCCGTCCGCCCCTGCGCCTCTTCGATTTCGGCCTTCGCCCACAGCACCTCGGCGCCGTCCGGATCGAGCTTCTCCGCCGTCTCGGCGTCCTTTACGCCCACGTCCGTCTGGCCGCTCATCTTGTAGATGACGGCGCGGTACGCGAAGGCGGTCCCCGAGCGCGGATCGAGCTCGATGGCGCGATTGAGGTCGGCGAACGCCTCCTCATAGTTCTGTGCGACGCCGCCGGCGAGCCCGCGGGCCGCATAGCCGCGCGCCGAATTGGGATCGAGCGTCACCACCTGCGTCAGGTCCTTGAGCGCGGCACCGACGTTGTCTGCGGCAAGGTAGGCCTGGCCGCGCAGCAGATAAAGTTCGGGGTTATTGGCGTCGAAGGCGATGGCGCGCGAAAGGTCCTCGATCGCGTCGGGCGCACGCATGATGTCGAGCTTGGCTTCCGCCCGGCTGCGGTAGGCCGTGGCGAAGCGCGGGTCGGCTGTCACGGCGCGCGAGAAATCGCGGATAGCGGCATGCGGCCGGCCCGTCGCTAGATGCACGCGACCGCGCCCGGCGAGCGGCGCCGCCGCCTGCGGCATGAGCCGGACGGAAGCGGTGTAGTCGCGGATCGCCTGATCGTTGTGGCCCACCTTAGCGAAGGCGCCGGCACGGTTCGACAGCGCCGCGGCGTAGCCGGGCGCCAGCACGATGGCGCGATTGAAGTCCTTGATCGCCTCGTCGGGGTAGCCGAGCGCCAGTAGCAGGTTGCCGCGATTGTTGTAGATCGCCGCATACTCCGGGAAGAGCTGCGCAGCGCGATTGAAATCGTCGATGGCGAGCTTGGTCTGGCCTATGCGCGCATAGGCGACGGCACGGTCGTTCAAAATGGTGGCGCGGCGGTCGTTCGGCAGCGCCGGATCCTTCAGTGCCTCGGTGTAGCTCGTCACCGCCTGGTTGGCGTCGCCCCGCACCAGCGCGGTCGCGGCGTCCTGCGCCTTGAGCGCCGCATCGGCCGGTGCCGCGACGGCTCCGCCCGCGAACAGGGGAATGAGCGCCATGACCAGGAAAACAGGTCGAAACATCGACGTCTCGCGCAGGTTGCGTTGACCGCGGCGCAGAGCTTCGCCGCTACGAATCCAGCATAGGGCATTAGCCAGCGATTGTGGCGCCGAATCGTTACCTCGGATCAGGGCCGGAAAGCGCACGCAGCACCTTGGGGAGGGTCTCGGGGAGGTCCTCGGCAATCAAGCCTGGGCCGAATGCGGCAGCCGCCGCCCCGTGCAGCCAGACGGCCGCGCAGGCGGCAGCGAATGCCGGCATTCCCTGGGCGAGCAGACCGGCGACGAAGCCGCCCAGAACGTCGCCCGCACCCGCCGTGGCTAGCCACGGCGGCGCGTTGTCGTTGATCGCTGCACGCCCGTCCGGCGCGGCAACGACCGTGTCCGGTCCCTTGAGCACGACGATAGCGCCCGATCGGCGCGCCGCGTCGCGTGCCCGCGCCAGCTTGCACCCAGCAGCGCTCCCGGGAAACAGCCGCGCGAACTCGCCGTCGTGTGGGGTCATGACGATAGACCGGGCAGCATCGCTGGCAACGGCTGCGAACAGGACGTCGGGCGCGTCCGCGAACGAGGTGAGCGCGTCGGCATCGAGCACCGTCGCCGCTCCCGAGGCGAGAGCCGTACCCACGAGTTGCCTTGTCGGCGGCCCGACGCCCAGCGCCGGGCCGAGCAGCACCGCGTTCTTTCGCTTGTCCTCGAGGATGTGCCCGAGGCCGGCCGCGCCGTCGAACGCCATCAGCATGATGGCGGTGAGTTGCGCGGCATTGACCGGGATCGCATCCGGCGGGCTCGCCACCGTGACCAGTCCGGCCCCGACGCGCAACGCCCCACGCGCACCGAGCCGCGCCGCGCCTGTGTGTGCCGCCGGCCCCGACACCACCAGCGCATGTCCGCGGCTATACTTGTGGCCATCGAGGCGTGGCCATGGAAACGCTGTGCTCCACAATGCCGGCGCGTTCGCCCAGGCCTGCACGCCGATGTCGGCCAGCACGCCGTCGGGGATGCCGATGTCGTCGACGACCACCGGTCCGCACAACGCGCGTCCCGGCATGAGCAGGTGTCCGGGCTTGCGGCGGAAGAACGTTACCGTGCGGGTGGCTTCAACGACGGGGCCTCGCGCCTGCCCTGTGCCGCCGTCGAGGCCGCTCGGCACATCGACGGCGAGAACCGGCACCGTTGAGGCGTTGAGCGCTTCCACCACTTCGGCTGCGACGCCGGACAGTGGCCGCGTAAGGCCCGCCCCGAACATCGCGTCGACGACGACGTCCGCCCCGTTGATCGCCGCCGGTGCCAGAGGGGCGACATCGCCACCCCAGCGCTGCGCCATGACCGCCGCGTCGCCCTCTAGCGCAGCGCGCTCGCCGAGCAGCGCGACGTGCACCTCGGCCCCGCCCTCCGCCAGGTAGCGTGCCGCGACGAACCCATCGCCACCGTTGTTGCCCGGACCGCAGAGCACGACGACCCGCCGCCCGGCTCCGAGCAGGTTGCGCGCCTCGCGGGCGACGCCCCGGCCCGCGTTCTCCATCAGGGTAAGGCTCGGCGTGCCGCGCTCCACCGCCAGGCGGTCGGCACGACCCATCTCATCTGGGGTCAGCAGCGCCAGCCCCAGGGCGTCAGTGCCGATAGTTTGAGCGTTTGTCTTGACCATTCACATCGCCGCCGATTGCACGTGATGCGTTTCTATGCAAATTGCCCGACTCTTAAGCATCCGTGACGCCGATATCACCGCGGCGACGCGTAAGCCCACAAGTAAGGCTCTGGATTTCCAGAAGCTTATTTGCGACAGGGAGTTGGCATAGGCCATGCTAACTCTTTGGCCGTTCGCGCAAGCCGCCCTTGTAGAAACCAGATAAGCTCGGAGGGGCCAGGGGTCATGAAGAAAATCGAAGCCATCATCAAGCCATTCAAGCTCGATGAAGTGAAGGAAGCCCTGCAGGAAATCGGGCTTCAGGGTATCACCGTGCTCGAGGCGAAAGGCTTCGGTCGACAGAAGGGCCACACGGAGCTCTACCGGGGCGCCGAGTACGTCGTCGACTTTCTGCCGAAGGTGAAGATCGAGGTCGTCCTGGCCGACGAGATGCTCGACAAGGCCGTGGATGCTATTCAAAAGGCCGCCAAGACTGGCCGCATCGGCGACGGCAAGATATTCATTTCAAACATCGACAACGCTATTCGCATTCGCACTGGTGAAACTGGCGCCGACGCCATCTAACGAAGCGCCGACGCGACCTAACAAAAAAGCTTGGGAGGGGCCTCCAAACGGCCCCTTTTTCCGGAGAAACGCCGCGCAGGCTATGAACAGGGGAGTCTCATGAAGAGCGCCAGCGATGTCCTGAAAATGGTGAAGGACAAGGACGTCAAGTTCGTCGATTTCCGCTTCACCGACACCAAGGGCAAGATGCAGCACGTGACCGCGCACGCGTCGACGGTCAACGAGGACGTGTTCAACGACGGCTACGCCTTCGACGGCTCGTCGATCGCCGGCTGGAAGGGCATCGAAGCCTCCGACATGCTGCTGCTGCCGGACCCCTCCTCGGCGCACCTCGATCCGTTCTTCGCCCAGTCCACGGTCGCCATCTTCTGCGACGTGCTGGAGCCCTCGACCGGCCAGTTCTACGAGCGCGACCCGCGTGGCATCGCCAAGAAGGCGGAAGCCTACATGAAGTCGACGGGCGTGGGTGACACGCTCTACGTCGGTCCGGAAGCCGAGTTCTTCATCTTCGACGACGTGCGCTTCGCCGCCGATCCCTACAACACCTTCTTCCGCCTCGACTCGACCGAGCTGCCCACCAACACGGGCACCGAGTACGAGATGGGTAACCTTGGCCACCGGCCTCGCACCAAGGGCGGCTACTTCCCCGTCCCGCCGATCGACAGCTGCCAGGACATCCGCTCCGAGATGATCTCGGTGATGGCCGAGATGGGCGTGGCCGTTGAGAAGCACCACCACGAGGTCGCCGCCGCCCAGCACGAGCTCGGCATCAAGTTCGGTCCCATGGTCACCATGGCCGACCACATGCAGATCTATAAGTACGTCACCCACATGGTGGCGCAGGCCTACGGCAAGACCGCCTGCTTCATGCCGAAGCCGATCTTCGGCGACAACGGCTCGGGCATGCACGTCCACCAGTCGATCTGGAAAGATGGCAACCCGACCTTCGCGGGCAACAAGTACGCCGACCTTTCCGAGACGGCACTCCAGTACATCGCCGGCGTCCTGAAGCACGCCAAGGCGATCAACGCCTTCACCAACCCGACGACGAACTCCTACAAGCGTCTCGTTCCGGGCTACGAGGCTCCCGTGCTGCTCGCCTACTCGGCGCGCAACCGCTCGGCCTCCTGCCGCATTCCGCACGTGTCGAGCCCGAAGGCGAAGCGCTTCGAGGTTCGCTTCCCGGATCCGGCCGCCAACCCGTACCTTGGCTTCACGGCTATGCTGATGGCGGGCCTCGACGGCATCGCCAACAAGCTCCATCCCGGCGAAGCGATGGACAAGAACCTCTACGACTTGCCGCCGGCCGAGCTTGCCAACATCCCGACGGTTGCCGGCAGCCTGCGCGAGGCGCTCGACTGCCTCGACAAAGACCGCGGCTTCCTCAAGATGGGCGGCGTGATGTCCGACGACATGATCGACGCCTACATCGAGCTGAAGATGGCGGAGAACATGCGCTACGAGATGGCGCCGCATCCGATCGAGTACGAGATGTACTACTCGGTTTGATCGCCGCGACGATCGACAAAAGGCCCGGGAGCGGTCCCGGGCCTTCTTCGTTTCAGAAGTAGAACAGCACGGCGATGAACAGCCCCGCCCAGGCGATGAGCAACAGCCGCTGCGCCTGGCTGCCTAGCCAGCCGCCGAGACGGCGCCCGATTTCGCGCCAGGAGATTTGCGAGATGAGCGCGATGACGAGGCCGATGCCGAGACCGGCGACGACCGAGCGATAGTCGAGCGTCGGCCCCGAAAGCTCAAAACCGGCAATGCTCGTTGCGCCGTTGCCGGACGGCGCAACCATGATCACGGCCGCGATCATCAGGCCGAGGGCGAGCATCGAGAAGAAGCTGAGTACGGACCGCATGCGGCACCAAGCATGGCAAAGCTCACGCAAATTACCTCGATCTTTTCAATAAGCTCCTAACCATCCCGCCGGCCGTTCGGCGCATGGCTCGTATGGTTGACAGTGCATCCTGACGGACGCAGGGTTGCATGACCTTCCACTGGCAAAGGAGGTCTAAGAAAATGTGGCCACCCGACCAGCGCGTGCTGCTGCGCACGACACCCTGATGGGCGTTACTGCGAGCAGCCAATCCGAAAATCCGACCACGATCGCGGAACGACTGGCGTATTGCCGGCCACTTGCAATGGCGAAACGCGCTTCGCTCGTCGTCCTCCGCAACTAGCCCGTGAGATGGGCAGGGCCATTCAAAAGGAGCTGGGTTGCAGCCACAGGCGCACCGCTCAAACCACAATGAGCCCAAGGGGACCCGGCGCCTGAGCGCTCCGGGTCCCTCCCGTTGAGGCGCTTATACAGCCGTCTCAACACAACCCTTCATCCCCCGAGAATATTTGTAGAAAATTCACCAAGAGCGTGCCACGCTCAGGGGCCTGAGACAGCGATTAACCCGCGGTTGCGGGGCCCTGCCGCCTCCGGAATACCTTCGGCGGCGGCTTCCCGGCTAAGCAATCAGCGGGCATGAGGTTGGATGGCGCCATGCGCGCGTTGACGGTCGAGAGCGAAAACGGCGGCCCGGCGGAAAGCTTCCTCCGGGTGCTGGATCAATTCGCCGCCCTGCATACCTACGCGAGCGCGACCCCGACGACCGGCGGCTATCGGGTGCTGGGCGGCGCCCAGCGCACGACGCGCAAAGCCTCCAAGCCCAGCTTCGCGCGCCGCGTTGCCGTCCGCCCGGCGACCCCCGCCGCCCGCATGCGTCTCACCGGCTCCCTGTCGGTCCTCTTCATTGGCGGGCTCGGCCTCGCCGTCCTCGCGGGCCCGGCCAGCTGCCCGTGCTCATCGACGTTCGCCCAGCAAGCGTCGCTCGAGCGCCTCGGCTACGTGCAGAACGCGGCGTTCATGAACGCGAGCGAGGCACCGGCGATCGCTCCGGAGCGCGTGGCGTTCTCCGACACCGAGTTCCTCGGTCCCGACACGAGTGCGACCGGCATCTCGCCGATCACCACTTCCGCCCTCGAGCCTGCCCACGCAGCGCAAGTTGCGGCGACCGACGCCGGCGCGACTAAGACGGTGGGGCTGCTTCCCAGCAGCATCGAGCGCGTGAGCGAGGCGACGCCCGAGACGGTCAAGCTCGCCGCGGCGACGATCGTCGAGAGCGACGTTGTCCCCGAAGTACCCGTCGCCGAGGTCGCCGCTCCGCCGATGCCGTCGGTGACCGCGGTCGAAGCCGAGCGTGAGGTCGCGCCGAAGACCGTCGCGCGCACGCCGCGCAAGCGGGCCGCCGTGCGCGCCTATCGCACGCCGACAAAGCAGGCGTTGCGGTCGAAGAATTCCAACGATGCGATGACGGCCCAGCGCGCTCCCAAATGGGCGCAGCAGATGTTCACGACGCCCTGGCAGTCGCAGGCCTTCTCCTACACACGCTGACGCCATCGCCGCGACACACGTCCCTGCGAGCGTGCACGCATGCGTGCCCTGCTCCTTTTCCTTGCCGGCCTCTGTCAGCTCGCATCGACTGCCGCAGTCGCCGCGCCCGTCTACGCCTGGAAGTACGCGCCGGGCGGCGAGACGTTGGCGCAGCGTATCGCCCCGCCCCCCGGATTTACCCGGACGCCCGCCGCCGAAGGCAGCTGGGCCGCATGGCTGCGCGGATTGCCGATGAAGTCCGCCAACGCCCCCGTGCTGATCTTCACCGGCGCAGCGAAGTGGCGGCAGGACGTGCACGTCGCGGTCGTCGACATCGACGTGGGCAAACGCGACCTGCAGCAATGCGCCGACGCCATCATGCGCCTGCGCGGCGAATGGCTGTTCGCGAGCGGGCACAAGGCCGACATCCGCTTCAACGATACCGAAGGCAAGCGCTTGAGTTTCGCCGCCCGCCGCGACGCCGGCTACGCCTCGTTCCGCAAATACATGGACTACGTGTTCGCTTATGCCGGCACGTACTCGCTGGAGCGCGAGCTGAAACCCGTACCGGCCGGCGGCATCGCCGTAGGCGACGTGTTCATCAAGGGCGGCTTCCCGGGACACGCCGTGCTCGTCGCCGACATGGCGGAGGACACCGCGACGGGCGAGAAGCGATTCCTCCTGGTGCAGAGCTACATGCCCGCGCAGGAGATGCACGTCCTCAAGAACCCAGCCGCCGGCGACGGCTCGCCGTGGTATCCGGCGGCCTTCGTCGGCGAGCTGAAAACGCCCGAATGGACCTTCGCTCCTGGCGCTTTGCGCCGGTGGCCATGAGCGTCCGCGCTAGCGGATAATTGCCACCAGCGCGAGACCGGCGACGACGAACGCGCCGAGACCTGCCGCCTGCTTCAGCGCGCCGGCCGGGTCGGCATGCGTCATCATCAGATCGAGCGCGTAGCCAAGCCCGGCGAGGCCGATCGCAATCACCACGAGCCCAACAAGCACTCCAAAAAATCCGCGCATAGTGTGTCTCTCCCCAGATTGCCGGCCGCGCCGGTCGCGTTATGGTTCGGTTGCCGCCGGCGCCGCAGGTGTCTCCGGCGTCGGCGTCGAGGCCGCCCCCTCGGACTTGTGCTGCTCCCAGTCATAGTCCTTGAGGTAGGTCTTCATCGAATGCGGCCCGTCAGGCTGCATATGGGTATATACGATCACGCCCACGGCGAGCCCAATGGCCAGGAAGATACCAAGGATCGAGCGCAGCGCCACGACGCCGCGGCCGGAGGCGCGCGCCAGCGAAGGGCTGATCAGGCCTGCCACAAGATAGATGAGCGCCAATCCAAAGATGGTCCCGGCCGCGAAGTGGGTGTTCTCGATGAGACTGTCGTACACAAGCACCCCCGGGGCCCGGCGCCACGACCGCGCTTGGACGCACGGCCGCCGATTTGAGGCACGCCACGAGCGGAAAGGTCAATACGCTTTGTAGGGGCTGGCGCTTGGAACTCGTTAGGGCTGAGCCGCCGGCGGCGGGTCGGCGTTGATCTGCGCCGGCGTTTCCTCGCCGCCCGGCAGCTCGCGCGTGACGAAATAGAGCGCGGTCGAGGCGATCAGCGCCACGGCGACGAACACGCCGACGATGGTAGAGCGCTTGCTGGCCAATACCCAGGCCGGGTTGATGAGCCCGATGAGCAGGTAGAGCACCAAGAGGATCATGACCGCCTGGAACGACCAGGACGAATAATCGAGGAGCGCGTTGGACATCGGTATGAACCTTCATTGGGTCGACTGAGGCCGATGTAGGCGACCGCTGCTTAACGGACCGCCAACCCGCCATTGGTTGCGCCGGCCACCTAGCGCCCACCTGCCTAGCGGGCGGCGGCGAGCGCCAAAGGAAGCGTGTCGGCCAGCACCGCGAGATCCTCGTCGCGCCCGCAGCTGACGCGGATGCAGCGGTTGAGTGGCGCCACGCCAGGCATACGTACGAACACGTCCTGGGCAATCAGCGCATCGAGCACCCGCTTGGCGAAGTCGCCGTCACCCCCGCAGTCGATGGTGACGAAGTTGGCTGCCGAGGAAAGCGGCTGCAAACCGTTGTCGCGGGCGATCGCACCGATGAGCTCGCGCGCCCTTGCGATGCGCGCCACGGCTTCGGCGAGAAATTCCTGATCCTCGAGCGCCGCGAGCGCGCCGATCTGCCCGACGCGATTGATGCCGTAGTGGTTGCGGATCTTCTCGAAGGCGCGAATGACCTTTGCCTCGCCGAGGCAATAGCCGATGCGTGCACCCGCGAGACCATAGGCCTTCGAGAACGTGCGGAAGCGCAGCACCTGCGCATTGCCTACGTCGACCGGCAACAAGTCTGCTTGACGAGCCGTGTCGCAGTAGGCCTCATCGAGGCACAGCAGCACGCCGTCGGGAAGCTGCGCGATGAGGTCGTTCAACTCCGCCGCGCCCCAGAACGAGCCCATCGGGTTGTCGGGGTTGCACACATAGAGGATGCGCGCTTCCTCGCTCCGCGTCGCCTCGACCAGGGCGCCGAGATCCTGCTTGTCGTCGCGATAGGGCACACGCACCAGCCGTCCGCCGCCGCCGGCGACGTGGAAGTTGAACGTCGGATAGGTCCCGTCGGACGTGACGACCGGCGAGCCCAGCTCGACCGCGAGCTTCACCGCCAGCCCGAGCAAGCCGTCGATGCCCTCGCCGATGACGACGTTGTCGAGCCCGACGCCGTGGAACTCCGCGAGCGCGGCGCGCAGCTCGTGGCTTTCGGGATCGGCGTACATCCAATTGCCGTCCGCCGCGGCGCGCATGGCGGCAAGCGCCTTCGGCGAGGGTCCGAACAGGCTCTCGTTGGCGCCGAGACGCGCGCGGAACGGCTGGCCGCGGCCACGCTCCTGCGCCTCCGGGCCGACAAATGGCACTAGGGCGGGAAGGCTTTCGATCAGGCTGTTGAAGCGCGGTCGGGACATACGATGGGTCTGGCCTGAGTATCGACGGTCGTCAACAGGGCGCGCCGTCCATTGATCCGATTAGATCAGCCCCAGCTCGGCCAGCTCGCGGCGCATCTTTGGCGGCAGGTCGGCGAGCCCCTTGTCGCCGCGCCCGAGGTCCGCGGGCGCATCGTCGGCCGTGAGGTAGCGCCAGCCCTGAAAGGCGCGGCGCGGGACCGGGCGCACCGGCACCAACACTTTGTCGAGAAGGATACGGCAGCCCTTCGAGCCGTCGGACTTCGTGCCCGGCTCGAAGCCGACGAGCTTCTGGCGCACCTGCACGCTGCCCTTGATCACCCAAAACATCGAGCCTCCGTCGAGCAGCTCCGCCTCGCGCTTCGGCGTCTGGAATGTCGTGTGGAAAATCTTGGGCGGCGCCCCGGCCTTCTTCTGCTCGGCGGCGCGCGCCTTTTGCCAGTCAGCCAGCTCCTCAATGCTGTCGACGCCGACGCACAGCTTGATGAGGTGCAAAGTCACGCTACCCGCCTCCGCTCAAAGCGTCGTCAGAATGGACCTGTGGCGCGGCGGTCTCCAGTCACAACGGCGGCGCATCCACAAGCGAGCGCTACTTCGCCGAGCACGCGCCCGCATATTGCGCCACGACGGGCTGCCCGAGCACGCCGAAGTGGCGCGAATGCACGGCAGGGTACTCGCCACTCGCCGGATCCTTGTCGTAGATGGTCGTCAGGTTGAGGAAGCCCTCATTGACGACCTCGAGAAAATGGTTGGCGTTGATGGCACGCACGATCTTAAGCGCGCCCGGCGCCTTGCCCGCATCTGGTACCAGCGTGGCCGTCTGCCGTTCCAGGTTGACGTCGGCGATCGCGAGCTTGATCGGCTCCGGCGACTTCTGCGCAAATTTGCCGGCATCGAACGTCCATGCCGTGCCCGCATCGAACGTGCAGACGTACCCCTTGGGCTCGTCCTCCGCCCGCCCCGCGCTGCTCATCAGTAGCGCCAACGCCCCGCATAGGAAGGCGGTCCTCTTCACTTGCATATACTCTCACCCACAACGTTGATTCCGGCCATTGAACCGCGCCTGAGCGCCGCAGGCAACAGATCCGCCAAAAGCGTTGTGCCGCGGTGCCCGGCTCGCTCCGTGCCTTCAATCCGCCCCCTTTCAGGCCTCGTTACCCGCAGTGGCTGGGTGATTTGAAAATGGTCCAACGGCGGGCTCTCATATGCGCGGCTCTGGCGGGCGCCACGTTGTGCGGCTGTGCGAGTTCACAGGTCGACACCAAGCCGAACCTCGTCGGCGACATCCCTCCTCCCACTGACAATGGCGGCGTCGTCACCGGCGCTCTCCCCGGGTCCGGCTACCAGCTCAGCGCCGAAGAGCTCGGCTACGACTGCAAGAAGCTCTCCGGCACCATGCAGATCCGCATTCTGCAAATCCGCGGCTACGACACGAACCGCAAGGCCTCCGCCGCCGCCCGCGGCATGCAGACCTTCGCCACGCCGATCTGGGGCGGCACCAAGGAAGGCGTCGACCCCGACGGCCAATACCAGCGCGACCGCGCCATGCTCGAGGCCTACAATCGTCAGCTCGCCGCCAAGCAGTGCCCGACCTTCGACCTCGCGCGCGAGCTCGCCACCACCGAAGACACGACGCCGACGCCGGTACCGCGCACCAAGTGACAGGACGACATCGGGATTAACGGCTCCCGCCATTCTGGTGTACACCTCGCTCGCCACGAGCAGGGACGAGATATGCCGGCCGACGAGTCCATCCAATCCGCAGACACCGCCGACCGACCGAGCACCGTGCCGTGGCCGCCGATCGTGCTTGTGGCCGTAATCAGTGCCGCGATCGCGCTCAACTACCTCGCGCCCATTTCGTGGCCCGGCCTCGACGACACTCCCGCGCGCACCATCGGCCGTGGCGTCGGCATCATCGGCATCATTCTCCTCGTATGGGCGATCCTCACCCTGCGCCGGCACGACACCACCGTCCTGCCCGACGTCGCCGCCACGCATCTTGTCACCTCGGGCCCCTACTGGCGTTTTCGCAATCCCATCTATCTCGCCGACACGATGATCCTGCTCGGCGCCGCCGAGCTGACCAAGAACGTCTGGCTCGTCGCTGCCGCGGCGGTGTTCGCCGCGCTGATCACCTGGCTCGCCATCCTGCCGGAGGAGCGGCACCTGGAGCGCCGCTTCGGGCAGGCGTACCTCGACTACAAAAAGAAATCGCGCCGTTGGATCTAAAGGGAACGCGCGATGGCCACCGACTTCGGCGAGAAGGAACGCGAATTCATCGACGGCCTGAAGGAGAACACGGGCCGCGACCTCGGCGAGTGGATGCAGGCGATATCGGAGGCGGGGCTCGGGCACCGCAACGACATCATCGACTGGCTGCGCCACAAGGGCCTCATGTTTTCCAAGGCGTCATGGCTGGAACGCATCCACCACAACGGCGGCAAGCCGATCTATGCCGGCGTGCCGAAGGAAGCCGCGCCTCGACGGCCGGCGCTCCGCCGCCGTGAGACGCCGATCGCGCCGCTGGCACCGGCGCAATCGCCCGAACCGCCGCAACGCGCGCCCGCACCCGCGCCTGCACCGCCGGCCCCACCAGCAGTTCCCAGCGCGGGCGGCGACGTCGATGCGCTGCTTGCCAAAGCGAAGGCGTATAGGCCGCTCGCCCAGCACGTGCTCGCCAAGATCAAGTCGGTGAACCCGGCTGCCCAAGTCAGCGCGCGCGAAAGCGCGGTCGCCATCGGTGGGCCCTCGCCGTTCGCCGTCCTTGGCATCACCGCCAAGGAGCTGCGCCTGCATTTAGCGCTCGGCGAGCACCCCTTCGACGAGTTCGTCAAGAAGGGTCAGGCGGGCGGCGGTCTTGGCAAGGGGGAGGCGCTCTCCCACATGCTTGTGTTGACGGATGCCCGCCAGATCGATGCACGATTTATCGATCTGATAACGCTGGCCGCAGCAAGGGCTGGCGGCTGACGGCGGAACATCGAATAGCCCGAATTCTGTCCGCCAGTGCGGCCATGTTTGGAGGCATTGCCATGTTCGCCGACGTTCGTTGGCCCCGCTCCGCGATTGCCATTGCCGCGCTTCTCGCAACGAGCGCCTCGCTCAACGCCCAGAGCGCCCAGCGCGACGCCATCGCCGATCTCATTTCCAAGTCCGGACGCACCGGCAAGGTAGAGAAGGTCGCCGAGACGGTGCCGCGCACCGCCGGAGCGACGCCGCTCGGCCCGCCCGTACCCGGCACGGCTCCGCCAGCCGCCGCACCGCCCGTTCCTAAGGATCCGCGCGAGGGCGAGGAAGCCTACGAGCAGGCGCGCCAGCTGATGATCGCCGTCGATGCGATCTTGCGCGACGCCGCCGAGCAGCGCTCGGAAGCGCAGAAGCTTCCCGGGCGCGATGAGTTCATCCTGACGCCGCTGTGGACCGAAACGCGCGAGGACCGCGAGCAGCGCATCCGCGGCCTGCTCGATTCCGCGCTCGGCATCGTCACTGACGTGCCCGTCGTCGGCATGCAGAAGAAGGTCGAGGGACTGCGCCTCAACATCCGCGACATCGAGCGCGAGATCGCGACGATGAAGGAGAAGCAGGTCACGGCGCCGAAGGACGCGATGCTACCGGGCGTGCTCACCGACACGGTCGCGAGCCTCGACGGCAACATCAAGGATGCAGAAAAGCGCATCGAGAAGAACAGGGACGAGATCGCCAAGGCCAAGGTCGAGATCGCCGGCGCGCTGGCGAAGTCGGGTGTCGAGCTGACGCCCGAGCAGGTCGATCTCTTGCTCGACAGCGTGCTGTCGGGCGACCTCGTGCGCCTCGTCGCCACCTTCAACGCCGCCAAGGTGATCGATACTCAGCTCGGCAAGCTGTTGAGCGCAGCCGGCGACAACATGGAAGCGGCGCGCAAGTACTTCGCCATGCACGCGGCACTCTTCGCCATGCTGGTGCACGCGCAGGGCTCGGCGATCGAGAAGATCGACACCAACTACATGCCGAAGCTCGATGCGATCCTGAAGGACATCACCGCCGCGCAGGCCAAGACGGCGAAGCTTCTGCAGGGCGAGAACCGCCCCGACCAGAAGCGAGCGCTGGAGGCCAACCGCGACGCGCAGAAGGTCGCGTCCGACGCCGCCAAGGGCTACCGCCGCTACCTGCAGCAGCAGCGCGAGCAGATCGCCAAAGCGCGCACCCGCGCCGTGCACGACCTGCGCATCGCCGACAATACCTATGAGACCGTGGAAGCTAGCTTCCAGCTAAAGAACCTGATGCGCGACAGCGCCGCCTCGTTCGAGGCGATCCAGAAGCTCGAAGCGCCGACGTTCGATCAGATCTTCAAGAACGAGCAGCTGCGCCAGGAGTTCGAGAACCTGACCCGCCGGCTCGACGCGCCGTCGAGCTGAGTGCACCCGTCAAAGCGACGGCGGTTGCCGACCGTGTCCGCCGGACCGCTTGACCACGGTCCCAAGCACCTCTGCCAAGAATTCCCGTGCGGATGGGGAGGTGGTTCCCGCGCAGGCCGAAAGCCAATTCGGCCGGCGCGCGCATTGCCGTTTACAGCTTGTGGTATCGCATGCCCGATGTAACTCTGCCGCGGCCCGTCGCGGCATGAATTCCGCCGTTGATGGGAGCCGGAGAATTCCCACAGTTCCTTGCCGGAAGTCGTTCAACGGAATTCGGCCGGCTCTTGGGGCTGCCGCAAGCGCCAACGGGTGTTTGGGAAGTCGACATGAGTCTCAGAGTTTTCCGTCCCATTCCGCTCTTGGCTTCCTACGTAGACGCCTATTGGGACTACCAAGACCTCACCGGCGAGGCGAACTCGTTCCTCTCCATCCTGCCCGACACTGCAACGTATCTGTGCTTTCTCTACGACGCCCCGTTACTGACCACTCACAAAACGAGCACCTACCGCACACGTAGTGGACTGGCAGGGTTTCAGAGCTTTCGCAGCGACCTTTCGGGCAGCGGTGCTATCTCCGGCGTTTCAGCGCGGCTGACGCCTTGGGGGCTGAACGTCTTCCGGCGAGGAATCGTGAAGGAGTGTGCCGAGAGGCGCGTGGATTGCCGCGACATCTTTCCCAAGTACACGATCGAGCGAATTGAGGACGATCTGGCGCTCATCGCGACCGCAGAAGAGCGCGTTGCGTACGTCGAGCACCACTTGCTGTCGATTTTCTGCCCGCAGAACGACGATCTCGTCGTCAGACGCGCCTGCGAACAGCTCGCGGCCTCAAAAGGGAATTGCCGAATTGCGGATCTGGCAAGCAGTCTTGGTCTGACCAAGCGCACCCTTGAGCGTCGCTTCCTCAATCAAATAGGCGCTACGCCGAAGAAGGTCTCGCGCGTCATCCGATTGCGCAATGCGATCATCGAGAGGACGCGGCTGCCAAGCTGGGCGGAAGTGGCGCACGCCACGGGTTATTACGATCAAAGCCACATGATTCATGACTTTCTTGAGATCTACGGCATGACGCCGGAGGCGGTCTACCCGCAAGTTCGGAGCTCGCCGACCTTTCGCTTCTCCGGCTTGCTGGACCTGGCTTCCAATGCGCCAAAGCTTGAAACCGATGGGTCGAGCGCGCACTCCAATGTGATGCCGCGCTGACGTGACGCTTTCTTCCAATACGAGACGAGTTTGCTCCCGATAGGGTGATTTTGGCAGGTACCGCTGGGCCGAGACCCTCGGTCCAAGCGGCCGATCGCTAACGGGAGTCATCGATGCGCACTAAGCAGGCCATCACGAAAAAATTGAATGTCCCAGTAGATCTCGTATGGGACGCTGTCCGTGGGATCGGCAGGCTCGATGTGTGGTTTCCCATCATCGAAACTTGCCAGGTTGAGGGTCACGGTGCGGGCGCCGTCCGACATATGACGATCGTCAACAACGGCGGCGCGATCAGGGACACCATAGAGGAGATCAATCTGCTCAGGAGAAGGTTGGTCTACCTGCGCCCCGTCTCGCCTTTTCCCGTGACTTACTATCGAGGCACCGTCGAGGTTCTCGAGTCCTACGATGGTCTCGCCGTGGTCGTTTGGACGATCGATTTCGAGTCCAAGCCCGAAGACGCTCAATCCGTCGCTGACCTCGTCAAGGGAGCCATCGCCGACGGCATCGATGGCATGGAAAAGGATCTAACCGCGAGCGCCAATGCGGTGCGAGCTTAACTGCTCCTTGCGCTCAACGGCTCACTCCATCGGACTGCTCGTCGCTAGACCGCGACCTCGATGTCGCCGCCCGTTACGCGCACATCGTAGCGCACAACCGCATCATACGCCGGGGGTCCGAGGACCTCGCCCGTCCGGATGTCGAACTTTGCGCCATGCCACGGGCAGGTCACCTCGTGGCCGGCGATCTCTCCCTCGGCCAACGGCCCTTCATCGTGCGTACAGGCATTGCTGAGCGCGAAGAAGTTGCCATCGACGTTGAACAGGGCGATGTCCGCGCCATTCACGGTTACCAGTCGACACTGGCCCGGTGCGATCTCGCCGGTGCTTGCCACCTTCACAAATTCAGCCATGGACTTTTCCACTTCGCGCCATCACGCATGCGGAACCCGGGGCTAACGCCTCATTCGCAAAAAATAAAGCCCCGCCGGGCGTGTGCTCGAGCGGGGCTCTTGTCATAAATGACCTGCCCAGCAGAGCCGGGCTCATAAGGCGAGGCTCTGTGATCCGGGCCCGGATCCCGCCCTCGCATGAGGTCTGTCAGTTTTTGCTGTGATCGGCCCGGAAGGCTCGGCCAATGTGCTGCAGCTCGCTATCCAAGCCGTGACCCCGCATCGGTGCGAGGTCGAGCGTGACTTCCCGGTGGAGTCATTCAGCCTCCATATGCCGTTGACCCTTGCGATGACCGTCTTAAACGATGGTACTGCCGGGGTGGGAATCGGATTTCATGCCCGATCCGCGCGCAGCCGGAAGCGACGGCTATCACCCTATCAACGTCGGATGTACGGGACGGAGTGTCAAGTATGACCGTCGCTCATATTCAGCCAACGAGCCTATCGCGTTCAGCCAATCTGCGGAGTGCGCCGCGAGCGCACTAAAGGTGCGTGTTCATATTGCGCTTCCCGCGGGCACCGGCGGCGCCAATCCGTCCGCGTCAACCACGGGATCGCCCCGATGCTGCGAGGCGACGACCATGTAAACCGCCGGCAGAATGAACAGCGTGAAGAGCGTGCCGATAGCCATGCCGCTGACCAGCATGATGCCTATGCTGTTGCGGGCCTCGGCGCCGGCGCCCGTCACGAAGACAAGCGGAAGGTGGCCGAACACGGTCGCGGCCGTCGTCATCAATATCGGCCGCAGTCGCGTCATCGCCGCCTCTCGGATCGCAACCGCTTTGAGGTGCCCGGCAAGCTGGAGCTCGTTGGCGAAAGCGACGATCAGGATGCCGTTCTTGGCGATGAGGCCGACCAGGGTGATGAGCCCGATCTGACTATAGATGTTGATGGTTGTGAACCCGAGGAACGAGAAGACGAGTGCCGCGGTAAGGGCGAGGGGTACAGACCCGGCCAGCACGACCAAGGGGTCGCGGAAACTGCTGAACTGCGCCGCGAGTACCAGATAGATGAGCAAAATAGCGAAGCCGAGCGTGCCGGCGAGCGTCGTTCCCTCCTGCCGCAATTGGCGGGACTCTCCCGCGTAGTCGATGGTGTAGCCGGCAGGAAGAATGCGGCGCGCCGCCTCCTCGAGTGCGGCCAGCGCCGCGGCCTTGGTAGTGCCGGGCTGCACGCCTCCAAAGACGCGGAAGCTATCGGATTGCTGGAAACGGGCGAGGGTTCTCGGGGCAGTCGACGTCTCGAGGCTGGCGAAAGCCGAGACGGGGATCTGGGCACCGTCGCGCGTGCGTATCTTGTAGTCGAGGAGGTTCTCGGCGGCGGCGCGGGCATCGCGGCCGACCTGCGGGATGACCTTGTAGGCCCGTCCATCGAGCGTGAAGCGATTCACGTAGTTTCCGGCGAGGAGCACACCGAGCTGGCGGCCGACACCGGCGAGATCGAGGCCAAGGTCCGCAACCCGCTCTCGATCGACGGTGACCTTCACCTGGGGCAAGTCGATCTTGAGATCGGTGTCGGCAAACTGGAACATGCCGCTGCCGAACGCAGCGCCGACGATCTGGGCGGCGTAGTCGGCCATCTGCTGCGGCGTCCCCGGACCCTTGAGGACAAGCTCGACGTCGTATTGGCCGGCGCCGGGGAGCGGCGGCGGAAGGGCCGCGAAAACTTGCAGCTCCTTGATCTGCGAGACGGCACCGAAAATTTCCGGCTGGATCTCGTGCGCCGTGCGTTGGCGGTCATGCCAGTTCTTGAACAGGTAGCCGCCGAAGCCGTTCGATGGAAAAACGATCTCGAACATCGCCTCGAACTCAGGCAGTGCTTTGCCGACCTTGAGGACCTTGTCCATGTGCCCGGCGGTGTAGCCAAGTGAGGCGTCGGGCGCCGAGTTGACGATGAGAAAGACAAAGCCCTCGTCCTCGACGGGAGCGAGCTCTTTCCCGGAGAACATGTAGAGCGGCACGGCCAGCAAGCAGAGGAAGACTCCGAAAGCGATGATCTGGGCGCTGAACCGCAGCGTGATCTCCAAGACATGGCCATAGCCGCTCGCGACACGGTCGAACACGTGACCGACGAGCCTGGCATAGCGGCCCTCGCGGCCGCGTTCCGGCGCCGTGTAAGCGCTCATGATCGGCGACAAGGTGACAGCGACGAAGCCGGAGACGATCACCGCGATGGCCAGCGTGAACGCGAATTCCTTGAACAACACACCGGTGAGGCCCGACAGGAATCCTATCGGCGCATAGACCACCGCCAGCGTGATGGTCATTGCTACAATTGGACCGAAGAGCTGGCGCGTGCTGAGCAGCGCCGCTTCGATGCGGCCCATGCCTTCGCGCATGTAGCGCGAGACGTTCTCGACCACGACGATCGCATCGTCGACAACGAGCCCCACCGACAGCACGATCGCCAGCAGCGTGAGCAGATTGAGCGAGAAGCCCATGGCCATCATGGCGCCCATGGCGCCGATCAGCGAGATGGGGATGGTGACGAGCGGCACCAGAGCGCTGCGCGCGGAGCCCAGAAACAGAAAAACGATGAGGGCGACAATCATCACCGTCTCGGTGAACGTGGTCCCGATCTCCTTGATGGAGTTCTCCATGTAGACCGTGCCATCGTAGGCGAGGGCGATTTCGGCACCCGGCGGGAGCTCGGGCTTGAGCTTCTCGAGCTCCGCCCGCAATGCGTGGGCGACGCTGATCTCGTTCGCGCCTGGCAGCGGCCAGACCGACAGATAGACGGCTTCCTTGCCGTTGTGACGGACGTTCGCCGTCTCCTCCTCGGAGCCGAGCTCTACCCTGCCGACGTCGGAAATCCGGATGATCCGGTCGCCGTCCTCGCGCACGATCAGCTTTTCGAACTCATCGGCGCTGCGCAGATCCGTGTTCGTCAGCAGATCGACCTGAACTTCGTTGCCCTTGGCGCGGCCCACGGCCGCTAGGAAGTTGTTCCGGGTGAGTGCCAACTCCACGTCGCTAGCTCCAATGCCGAACGCGGCGAGCCGCTCGGCGTCAAGCCAGATGCGCATGGCCTGCGGGCGCGCTCCCTCGAGGCCCACACGCTGGACATTGGGGATCGTACTGAGACGGGGCTGTATTTCCCGCGTCAGGTAGTCGGTGAGCTGGGAGGGCGTCATGCCCTCCGAGGTGACGCTGACATAGAACGTCGCATATGGCCGGTCGGCACGCTGAACCTCGACGACCGGCGATTCGATTTCCTGCGGAAGCTCGCTGCGGATCTGGTCGAGGCGGTTGCCGACCTCGGCGAGCGCCACGGTGCTCGGATGGTTCAGCTGCAGACGCGCGGTTACAGTGCTGACCCCGGCGACGCTGCTCGACTCGACATAGTCAATGCCGCTGATCGAGGAGAGTGCGCGTTCGACCGGGGTCGTCACGAAGCCGCGGATGATGTCGGCCGGCGCGCCAATGTAGATCGTCGTGACTTGGATCGATGAGCTTTCGATGCGCGGGTATTGCTGCACCGGGAGCTGCGAGATCGCCCGCAGGCCGATGAGGACCAGCGCCACATTGACGACGATGGCCAGCACCGGGCGCCGGACGAAGACTTCTATCGCGCGCATCGCTCGGCTCCGGCGTTAGTTGACGGTGATTTGACCGGTGGCAGGAGCTTCCGTCTGCACCAGCAGGCCATCGCGCAGCTTGAATGATCCTGACGTCGCGACCAGCTCGCCGACGATCAGTCCCTTCTCGATGACGACGTCGCTATTCTGGACCGGCCCGATCTGCACGCTGCGTTGGCGCGCGCGCAACTTTCCATTTTCCTCCGCGAGGACGAACACGTGGCTGCCGTGCGTGGAACGGCGAAGGGCGGTGAGCGGGACAAGAATCGCTGCCCGCGGTTCCGCCGTGACGGCCAGGACGTCGACAAACATGCCGGGCCGGAACATCTTTCCAAGGCCGCGCCCCACGGCGCGGAAGAGAACCATCCGGTTGGTGCGATCGGCACTGTCGTCCTCGGCGATGATCTTGGCCTCGGACGCCTGCGCCGAAATTGTGGCGTGGGACAACCTCACGCTCATCCCCGGCTTGATCGAGGCCGCGGCATCCTGAGGAAGCGAGAAGTCGACGAAGACATCCTCGTCCGCACCCTGCAAATTCGCAATGCGCGTGCCGACATCGAGATAAGCGCCGGGCTGCAGGTTGGTGATGCCGATGCGCCCTCTGAATGGCGCGGTGATGCGCTTCTTATCGATTGCTACGGCGAGGTTGCTCGCACGCGCCGCCGCGGCGGCGTGCTCCTCGCGGGCTTTGTCCAGTTCCTGGGCGGAGAAGGCCGCGCTTCCTTGCAACTTCTCGCGCCGCTCGAGTGTAACCTTTGCCAGCCTGGCGTCGGCTTCGGCGCCGGCAAGCGCAGCCTCTTCCTGGCGCGTGTCGAACTTCACCAGCAGCTGACCGGCCGTCACGGTTGCTCCCGACGTGAAACCAAGCTCACTGACAACGCCGGCGATCTCATTGCGGATTTCAACCTGACGCAACGCGACGACTGTGCCGATTGCACGTGTCGTCGCCGACCACGAGCCTTCGCGCGCGGCCACCGATGCGACCGCCTCGACGGGTTCTGGAAAAGCCGCCGCTGCCGCCATACCGGCTTGAATCTCTCTATGCTTGTGGAGACCAAGACCCGCTGCAATGCCCCCGATCGCGATAACGACGATCAGCCACGCGGCCAGATGCCTACCCATCGTCCTTCCCCTGACATCGTTCCCCCGGCGAAGCACCATCCGAGCGCGCAAAGTTTGCGACGCGCAGGACAGCAGACCCGCCCGGACGTGACGCTGCGTATCGGCAATGCTTCTTAATTGGGCACCACTTCCCAAGGAAAGAAGCCACTTTCGTGGCCGGCCACCCTAAAGTGGCGCCACCAAAGCAGATTTTTGCACGCCGTTCACGCTTGCGATGGATACGGCGAAGCGCCGCTGCGCATTTCCCCCGTCGCGCACTACCGATGCGGGGAACGCTGCGTGACGACGGATGAAAGGGAACAAACAGCGAACGCGCACATTTGTCAACCGACGCTGTTCGGCGGGCGCTGCACACGCCTTCGGCCGTCTGAGGTGAAGTCAGCGGCGGTACTGCACGAACGGGCTCAGGCTGGCGACGCGATCGTAGAGCCGCCGCGCCGTCCGGTTGTCCTCTTTCGTCGCCCAGTAGGTGCGCGTCGCCCCCCGCTTGTCGGCTTCCTTGTAGACCGCCTCGATGAGCGCCCGTCCGGTGCCGTGATGGCGCGCCTCGCGCCCCACGAACAGATCCTCCAGATAGCAGTACGCCGTCGGCGACCACGTCGAGGGATGAAACACGGCGTGCGCCAGCCCGATGGGCCGGTCGTGATCGTCGACCGCGACGAGGCCGAGGAACCCGTCAGCCCCATTCACCAGCCGCTCCCACGTCAGCGCCACGACGTCGTCGGGCACTTTCGCCTCGTAGAAGTTGATGTAGCCGTGGAACAGCTCCTCCCAGGCTTTACGGTCGGAAACCTTGAGCGGCCTGATCTTGATGTCGCCCACGCTCATCATCCCTCACTTGAGCCAAAGCGTTGCCAGACCGAGGAACGAGAAGAAGCCGACGACGTCGGTCACCGTCGTCACGAACACCGTCGAGGCGACGGCCGGGTCGAACCCCATCCGGTCGAGCGCCAGGGGAATGAAAATTCCCGCCAGCGCCGCCGCCAGCATATTGACGAGCATCGCCGCGGCGATGACGAGACCGAGCTGCTCGGTGCCGAACCAGGCCACGGCGATCAGCGCCATGATCAGCGCGAACGCCATGCCGTTCAACAGCCCCACCGCCGTCTCGCGCACCACAACGCGCACGATGTTCGCGGGATTGAGCTCTTTTGTGGCGAGCGCGCGCACCGCGACCGTCATCGTCTGCGTCCCGGCGTTGCCGCCCATCGAAGCGACGATCGGCATCAGCACGGCGAGCGCCACCATGCTCTCGATGGTCGTGTCGAACAGAGCGATCACGGCGGAGGCGAGGATTGCGGTAAACAGGTTGACGAACAGCCAAGAGAAGCGCGGCGGCGCGATCTGGCGCACGCTGTCGGAGAGCCGCTCGTCGCCGACACCCGCCAACAGCTTGGCGTCCTCGTCGGCCTCCTGCTCGATCACCTCGACCACGTCGTCGACGGTGACGACGCCCACAAGGCGATCGTTCTTGTCCACCACCGGCGCTGCCATGAGACCGTAGCGCTCGAACTGGCGGGCGACGGCCTCCTGGTCGGCGGTGGCCAGCACGATGTGCCGGTCGGTGTCCATGATCTTGTCGACCGTGAGGTCGCGCTTGGCGCGCAGCAGCCGCGAAATGTCGATGCTGCCGAGCAGATGGAAGCCCGGGTCGACGACGAAGATTTCCGAGAACGTCTCCGGCAGGTCCTCGGCGTCACGGGCGAAATCGATCACGTGCCCCACCGTCCAGAACGGCGGCACGGCGACGAAGTCCGCCTGCATGAGGCGGCCGGCCGTTTCCTCGGGGTAGAGCAGGTTGCGCTGCAGCGCCGCGCGCTCGCCCTGCGGCAGCTGATCCAGGATCTCCTTCTGATCGTCGGCCTCGAGGCCCTCGATCAGGTAGGCGGCGTCGTCGCTGTCGAGATCGGTCACCGCCTTGGCGAGCACGTCGTTCGGCAGCGCCTCGGAAAGCTGGTCGCGCACTTTCTCGTCGACTTCGGTCAGCACCTCGAAGTCGAAGTCGGGTCCCAGAGTCTGGATGAGGCCGATACGATGCTCCGGCTCGAGCAACTCGATGAGGTCGGCGAGATCGGGGGTTTCGAGGTCCGCCACCAGTGCGCGAACCTGCGTAGCCTCGTGCGCCTCGAGCGCATCGCCGACCTCGCGTACGAGCTCCTGCGTTACCGCCGTGCGGCGTTCATGCGCGCCAATCTCTTCAGTCTCGCTCATTGCAAGCCGCACTCCGGGGGGCGCCGGCAGCGGAGAACGCTCTGCCCGGCATGATGTACTCGCATCACGCGCATGATCGGCCCGCCTTTAGCACGTCGGCGGCGCCGGTACAGGCTGGTGCGCGGATGCAACAACACCGCCAAGATGTCCGAGACCGGCAAAGATTTACAGAGATTCTTAGAAGTTCGGTCCTACTTAGGAGGTTTGCGGGTCGACACTTTGAGCACGTTGCGGCTGTTGCCGTCGGCGGAGTGCGGATGCGGCGGATTGGGGCGTTATTCGTCGGGTGCGTTGGCCTGTCGCTGTGCGGCGGGCTGGCTGCGCATGCCGCGCCGCCGGTCGAAGCCTGCGCGACGAACGGCGATGGCATCGGCATGTCGCGCATCGTCGAGGTCGACACGCGCGGTGCCCCGCTGTTCGGCCGCGTCGCCAACGGCGGCTACGACTTCCTCGCCGACGGTGAGGTAGTGCTCACGTTCGACGACGGGCCGCTGCGCCCCTATACGCGCGCCGTCCTCAAGGCTCTCGCTGAGCATTGCACGCGCGCCACGTTCTTTATGGTCGGCAAAATGGCGGTCGCCGACCCGGAGATGGTCCGCGAGGTGGCCAGCCGCGGACACACGGTTGCGGCGCACACCTGGTCGCATGCCAAGCTGCAGGGCCTCGCCGCGGACAAGGCCAAGGAGGAGATCGAGCTGGGCTTCAGTGCCGTGGCGCAGGCGCTCGACGCACCGATGGCGCCGTTCTTCCGGTTCCCCTACCTGCGGCCGAGCGCGTCGGCAATGGACTACCTCAAGACGCGCAATATCGCGAGCTTCACCATCGACGTCGACTCCCGTGATTTCCGCAGTCGCGACCCCGACGCCGTGAAGAAGGCCGTGCTGACGCAGCTCGGAGGCGCGCGCAAGGGCATCATTCTCTTCCATGACATCCAGCCCTCGACCGCCCATGCGCTGCCGGGCCTCCTGACCGAGATGAAAGAGCGCGGCTTCAAGGTCGTGCACCTCGTGCCCAAGGAACCGGCCACGACCTTGCCCGAGTACGATGCCCAGGCCGCCAAGCTCATCGCCAAGAAGTTCGCGGCTGCCAAGGGGCCGCTCGCCTCGCGCGCGGTCACTTGGCAGCAGTCGGACGGAAATCCTGGCGCAGAGGTGTTGCCGTGGGCCACCCACAGCACCACGCAATCCCCTCCCTCCACAGCCGAGGCTACAAAGGAGGGCGCAACCGTGCCATGGTACAAAAAGTGGTTCACGCCATGAGTGCCGAGACGAATTGTTATTGCGTAATCCTCAGCTCGCCGATGCCGAACGATCGAGGTGCAATTTGATCCGTCTGTGCTTGTCCGCTCTGGCGTTGGTCGCTGCAACCGCCCTTTCGAGCATCCCTGCGTCGGCCGAAGAGACCTGCCCCAACCCCCAGACGGCCCTTGGTGTGTCGCGCATCGTCGAGATCGACGCGAAGGCCGGTCCCCTGTTCGGCGGCTTCACCAAGTACGAGAAGGAGCCGCGCTTCCTCGGCCCGAAGGAGGTCGTGCTGACCTTCGACGATGGCCCAATGCCGAAGTACACCAAGCCCATCCTCGACGCGCTCGACAAGTTCTGCACCAAGGCGACGTTCTTCTATGTCGGGCAGATGGCTCAGGCCTATCCCGACATGGTCAAGGAAGTAATGGGGCGCGGCCATACCATGGGCACCCACACCTGGTCGCACCCGTTGAACCTGCGCGCCATGTCGCTGGAGCGCTCCACCGATCAGATCGAGCGTGGTTTCGCCGCGGTCGCGCTCGCCGCCGGCCAGCCCATCGCGCCGTTCTTCCGCTTTCCGGGCCTGAGCGATTCCGCGCCGATGCTCGCCCACCTGCAGGAGCGCGGCATCGCCGCGTTCACCGTCGACGTCGTCTCGAACGACAGCTACATCGGCAGCCCATCGCGTCTCGTGGCGCGCACGCTCGATCAGGTCGAGCGCCAGAACGGCGGCATCGTCCTGTTCCACGACATCAAGGCATCGACGGCGCATGCGCTGCCGACCATCCTCACCGAGCTGAAGAAGCGCGGCTACAAGGTCGTGCACCTGCGCTCCAAATCGGTGTTCGAGCCGCTGCCGGCGCTCACTGCCGAGCTCGAGGCCAAGCGCGTCGCTGCCGTACAGAAGAAAGCTTCTGGCAAGCCGCAAGCGACGGCCGAGAAGCCCAAGCTCGTACCTTTCTATGCAGCCATTTCGACGTCGACGCTGGAGGCGACGAGCGAGCCGGAGGTGACCGTGCTGGCGCCCGAGGCCAAGGAGCGCGTGCACGCCGGGGGCACTCATGCGACGGCGAGCGCGCCAGTCGCTACCTCGCCCGAGGCCGCGGGCGAGGCCACGCAGCCGGTTACGGCCGCAACCCCGCGTTCCAAGAAGCACGCCCGCAGCAAGCGCCACAAGAAAGAGCACGACCCCATGAGTTTGAGCGGGGCCGTCAGCGGCCGCTGGTAGGTCCATTGCCCACGGACGCTGACGGTCCTAGATACCGTCGCATGCACGCGGCGAAACAGCACAAGTCACCCACAGGCAAAGACGCGGGCCAGCCGACGCGCATGATGGCGATGGCACTCGACCGCGTCGGCGCGCCCTTGCAGTCGGTAGAACGGCGCGTCGAGGCGCCGAGGCGTGGACAAATCGCCGTCCGCGTCGCTGCCTGCGGCATCTGCCGCACGGACCTGCATGTCATCGATGGCGACCTGCCCCGCCCCAAGCCGCACGTCATCCCGGGCCACGAGATCATCGGGCGCGTCACGGCGGTCGGCCCTGGTGTGGACGCTCTCAAGGTCGGCGACCGGGTCGGTATCCCGTGGCTCGGCAAGACCTGCGGGCGCTGCCGATTTTGCCGTGCGGGCCAAGAGAACCTGTGTGAGCGGCCGGAGTTCACCGGCTACACCATCGACGGCGGCTATGCGCAGTTCGCTATCGCCAACGCTGACTATGCATTCAAGATTCCCAGCATCTACTCCGACGCCGAAGCTGCGCCACTGATGTGTGCCGGCCTCATCGGCTATCGTGCGTGGAAACTGGTCGCCGAGGCGCGCCGTCTCGGCATCTACGGCTTCGGCGCCGCGGCCCACATCGTGGCCCAGCTCGCGGTGTTTCATGGCCAGGAGGTCTATGCCTTTACCCGCGCCGGCGATACGCCGGCACAGAAGCTGGCGCGCGAGCTAGGGGCCAAGTGGGCGAGCGCCTCGGACGAGAAGCCACCGCATCCTCTCGACGGCGCCATTATCTTCGCGCCGGTTGGCTCGCTCGTGCCGCTCGCCCTTAAGGCGCTCGACAAGGGCGGCACGCTGGTGCTGGGCGGCATTCACATGAGCGACATTCCGTCGATGCCGTATGAGCTTCTCTGGGGCGAGCGGGTGGTGCGCTCGGTCGCCAACCTCACGCGCCAAGACGCCGTTGAGTTCCTGAAGATCGCTCCGCGGATACCTATCCGTCCGCACGTGACGACGTTCGGCCTCAGCGAGGCCAACGCTGCGATCGCGCGGTTGCGCGCCGGCAAGCTGACGGGCGCCGCGGTCCTTATCCCGCCGGCTTGATGGGCGCCGCTGCGAGAACGCGCTGCGCCTCCTCGACACTCTGAGCAACGGTGCCGGAAGCATCGACCACGTGCCAGGCGATGTTGCCGAGGTCGTAGCCGAGCTGTTCGCGCACCACGCGCCGGTCGGCGTCCGACGCATCCCCGCGGCGCCGTTCGACACGCGCGATCAACGTTTCGGCGGGCGCGTTCAGCCACAGCCCCACGAACGGGCAGGCAGCCTCGCGCGCAATGGCCTCTATCGCCTCGCGCTCCTCCTGCTTGGCGAACACGGCATCGACGATGACCGCATGCCGGGCGGCGAGCGCGCGCCGCGCCTTGTCCTCGACGATGTCGTAGACGCGCTCCGCCGTGCCGATGCGGTAGTGCTGGCGGTCGAGCCGTTGCGTCTCCGGCACCCCGAACAGGCGCTTGCGCTCCACGTCGCTGCGCACGTGCAAAGCGCCCGGCGGCGGCCCGACGTGCGCGGCGAGCAGCGCCGCGAGCGTCGACTTGCCCGTCCCGGACAGGCCGCCGATCGCGACGAGCACCGGTTTCGGCGGCAGCAGATAGGCGTCGGCCAGCCGGGCGTTGCGGCGTATCTCGGCACGCAGCGCCGTCTGCTCCTCCACGGCGAGCTGTTCGGTGCGCGCCATGGCGACGACCGCCCGAACACCCGCCCGGCAGGCGAGGAACAGCGGCAGGGACGCGAGCCCCTCGATCTCCCCGCCGATTGGCTCGAAGGCAACATAAGCGTTGAGCACCGCGTTGGCCGCTTGCAGGTCGCCGCGCGCATCGAGGTCCATCAGCAGAAAGGCGAGGTCATAGAGAACATCGACCGTCGCCAGTGCCTCGCTGAACTCCAGCGCGTCGAAGGGAACAGGGTTGCCGTCGACGAGCACGATGTTGCCGAGGTGCAGGTCGCCGTGACAGCGGCGGACGCACGCCGCGTTGCCGCGCTCGACCAGCAGTGGACGCGTGCGCTCGAACGTGGAGACGAGCCGGTCGGCAACGTCGATGTAGCCATATGCGAGCGCGCTCGAAAGCTGCTCGACAACCGGCGCCATGATGCGCCCGCCGTCGCACGTCGCAGCGACGGGGCTATCCTGGTGGTAGCGAGCCACCATGTCGGCAAGCGCCTTGGCGAGCTCCTCCGAGATGGGTCCCTGCTCCTCCCGGTGGCTGAGCACGGCCTCCTGCGGAAAGCGGCGCATGTGCACCGCCCATTCGACGATCTCGCCCTGCCCGCCGAGTTGCAGACGCCCTTCGGTGCGCACGATCGGCACCAAGCCGAGATAAATGTTCGGCGCGTGCGGACGGTTGATCTCCATCTCGCGCACGGCGGCGGCGTGGCGCGCATGCAGCGTCGAGAAGTCGACGAAGCGCAGGTGCACGCGCTTGCGCAGCTTGTAGGCATCGTCGCCGACGAGGAACACCCGGGCGATGTGCGTCTCCACGACCTCGACGGGCGTGTCGCCGGCGCCGTAAGTCGCGGGATCGTGCAGGAGCGTGCAGACGTCGCGCTCCTCGTCGTCGGCGAACGTAAACACCGCGTCGACCGGCATCGGATCACCTTGCGGCTGGACCACGCGAGCCTGCATTGCGGCCGCACGGGCGCACACTCCTACCCCGATGACGACGGTGCGCCAATGGCTCCTTTAGCCGTCCACCCGGCGCGAGAACTCGGTCTGCCCACCGGTTGCGAGGATGCGCGCCTGCTCGATCCAGTTCTCGCGCTCGATGCGTCCCTTGAAGTCGAGTATCTGGCTGATGCGCTCGATGTCGGCGCCCGTCCAGTTCGCGACCTGCTCGTAATGTACGATGCCGAGCGAGTTGAGCTTCTTCTCGATTAAGACGCCGATGCCGCGGATGCGCTTCAAGTCGTCCACATCGGGGCGGGCGCGCGGAGACCTCGCCGCCTCCGCTCCGAGCAGCGCTTCGGAACGCACCGACCTCAGGTAGCCCATGTCGCCGCCGCCGGCCGGCTCGGCCGGAGCGGTCGCCGAAGCCGGCGCGGTGGGGGCGGGTGCAGGCGCCGCGGCTGGCGCGGGAGCAGCGGCAGCCGGAGCCGTCGTCGCGGCCGGCGCTGCTGCTGGCACAGCGCTATAGATGCGGCTCGAATAATAGGTCTGGCCACCGTCGGCGAGCACCTGTGCCTGACCGACCCAGTTTTCAGGCCCGATGCGGCCGACGATGCCGAGCGTCTGCTCCAGCACCCGGGCATCGCCCGCACCGAGAACGGCGAGATCGGCGAAGCGGCGCACGCCCACCTCGTAGAGCTGACGCTGCAGCCCGGCGTCGATGCCGCGGATGCGGGTGAGATCATCGCCCGGCGCGGAGGAAGCGGCGACCTTGCCGAAGCTGCGCGTGGCGACCGGCACGGACGCCGCGGCTTCCGGCGCCGGAACACGCGAAGCGGGCTCGACCGTCGGAGGAACGGGCATGCCGCGGTCGACGCGGCGCGAGTAATAGGTCTCGCCGCCGGTCGCCAACACCTGCGCCTGGCCGACCCAATTGTCCTGGTCGATGCGGCCTTTGAGGCCGAACCTGTCGTTGAGGCCCTTGACGTCGCCGGCAGTCAGCACGGCGAGTTCCTGGAAGCGGCGAACGCCGGCTTCCTTCAATCGCTTCTGCATCTCCGGATCGATACCGCGGATGCGCGTGAGGTCGTCGCTTGGCCCGGCGCCGCCCTGGTCGGGTTTGACGGGAGCCCCCGAGCCGCTCGACACGGAGATGGACGAAATCGGCGGCGCGACGGGAGCTGGGGCCGGTGCCGCAGCTGGTGCGGCCGCGGTGGGCGCGGAAGCTGCCGCTGCCGGAGTCGTTGCCTTCGCGGATGCAGTCGAGCCGACGATGGCCGGCCCGGGCCACACCAGATCGCCGGTAGCCTGCGCGGGCGGCGCTTTCGCAACCGGGGCCGGTGCGGACTGGGACGCTGCGGCGGGTGCAGCATGGGCCGATTGACCGCTGATGGCGCGGTTGAAGCGCTCATCTTCAGCCGCGGCACGCGGTGCAACCTCAATCCTAGGCTGGTTGGGCGCCGGGGCGTGCGAGACACCCGATACGGCAAGGCCGGAAGCTTTGCGCGAGGTGCCGTAATAGTACCGGCGCTTCAAGCCACAGGCGAAAACCGCCCCGAAAAAGAACGCGACCGCCAAAAGCAACGTCGCCTGCCAAAGCAGCTCCGTCATATCCCCTCACTCCCCACGTACTCGATGCGCACGTTCAGCCGCGCGTCAGCCTTCTACCCTGGCACACGAAATCCACGCCACGACGAAACCGACCACGAATGCTGCAGCCGTGTACCAGGCGAGGTTAGCGACGAGATAGTCCATTATCAGCATCCTGCTTTCGTACAGGCATCGGGGGTGGCGGCACGCGGTGCGCCGTGATCACCACCTCGATGCGTCGGTTTTTTGCCCGGTTGGCCCGTGAGTTGTTGGGCGCCACCGGCCGGGTCTCGCCGTACCCAACGGCGGCGAGGCGGCTCGCGTCAATGCCCTTCTCGACCAAATAGGCCGTCACGCCGCGCGCTCGGTGCTTCGACAGCGCCAAATTGCGCCGCGCCTGTCCCGCGGCGTCGGCGTGGCCGGCGATGCTGAGTGCCGTCCCGGGGCATGCGTTCAGCGCGCCCACGAGCCGATCGACCGCCGTCTTTCCGGCGTGATCGAGGTGCGCACGGCCGCGAGCGAAGTGCACCTCGACCTGCCGCGCGGCCGTTTGCACGTTGCTCGTGCAGCCGGTCTGGGAGGCAATGTTGCCCGGAGGTAACGCTGCCGTATCAAAGCGATGGTCGGGGGCAGACGGTTTGGGCTGAGCGTCTGCCGCGGGGGCCGTAGCCGGTTGCACCGGATCGGCCTTGGCCTGCGGGATTGGCGGAGCTCCCTTGGCGGCACCATCGGCTTTTGGCGCCGGCAGCGGTGGTGGTTGACCCGGCGCCTCCTGCTTCGGTACCGGCAGCACCGGCGCAACCGCGGGCCCCTCGCTCGATGGCGGGGCCTCGACCTTCGCCACGACAGCGGGATCGCGCGCCGGATCGGCGGCGGGGATTGAAAGCGCTTCTTGCGGCTGCGCGGGGCCAGCTGATGGCGCTTCCGTCACTTCTTTCCGCTCCGGCGGCGGCGGGATGTCGTCGACCTTCGCCACGACAGCGGGATCGCGCGCCGGATCGGCGGCGGGGATTGAAAGCGCTTCTTGCGGCTGCGCGGGGGTAGTCGGCTGCCGTTCCGTGAATTCCTTGCGCTCTGGCGGTGGGGGGACATCGTCGATCTTAGCGACGAGGCCGGGATCGGTGGCGCGGTCGGCAGCGGGAATTGAGATCGCTTCTTGCGGCTGCACGGGGGTAGTCGATGGCGCTTCCGCGACCTCTTTCTGCACCGTCGTCGCAGGAGGACCAGCCTGCTTCTCGGCAGGCTCGATCAACGATGCCGCCGGCGCAGGCGCGATATCCGCCCGCGACTCAACGCTGTCGGCCGGTGTCGCCTCGCGCGCCTGCACCACGTCGCTCGGTTCCGACTGCGTCGGTAAGGCTTCGGCTATGCGTTCGTCCCGCGCGCCCACGAGGACATCGGGTGGCGCGTGCGCCTGCACCACACCACCGGGCTCATCCGCGCTCACCAGTGGCCCCGCTGCGACGCGTGCCGCCACCGCCCGGTCGGAACTCGCCACCGGCAAGTCGACCGGGGCGAGGTCGCGCAACGGCTGGCGGGGGATTTCCTCATGAGCAGGGACCGCGCTCGGCGGCGCGGGATCGACCGCGGCCCGGTCGCGCACCTCGACGACGCGAACGCCCCATACGTCACTCACGACGCCGACGGCCTCGTCGCGCTGGCCGGGTCTATCCGGGGTGCCGACGAGCAGGCCGTCACGCCCCGAAAAGGCGACGGACGCCCAGTCATGGCCGGCGGCCGCGAGAGCGGCGGCGCTGCGCTGCTCGAGATCGCGCTCGATGCGGTCGGACTCGGCGTTGACCGCCAGCCAGCTCAGCATCGCGATCGGAATGAGCCCCCAGAGCCACCGTGCCGGATGGCATCTCATGCGAACTATGCCTCCGCTTGCGGTAGAGGCCGAACCGGCAAGAGCAGTCGCAGCCTAGATCGCCTACGTCGGAACTATAGACAACGGAGGACGGCTTTCCAAGCCGACGGGTGCGCCGCAGCAATCGGTGCACTTAGAAAAAATCCTGTCAAAGCCGTTGCTTGCGCAGGGGCACCGGCTCGCCTGCAGCGCGCGGCGGGGCGATCTTCGCCTCGACTTCTCGCAGGCGCAAATCCTCGTAGCGCTCGGCAATATAGGCGCGCGTCAACGGCACCGCATCGGCGCTACGCGCGCACTGGATCTGGAACACGGCGACGTTCTGGTAGCGGAATGCCGCTTCGCAGCACGCGAGGTAGTATTCCCACATCCGGCAGAACCGCTCGTCGTACAGTGCCAGCGCCTCGTCGCGCCGCGCCATGAAGCGCCGCCGCCAGTTGAGAAGCGTCTCGGCGTAGTGCATCCGCAGGCACTCGACATCGGTCACGAGCAGCCCCGCCCGCTCGATCGCCGGCACGATCTCCGACAATGCGGGTAGCTGGCCACCCGGGAAGATGTACTTGTCGAGCCACGGGTTCGGATACCAAGGGCCGTCCATGTGGCCGATGGTGTGCAGCACCATCACGCCGTCGGGTTTCAGAAGCTGCCGGCACTTGTTGAAATAGGTGGGGTAGAAGCGCGGGCCGACGTGCTCGAACATGCCGACCGATACGATGCGGTCGAAGCTGCCTTCCGTCTCGCGATAGTCCTGCAGCGCGAAGTGGACGCTGTCCGACAATCCCGCCGCCGCCGCGCGCTCGCGCGCTACCTGCAATTGCTCGCTCGACAGCGTAATGCCCTGCACCTGCCGCGCGCCGCCGATCTGCTTGAGGTAGAGGGCGAGACCGCCCCACCCGCTGCCGATGTCGAGTACCCGGCTGTCGGGATCGAGCGCCAGCTTCGCGGCGATCAGGCGCTTCTTGGCGAGCTGAGCCTCGTCCAGCGTGCAGTCGGGCCGCTCGAAGTAGGCGCAGCTGTACTGCTGGTCGGGATCGAGGAACAGCTCATAGAGCCGATGGTCGAGATCGTAGTGGTGGGCGACGTTACGCCGGGCGCGCCATCGATTGTTGCGACTGATGGCACTGCGCGTCAGGTAGCGCAGCTTGCCGAGCAGGCGCGCCGGCAGGGAGCGCTCGCCGGCTTCCGCATCACGTACCACGAGGGCGAGGAAGTCGTAGATCGATCCGCGCTCGACGACGAGGCGGCCGTCCATATACAGCTCGCCCACGCGCAGTTCGGGATTGAGAACGGTGGCGCGCTCGGCGCCCGGGTCGAGAAAGCGGACGCGAACTTCCTCACCGGAGCCATCGCCGAAAGTGCACTCGTTGCCGCGCGCGGTGACGATCGTCAGCGCGCCGCGCTTGACGAGGCGAGACAGTACCGTCGTGAGGACTTTTTCCATGACACGTACCGGCGACCGCAAGAGCGTAGCGCCGCGGCGACCGCAGGCGCAAGCCACACGCCCCTAAACTTAGGACTGCAGCCTTTAGGAGATGGTGAACAATACCGACGATTGCCATGCCCAAATCATGGGCAGTTGCTTGCCCCGTCAGGAGACCAGCTCGCGGGCGCCACCGGTGATGCGGTCGGCCGCCTCGCGCACCATGCGATCGATGATGACGCTGGCTGGCTCGATGCCATGGATCAGGCCGGCGGCCTCGCCGATGAAGGTGTTGCTGCCCTCGGGATCGCCCTCGGCCCACGCTTGGCGGTACTTCGCGGCCTCTTCGTCGGCCACGGCCACAAGCTCCGCCTCGCGCCCGTGCCAGCGTTCGATGAACGCATTGCGCAGCACCCGCGCGGTATAGCGATGCGGCCAGTCGAGCTTGCGCGCGAGGTCCATCACCTGCGAGCGAACCGTGTCGTCGCCGGTCGCCGCCAGCGCCGCGTCGTGCATGCGCGGGCTGACATTGGCCTCGTGTGAGGCCCACAGACGCGACCCGACGAGCACGCCGTCGGCGCCGAGCATCAGAGCAGCGGCGAGGCCACGCCCGTCGGCGATCCCCCCCGCGGCGCAAAGCAACGTCTCAGGCGACTTCGCGGCGATGAGGTCGGCGACTTCCGGCACCAGCGTCATGGTCGCGCGGATCTCACCGTGGCCGCCCGCTTCCGAGCCCTGCGCCACGACGATGTCGGCGCCGCAGCCGATGGCGCGCTCCGCGTCGCGCCGCGTCTGCACCTGGCAGATGAGCCTGGCCCCGCTATCCTTGACCTGCCGCGCGAACGTTTCGGGATCGCCGAACGAGAGGAAGATGGCGCGCGGCTTGTGGGCCAAGGCGGCATCGAGCAACTGCGGCTGTTTTTTCAGCGACCAGGTGATGAACCCGCATCCGACAGCTGCGTTGCCGGCGTTGCGGAACTCCGCCTCGAGCCAATCCTTGTCGCCGTAGCCCCCGCCGATCAGTCCTAGGGCGCCGGCCCCGGAGACGGCGGCGGCGAGACGGCCTCCCGCCGCGAACGCCATCGGCGCGGAGATGATCGGATACGCGATGCCGAGGGCGCGCGTCAGGCGGGTCGTGAGAGCCATGGTCTTAATCCGCTTCTTGATGAGCGTTGGCGGGCGACGTCAGAGGGCCGGAGCGAGGGGAATGCCGCGGCCGCGCTGTACGTCGATGCCGAGCTTCAACGACTCCGCAATGCGTTGCGAGCGATCGACGAAGAGCTCGGCGGCTTCCGGCGGGCAGATTTCCTCCGCCGTCTCTTTGAAGAGAGCGAGCCAGCGCGCGAAGTGTGTCGCGTCGAGATCGGGAAGCGCCGCATGCACGACCATGGGCCGGCCCTTGTAGGCACCGGTCAGCAGCGTCACGGACGACCAGAAACGGCAGAGTGTCGCGAGGTGTTCGTCCCAGTTTTCGACCTTGGCATTGAAAATCGGCCCGAGCAGCGGATCGCGCCGCACCGTAGCGTAGAACGCGTGCACCAGGTCGCGGATCATGTCTTCGGTGACGCCGGCCGCAAGACCGGGCGAGTTCGGATGAAGAGTGTGCATGAGATGTCTCAGGTGATTTCCGAGACTGAGGCTAGCACGAACGACGACCAGGTCGCGCCGCGCCGCGAGTCAAACCGGCGTGAGCAAGACCGCGGCGATGGCGCGATAGGGGCGGCCTATCGCGGTCGGAAAACCTCACGTGCGATGCGCTCAGCGGGAATAGCGTCTGGAGCGGCGATAGGTGCGCCCGTCGCTGTAACCGAGCCGCTGGCAAAAGGCGCTGCGCGTGCCGCTCAGGCAGCCATAGCGCTGCAGCAGCTCCGCATCGCGGGCGTTGGTCGGACCGCCGGCCCGCGCGTTGGCGCGCGCCGCCTCGACCTCCCAGTAGGAATCGGCGGCGACCATCGTCGGCGAAGCAAGGACCACTGCAGCCGTGCCGAGCGCGGCCCATTTCGCGATGTTCATCACATACCTCCAGACGCCGGCCCGGTTACCGCGCATCACGGGTGCCGGGCCACAACCATTCTAGCCCATATAGGGCGCCTCGCGCCGGATTCTAATCCCAACCGCTTCCAGCGCCGGCACTTAGGGTGTCGGAAAACTGTCATCTGCACTCACTAGGGTGCCACCGGGGCACGGATTGAACCGCGGCGCCGCGGCCGCGGAAGGGGAGGCATGGCCAACGATGCAAGTCCGGTGCCCGCGGGTGCGCACGACGCGCAGGCGCGGACCGTTCGCCATTTCCGCCAGATCGTTCTTTGGCCCATTCAGCTCATCTCCGGCAAGGCGAACGGAAAGCGGGACAGCGCCGACGCTTTGTTCGAGCGCCTCGGCGGCGGCAATTGGGAACTCGTCGACGACGAGTTTGGGGTCGAGGCCGATGCCTTCCAGGAACGTCACTATCGCGAATTCGTGAGCTTCCTGCCGCACGTGCAACGGTTCCTCTACGGCGATGCCCCGGGCTCTCTGCGCCGCCTGGGTAAGGGCGACGCCCCGTTGCGCGTCTACCGGCGCACCGACATCGCCGCCGTGCGCATGGTCCTGGCGCCGGGCGGCGAGCCCGTCACCTGCCGCGTGGCGCACGTGGACTTGCACTTCTTTCATGACGTCGACGCGGTCATCCTCGCGTTCGAGTTCTACGCGTCCGATCTGCCGCTCAGCGTCGTGCACGAGATCATGTATCGCTTCGGCCGTGCCTATCCGCCGGGGTGGACGGAGACGGGCGAGCCCCTGCACTGCCCGGCGCACGTCGAGTGGCTCGACAAAGACGATCGCGTGCTCGCCACCTCCGACTACCAGAAGCGCGAACGCTACCTGTCCTTCGTCGGTCACCAGCGGACGCCCTGCTTTGCGGCGCATTGGGAGTTTCTGCTGATGCCGCTGGTGGCGGAGAACTCCGGCAGCAAGGGGCCGCTGAGCTTCCGGCAGATCGAGTACTACCGCATGCCGGTGATGACTTACCTGACGCTCGACCGCATGTGGGACATGCAGCGGACCGACTACATGCGGCTCGCCTTCGCCACCGGCGCCAGTCCCAACGGCGATGCGCCGTTCGCCGAGCGCTTCCTGCACGATTTCGAGGCCCGCAACTGCTACGACCGCTACTATCACGAGGGTTCGGAGGCCGCGGCGGTCGGCACGCGCTTCCTGCTGTCGGGGCACGCATTCACCGTCGTCGCCGATGGCGTCTCCCCGCGGCTGGAGGACAACGAGCGCGGGCTGTTGGGACAGTTCCGCCACCAGTATTTCCTGCTGTTCTTGATCAGCCACTTTCACAAGGCAGCGCTGCTTATGCTGTCGGACCGGCTGGTGGCCGCGATCAAGCTGCTCGAGATGCGCAGCGCGCAGTCGGCCGCTTCCTTCCGCCGCGAAACCTATCGACTGCAAGAAGCGTTCATGCGGTTCACCCAGCGCTACTGGTTCACAGAAGTGTCGGACCAGGCGCAGACTCGCGATCTTTTCCGGATGCAGCGAGCCCACCTCGGCAACGACGACCTGTACAAAGAGCTGCGCAACGAAATCTTCGACATGGTGCAGTACCTCGACAGCGACGTGCTGCGCCGGCAGAGCGGATCCTTCCATCGCCTAACGGCCGTAACGATCATTGGTCTCATCGGCACCACCGCGACCGGGTTCCTCGGCATGAACCTCATTGACGAGACGGGGGCACCCCTCCTCGTCAAGCTCGGCTACTTCTGCATCGTGGCCGCCGCGGTGACGGCGCTCACGGTGGGCGTGGTCGCGTTCTCGAGATCGTTGACTGCCCTGCTCGACCGCATGTCGGGCGAGCGCCCATGATGCGTGATTTAGGAGTGCTATCGTGACCGGCGACCAACGTGCAAAAGATCTCGACCACCGCATCCGTGCCGATCTCGTCGACAGCTTCGACGAGGAGCTCGAGATGGAGATCGACGACGAGCGCCTCGGCATGCTCCTCGACGGGACGTCGGATCGCCCCGACGCGGACGGCATGGACCGCAAGCTCTACTTCAAGGAGCTGTTCCGGCTGCAGGGGGAGCTGGTCAAACTGCAGGATTGGGTCGTCGCCCAGAAACTCAAAGTCGTGGTCATCTTCGAGGGTCGCGACGCCGCGGGCAAAGGTGGCGTCATCAAGCGCATTACCCAGCGCCTCAATCCGCGCGTCTGCCGCGTGGCCGCGCTACCCGCACCCAGCGAGCGCGAGTGCACGCAATGGTACTTCCAGCGCTACGTCAGCCAACTTCCCGCTGGCGGCGAGGTCGTGCTCTTCGACCGCTCCTGGTACAACCGCGCCGGCGTCGAGCGCGTCATGGGCTTCTGCACCGCGGACGAATGCGAGGAGTTCCTACGCACCGTGCCGGAGTTCGAGCGCATGCTGGTGCGCTCGGGCATCATCCTCATCAAGTACTGGTTCTCCATTACCGACGAGGAGCAGCACTTCCGCTTCAACATGCGCATCCACGACCCGCTGAAGCAGTGGAAGCTCTCACCCATGGACCTCCAGTCGCGCGTTCGCTGGGAGGCCTACACGCAGGCGAAGGAGGCCATGCTGCAGCGGACGAACATTCCCGAGGCGCCGTGGTGGGTGGTCGAGGCGGTCGATAAGAAGAAGGCGCGGCTCAACTGCATCCACCACCTGCTCGGGCAGATCCCCTATCACGAGGTGACGCGCACGCCCGTGGTGCTGCCGGCGCGCACGCATCATCCCGACTATCAGCGTCAGCCGGTGCCGCGCGATATGTACGTGCCGGCTGTCTATTGAGATGTCGATGAGAGCGTGTGCGCGGATTCGGCGCATGAGCGCGCCGCATCGAGCCTAACCAGGTGCGGCTGCACGCGCCCGAATAAGTGTGTTGAGCTGGTTCAGAAGATTGCGGCCGGTGAGCTGCTCGACCGCGTACCCCTCCTTGAGGAGCCGCTGCCGTACGGCAGAAACGCTGTCGTAACTGCCCGAGGCTGCCAACTCGAAGGCCCTTTCGAGCACGGTCACGTGTACCTGCATTGACTTCCCCGCTTCTCGCAGCCGCAGTTAACGCACGAATAGGAAACAAGGTTCCGGGGCGTGCGATTGGACACCCCGGCCGCTAGGGAGTATGAAGACCACATCACGCGCTACGACCCTAGGGCGCCCGTGACTGAGAGCTTTTGCTCCCGCCTGTGATGCGAGGAGCCTCAATGGCAAGCTCAATCGAATTCTTCGACCCCATTCTGCTCGGCAATATGACGGCCGCCCTCAATGCGGTCCTGGCGCGCTGTATGCCGACGCACGCGGACTCGCCGGACCACCGCATTGCTCTCGGGCGCCTCATTCTCAACTCGGCTCGCAATGGTGAGCGGGACCAGCAACAGCTGGAGCTTTCCGCATCAATTCGGCTTCCTGACGCCACTTTGGGCGCGAGGCTTCCACAAGCCCATCGCAGTTCGTCCTGATCGCCGCGAAGGAAGCCCGCGAAATCGGAAGATCGGAGGAAGCATGATGCGACGGCCCCGACCCGTTCACAAATTCAAGGTCGGCCAGATGGTCGATTTCGTCCCATCCAAGACCGGCGTTCCGGCGTCGGCGAGATCTTACAAGATCGTTAGTCTCTTGCCTGAAGAAGGGGGAGAGAAGCGGTACCGGATCAAGACGATCGCAGAGACGTTCGAGCGCACGGCACGCGAGAGCGAGCTCTTGAGAACTTCGTCTCCAGTTTAGGGAACCACCAGCTACGAGAGGGCGACATGCCAAAGGGCCAGCAGAAATCAAATCGCGAAACTCGCAAGCCGAAAAAGTCATCGACACCTAAGGCCTCCGCACCGGCGACGGTTACTTCCACGTTCGCCACCCCTTCACACAAGTCCGGAAAGAAACGGTGAGAGTCACAAACATGAGCCTATTCAGAGCGCCGCCGACGCCAATTCAAGAAGATGACGTTGTCGTCAAGGCAGCTCAGCCGAAGACGATGACGACCCTGTTGCCGAACGACTGCCGCTGGCCGATCGGCGATCCTCTGCATGCCGACTTCCATTTTTGTGGATTGGCGAAGCAGGACGGGGGACCGTATTGCGCCGATCATATGCGCCAGGCACGGACGTCTAGCCGTCCGCGAACTCCGACCTACATTAGTGGAGCCCGTGTCTGATGCGCGCGCCAGACGAGTTCTCCTTTGACGTTCCGGCTGAGCTCTATTCGACTGGCGGCCCCGGTTCGGCCAAGCGGCCGATGAGCTACAGGCGCTTCGATCGGAGCGCTGAAGCCATCCGCTTTGCGATCGAGCAGCTTCCGCCGCTCATGCAGAGGGGGACGGTCATGGAAATCGGCGACGTGCGATTCGAGTTCACGGATATCCGCAAGCTCTACGACAGCGCCGAGTATCCTTTTCCGCGCGACGCGGCCGACACAGAAGGCGCCTGACTTCCAGCTTGAGGGGACATGACGTGCGCTTTCACAAAGCAAAAGTCCTGAGCAAGCCAGAAGCCGATCGCATCATCGGACGGGAGAACACGGCGGTAACTGACGTCGTCGTCGTCTCCCGGGGCGACCGGTTCTACGACGTCCGCGCGATGACCCAATCGGAAATTGACGCCTTCATCGCCGATCTGGCACGCGCCGAGCACACCGAGTTGCAGGCGGCCGCCAGGCTGCCATCGTAGCTCGCAGAGGCGGCGACCCGTTCAGCTGAGCCGCACTGGACGAGCGTCTCCCGTGCGACCGGTCGGGTGAAAGATGGCGGAGCCGGAGGGATTCGAACCCTCGATCGACGAGCTCGCCGATTGGAACGACGAGCTAGCTAGGATTGAAGTCCTCTATCGCTATTCACCGGCGATAGGCACACCAGCGCCTGTGTACGCGCAAAAGCGTCGTCGAAGAACTTGCCGTGGCGCTGCATGAGCGTGGGTCTGATGCCACTGAGCAACTGGCATGGGCTGAGCTTGCGGGCTCCGACCAACGAAAGTGTCAGGCCACACATGTCAACCGATCCAACCGCGCAACCGACGAATGTGCTTGTTGTTGAAGATGAAATGGTGCTGCGCATGCGCGCCGTTGACATCGTAGAGGACGCCGGGTTTACGGCAGTCGAAGCTGTGAATGCTGACCAAGCGCTATCCATTCTCGAATCGCGATCCGATATCTCGTTACTCTTTTCCGACATCCAGATGCCCGGCAGCATGGACGGATTGAAACTTGCCCACGCGGTGCACGACCGTTGGCCAAACATCAAGATCATCCTGGTGTCCGGCCAAATCAAAGTAGCCGATGCCGACAAGCCCAGAGACAGCCGCTTCTTCCGCAAGCCGCTGGAAGTGAAGCAGATGATCGCCGAACTGCAAGAAATGGTCGGCGTCGGATCGTTGAAAATCGTCCCGGATGCCGTAATTCCGCTCGCGATTGTGGCGCTAGACCGTCCGACGCAAAGCTACTCGCCCCACCCCACCTCGCAAGACGATCTGACCGCTGAGAATGATAGCCTTCGCCTGCTGCTGGAGCAGGCCGTGATCGATGCAAAGACCCTGCTTGCCCAGGCGGGCATTGACGCAAAAGTGCGCGAAGCCGCGGACAAGTTACAGAAACTTATTCTCGAAGAACTGCATCACCGCATCAAGAATACGCTCGCGACCGTGAGCGCCATCGCCTCCCAAAGCCTGCGTACCGCCACTAGTATTGAGCATGGTCAGCGGGCGATCGAGGGGCGCCTGATTGCGCTCGGGCGGGCGCACGACCTGCTGATGCAGGCCAGTTGGGCAAACGCCAGTCTTCTGGAAACCGTTCGCGGTGCCACCGAACCCTATGACAGCAAGGGTGCGGGGCGGTTTTCGATCACTGGTTCCGATATCGCCATCACCTCAGGCGCCGTCATCGCGCTCGCCATGACCTTCAACGAACTCTGCACCAACACAACGAAGTTCGGCGCGTTGTCTGTAGCATCGGGTCGCGTGGAAATCGCCTGGACTATTGACGAGCAGGCGCAGAGGTTGCGCCTGACGTGGGCGGAAAAAGACGGTCCGACAGTCGCAGCACCGACCCGGCGAAGCTTCGGCACCCGCATGATACGTTCACTTGGACACCAGCTCAGCGGTGAGGTTCAACTCAGTTATGAACCGACAGGGTTCGTCTATACTCTCGACGTGCCGCTTGGTTCATTGACTATGAAGGCGTGAGGCGCAGGAAGGCACGCGCAGACCACGCTTCCTGGCGCTCATCCGATCCTGGCCCTTAGCGGCAGAATTCCCGAAACCGCGTAGCCGTGGCTTTGGCGAGGAGAGCAGACATGGACGACTTTGGCACGAACCGTACTCGGACGCGTGTTAGGATGCGGCCCACGGGGGGGATGGCGGAGCCGGAGGGATTCGAACCCTCGATACGCCTTTACAAGCGTATAACGGTTTAGCAAACCGCCGCCTTCAGCCTCTCGGCCACAGCTCCACTGGAGGTGCCTAATAGAGGCGGGGTGAGTGGATTGCAAGCCGCGCGCGCCGCGCCTTTGCACGCGTCCCCAATCGCCCGCCCTTGACGCCCTAGCCACCTCGGCTCATCGTTCCGGCCGTGAACGCAGAATGCGGCGAAACAGCCGCAGAAGAACAAGGGGGTCGCGCTCATGCACAAGCGATCGGTGGCAGCGGCAGTAGCGGTGCTTGCACTCACCACCGGCGTCAAGGCGCAGGAGTTCTGCGTCACCTGCTCGGGCCCCTCGGCGGCCTACCGCTGCCTGATCGGCGGCGATACCGGGAACGCCGCGGCGCGCTCCTCGCGTGGACAATTCCTGTGCATCACCGAGCTGGCCAAGGCCGGCGGACATGCGAGTTGCAGCGCCACACGCGGGCAGTCGAGCCCGTGCCCCGGCGAAACGCGCACGGTGATGTTCTCGCTGGCCGATCCGGCTGCCGCGCCGCTGGCGACCACGTCGCCGCCGCCGCTCGTGCCGGTGCCCTCCTCGACGACACCGTTGGCACCCGGGCAGGATCTGCCCCCCGTCGCATTGCCCACTCCGCAGCCGCAACCCGCCCAACCGACGCCGCCCGTCGAAACCGGCACCGCGCCGCCAGCCACCGAGAAGCCGAACGCGGTAGAGGATCTCGCCAACAAGACCGGCAAGGCGGTGTCCGATACCGGCAAGGCGGTCGGCAACGCAGTGAAGAAGTCGTGGGATTGCGTCGCGTCGCTGTTCGGCGACTGCTGATCGCTGAATTAGATCGCTAAGCCTTCAGTGCTTGGTGATCCACTCGCGAGCCAGGCGCTGTGCCCGCGAGATTTGTATCTTCGACATCTCGCGCGAGATTTCCGAGCGGTACTGCTTGGCATCGTCGTTGCCGCGCATCGCCGCGAGGTTGAACCACTTGTGCGCCTCGACGAGATCGATATCCACATCCCGGCCTACGCAATACCTAAGGCCGAGTTGGAAAAGAGCATCCGGCGTTGAGCCGTAATCGGTGCTCTCTTCAATTCCGTGCGATGACAGTTCCAGTCTTGCCATGATCGTTCGCCCGTACCCCAATACATTGCGGACAGTGCCGCTCGAGCTCTGCCGGTAAGAATGTCAGCAAGGCGATGAGAACTGGTAAACCGCGCGAGGCTGAAGGTGTGAACGCCGAGCCGCGAATGCGCATCAAATCGGCGCATTCGCATCGCTTCCGCGCAGGCAGCAACTCGCTCTTCACCCTCATGGTTACTAGCGGCTAACCATACGCGGCGATCGCGCCGGTAATATCCCTTAAGGAATGAGGACGATCGAGCCGGTCGTCTTGCGCGCCTCCAGATCGTTGTGCGCCTGCGCGGCCTCACGCAACGGATAGGTGCGGCTGGGCTCAATTTTGATCGCGCCCTTCGCGACCATCTCGAAGAGTTCGCGCGCATTGGCGACGAGATCCTCGCGCCGCGCCGTGTACGTCATGATCGTCGGGCGCGTCGCGAAGAGCGAGCCTTTGGCCGAGAGGATCTGCATGTCGAACGGGGGCACCGGCCCCGATGCGTTCCCGAAGCTGACCCACATGCCCTTCGGCTTCAGGCAATCGAGCGATGAGGGAAACGTATCCTTACCGACGCCGTCGTAGACCACATCGCAGCCGGCGCCGCCGGTGAGCTCGCGCACGCGCGCCACATAGTCCTCCGTGCGGTAGTTGATGACGTGGGTGCAGCCGGCGTCCTTGGCGAGCTTCGCCTTGTCGTCGGAGCCGACGGTCCCGATCATCGTGGCGCCCAGCGCCTTTGCCCACTGGCAGACGATGAGGCCAACGCCCCCCGCGGCGGCGTGGTACAGCAGCACGGTCTCGGGCGTCACCCGATACGTCTCGCGCAGGAGATAGCGCGCCGTCATGCCCTGCAGCATCATCGACGCCGCGGCGACGTCGTCGATGGCGTCGGGCAGTTTCACCAGGCGGTCGGCGGCGATAAGACGCTCCTGTGCATAGCCCCCGAGCACGCCGGCGTAGGCCACGCGGTCGCCCACGGTGACGTCGGTCACCCCGGGGCCGACAGCCTCGACCGTTCCGGCGCCCTCCATGCCGATCACTGCCGGAAAAGCGGGCAGCTTATAGAGGCCGCTGCGGTGGTAGACGTCGATGTAGTTGAGCCCAACGGCGGTTTGGCGCAGGCGCACCTCGCCGGTCCCGGGCTCGCCGACCGTAATCTCTTCCCAGCGCATGACTTCCGGGCCGCCGTTGGCGTGAATGCGGATTGCATGTGCCATGTCCTGGCCTTTCCCTGTCTCGGGCGCCCGTTTCGCCTTGACGGCGCCACCTAGGGCTTCTACGGGCTTTAACCGCGCGCCGACAAGGGAGCGAGAATGATTCTCTACCGCCGCCGGAACCTGCCGGTCCTGCTTCTGCTTTTTGCCCCCGTCGCGCCTGTCGGTTGTACCGGTCCCAACGTAACCACGGGGGCCAGCTCCGGCCTCACCTGCGTCGACGACTCGAGCGACTGCGTCGCCAAGCGGCAGCGCACGCTGCGCTACCTCGTCGACGACCAGGACCGCGCCTGGGTGAAGGCGCACGCGCCGGCGGAAGCGTACGCGTCCGGCGTCCGCCTGTTCGCCTTGAAGAGCAAGAAGAAAGATCTCACCTGCGATGAGCTGGCGCACGGCAGGAACGAGGCCGACCGCGCGCCGGGCGTCCTGCGCAGCGCCGGCAACCTGACGCCGGCGCAAGTCTCACGCGGCATCATGCTGGCGAGCGAGGTGTCGCGCGAGCTCGGCGCCGAAATGAAGCGCCGGTGCCGAGGTTGATGCGAAGCGCGTGCACCGGTGAGATTTCCTGAATGACCGAGAGCCTCGTCGACACAATCCTCTCTATCGTCCGGGAGCGAGAAAGCTGGGCGATACCAATCGCCTTCCTCGTGGCGTTCGGCGAGTCGCTCTGCTTCCTCTCCATCGTCTGGCCCGGCTGGGCCATCCTCTCCGGCCTCGCCTTCCTGCTGGCGGCGAGCGGCGTCGGCTGGCCGATCATCATTCTCGTCATCATTGCCGCGGGGCTCGGTGGTGTCGTCGGCTACTCGATCTCGTACTGGGTCGGCCACTACTTCAAGGACAGCATTGGCAACATCTGGCCGTTCAGCCGCCACCCTAACCTCATCCCCAAGGGCGAGGAGTTCTTCGACGAGCATGGCCTGTGGAGCGTGTTCCTCGGCCACTTCATCGGCCCGGTGCGCGCTGTGATCCCCGTCATCGCCGGCATGTTCTCCATGCCGCAGATTCCGTTTCAGATCGCCAACGTGTCGAGCGCCTTCATCTGGGCGGTGTGGGTGGTGCTCGGACCGGTGCTGTTCGTCACCTTCCAGGAGCCAATCTTCGCCTTCATGCGCGAGCACGAATGGGTCGTGGCGCTCGTCATGTTCGGGTTGGCCTTCGCCAATGCCATCGCCATTCCGCTTCTCTTCGTTCCGGTCCTGCTTCTGTTCGCCTTCGTCGGCGGCGTCCACCTCTACGCCGGCGGCAGCTTCTGGATCATTTTTGTCGCCGGTGCCCTGGGCGCGTTCTGCGGCGATCTCTACTTCTTCCGCGAGGGACAGCGCTCGAAGCTCAGCTTCACCAATGCCTGGTTCATCGGCGACAAGGGCCGCGCCATACCGGCGGCACGCCAGCTCGTTCGCGATGGCGGGGCGATCAGCGTGATTACGAGCAAGTTCCTCGGCTTGCGCCGGGCGGTGCTCCCTATCGCTGCTGGAGCCGAGGGCATGTCCATGGCCCCGTTTGCCGTCGCCAGTGCCATCTCCGCGGCGCTGTGGTCGGCGGCGTTCCTGGTCCCGGGGCTGCTCGTGTGCGCTTTCATGGCGCGCTAAGCAGCCCACCGATCAGGCGGTGGGCTGCTTCGTCACCACCGCATAGACGGCATAGCCGCGATAGAGCGGCGTACAACGCACGCTGTAACCGGGCATGGCGGCGATGCGATCGAGCTCGGCCGTAAGCGCGTCGCGCGGCTCGACGGAAAACTGTGCGAGCCAAGCGCGGAGCAGCCGCTTGAACCAGCGCGGCAGCCGCTCCTGCCCGCCGAAGTCGACGATCAACAGCCGGCCGCCGGGGGCCAATGCACCCAGAGCCTGTTGCAGAGCACCCTTCCACGGCGGAATCATCGACAGCGCATAGGAGATGCAGATGCGGTCGAAGGCGGCTGTTCCGAAAAGGCGCTCGCCGGAGAAGTCGGTGGCGTCGCCGGCGGCGATGCGGATGCGATCGCCGAGGCGTGCCCGAGCGATGGAGCTGCCGGCGGTCTCGAGCATCGCGGCCGAGATGTCGAAGCCGAAGAAGCGCCCCTGCGGATAGCGCCGCGCGGCGGCGATGAGGTTGCGGCCCGTGCCACACGCCACCTCGAGCACCCTATCCCCAGGGCCGGGGGCCAGATCCCCGATCAGCCGGTCGCGCCCGAGCAGATAGAACTTGCGCGTCGCGTCGTAGACGTACCGCTGGTAGCGGTAGATCGCGTCCATGTGCTGGGCGGCGGATGCTGTCGGATGCGCCACGCGCAGTCCCTCAGGCGACGAACGTGTAGAGATGGAAGCCGCCGTAGATCGACGAGCGGTCCTTGGCCGTCAGCGCCCGGCAGCGATCGCGATCATAAGAAAAGCGCGACAGCACCGCTTCGGGTACGCGGCCGGGAAGGATCGTCTCCTCGCCAGCGGTGCGGAAGATAACGCGCGCACCGAGCTTTGCCGTGCGCACGATCTCGTTCCACAGGGCGCTGAGCTGCTCGTCCGTCATCCAATCCTGCGCGTCGAGCAGGACATAGGCATCGAGCGAACGTGCCGGCTTCGACGCCAAGTGCTCGGTCAGCGACGCGTGCACCACCGTCATGTCGGTCGCGCGCTTGCGCAGTTTGTCGAAGCTCTCCCGCTTCAGGTAAGGCGGCAGGGGTGCGCGGGTGTTGGTGGCATAGCGGCGGCCGAACGCCTGCCAGGCGAAGTAGTTGTCCCTGAGGTCGAAGTCGCACGCGAGACGCTCCAGGCGGGCGCGCAGCACGTCTGCCATGCTGGCTTCGCTGCCCTTCAGCGCCGCGAACTGCGACGGCGGGATTCCCAAGCCGAACAGCGCCGAAGGCTTGTCGAGCAGCCAGCGGATGTGCCGCTTGGCGAACAGGGGGGCGAGCTCGCTATCGAAGATCCGGCGCTGCTCGCCGCGCGTGCGGGCGGTGAGCACGCGGCGCGGATCGGCACCATGCACGCGCGCCAGCCAATGGCCGGCGGTGATGAAATTGCCGAGCAGGCCGTGGCGATAGAGGTTGGAGCTGAAGTAGCCGATGCGGCGGCGGCCGAGGCGGTCGCGCGATTCCCAGTACTTGCGCGTCTTCGCGTCGAGTTTCGGACCGAGGTAAGTGTGGTAAGTGTCGACGTTCTCGCGCTTGTTGGCGTCGGCGAAGAAGGTGCGGAAGGTGTCGTGGTCCGGCAGATGCGTGAGCGCCGCGAGCTTCAGCTTGTTGAGCGCGACGTGCGCGGGATTGAGGTCGACGGCGGTGACGGTGATGGGGGCCGCCGCGAGATAGCTCAGGACATTGCAGCCGCCGGACGCGATGGCGATCAGGTGCTCGCCTTCCTTGACGTCGAGGGCTTCGAGATCGACGACCGGATCTTCCCAGATTTGCGGATAGACGAGACCGCTGAAGGCGAGGGTGAACAACCGCTCCTGCAGGCCCTGGCGCGTCGTGGCCTTGTGGCGATGCACGGCCTGGCGCAGGCGCCGGTTACGTTCCCGCCGCAGAGGGGCTTCCTCGGCGGCAATGGCGTCGCGGGTTGAAGCCATACATCCCTGTCCGTTTCTGGCGGCCGATTCCGGCACTTGTGGCAGTCCGACGGGCTCGGCTACGGGAGTCTTGTTACGGTTTTATGTCAGCCGTATGCCTCGGCACTTGCGCCGCAGGCCAAGATCACCTAGACGAGCCGCTTCGCGCTTCGGGGCCGTGCCGGCTGCCGGCGTAACCCAATCCGGTGAAAGCCATGAGCAGCCCACGCAGCCTCCGCAACGTTGAGACCCGCAAGAAGAAGGCGCGCCGCGCCATTCCGCGCGCCAAGACCACCCGCACCCAGGGCAACACCGCCGCCGGCCGCACGCGCCTGAAGAAGGCTGCCGGTCTGCGCCGGGGCGCCAAGGCGAAGGCTTAAGGCCTTACTCATTTTCTGATCGTTTTGCGCTTGCCGGCGCGGATCCGCCGCGGCTCCCTGCACGTTGACCGTGCAATTGAGCACGGACCCGCCGGGAGCGAGCGCATGGTCAACATCTATCTGTTCATCGAATTGTTGCGCGCGGCCAATGCCGCGGATGTGGTCGGGCAGCTCAAGGCGCTCGACCTCGGGAGCTGCACGTTCGCCAACGTGGTGGTCCTCGCCGACGACAAGCTTGTCGCCCAGCTCGATTGCAAGTCGAGCACTGAGGCAAACACTGCCATCCTCGAGAAAATCTCGCCGATCGACGGCATCGTGCAGACGAATATCATCGCCGCGGTGCGACCCGTCCATAAGTAGCGTGCGGCCAAATCGGACGCCCCCTGACATTTGCCGCGAATTTGGGCGCGCCTATAAGCCAACGTAAATCGTTACGGAGCGAGACTGAGCGCTCCGTCGGCCGCGCGGCCCGATACGTCGCGGCCCTTCATTAATAACAATTAACGCTTGCCTGCGTAGCCATAAATGACCGGAACCTACTCGCTTGAGCTTGTCGGGCTCTCGCTCGTCGTTGCCGTTGCTGCCTCATACGTCGCATTCGCGCTGGCGGTGCACATTTCGGCGACCCGAGGCTGGGCCGGTATCTACTGGCTGGCTGGCGGTGCCATCGCCATGGGCGCCGGCATCTGGTCGATGCACTTCATCGGCATGCTGGCTTTCACGCTGCCGATTTCGATGTCCTACGATCTCGAGACTACCATTGCGTCGCTGATCATCGCGTGCATGGCATCTGGCTTTGCCCTCTACGTCGTCAGCCGACGCACCCCCGATCTCACCAACCTCGCCGCCGCCGCCGTGACGATGGGCATCGGTATAGCCTCGATGCACTACACGGGGATGGCCGCAATGAATGTTGCGCCCCCGCCGTCCTACGACACGCTCCTCGTCGTCGTGTCGATCGCCGTTGCGATTGCTGCCTCTGGACTTGCGCTGGCGCTCGGCTTCAGGCTGCGCAGCGATGCTACGGCGAATATCATTGGCAAACGGCTGCTCGCCGCCCTGGCGATGGGCGTCGGGATATGCGCCGTGCACTACACAGCGATGGCGGCAGCCCAATTCGCGCCCGGCGCGATATGCACGGCTCCGAATTTCGAAATCGACCAATTCTGGCTGGCCATCGCCGTTGCCGCGATGACGCTGCTTTTTCTTGGCACCACGATGCTGATCCTGACCGTCGACGTGCGCCTCGCCCATCAGCTCGACGCTGCCAACGCGCACATAGCCTTGCTGGCGCGGCAGGACCCGCTCACTGGCGTTGCCAACCGCCGTACTTTCATGGAGGAGCTGGAAGCCGCGTTCAGCGCGCGAGCCCGCGGCGGCGCCGACTTCGCCGTCCTGTTTCTCGATCTCGACGGTTTCAAGGAAATCAACGACACGCTCGGGCATGCCGCCGGCGACGCGATGATCGTCGAGGTCGCCGAACGGCTGCGCGGGGCCGTGCGCAGTGACGACCTCGTCGCGCGCTTCGGCGGCGACGAGTTCGCCATCCTGCAGCGAAACATCGCGACGCCTACGGACGCCGGCACGCTGGCGGAGAAGATTGGCAGCGCGATCGCCGCGCCGTGCACCATCGAGCACGAGGACTTAGCCGTGACGGCTAGCATCGGCGTCGCGAATGTGACGGGCGAGACGGCGACTCCGGCCGATCTCATGGTGCAGGCCGACCTCGCCCTCTACCGAGCCAAGGACGACGGGCGCAACTGCTACCGCTTCCACAACGCTGCGCTCGACCGGCAGGTGCATGCGCGCGTGCTTCTCGCCCGGGAGCTCAGAACCGCCATCGAGCGCGGCGAGCTCGAGCTCGTCTACCGGCCCCAGGTGCAGATCGCGACCGGGCGCATCACCGGGCTCGAAACACGTGTGCAGTGGCACAACCCGTCGCGCGGCATCATCTCTCCATCGGTGTTCATCCCCATTGCCGAGCGGGCGGGAAGCATTCTTGCCGTCAGTGCCTGGGCAATGGAGGAAGCCTGCTGGCAGCTGCAGCAGTGGCAAGATCACGACGTGGCGCCTCCCGTCATCTCAATCGGCGTTTGCCGTGGGCAGTTCAAAGCCGGCGCCGCGATGGCCAAAGACGTGCAGGCGTGTCTGGAACGGCACTGCATCGCCCCTGATAGGGTCGAGCTCGAGTTCGACGAGCCGGTGCTCATGCAGGCCGCCGAGCGCTACGCGTCGGCGCTGCAGGCGCTGCGCGACCTGGGCGTGCGAATGGCCGTCACCGAATTCGGCAGCGGCTATTCTTCCATCGGCTACCTGGCGAGCGCGCCTGTGCAGCGGCTGAAGATCGCGCGGTCGCTGGTGGCAGGAGCGATGACGGATGCCGCGAGCGCCCGTGCCGTCCGCGCCAGCGTGCATGTCGCCCGCGAACTCGGCGCCGAGACCATAGCCGACGGAGTGGAGACGCAGGCGCAGGCCGTGTTTCTACTCGCCGCCGGCTGCGAGCAGGCGCAAGGCTCGTTCTTTGGACCTGCATTGTCGGCGATGGAGGCTTCGCTGCTTCTGCGCAGCGCCGTCGTGAAGCCTGCCGCCAAGGCCGCCAAGCGGGACACATCGGCCGCCTGACGCGCCATTGCTGAACCCGACTGCGCACCCTACATAGAGCCCTGCTCTGCTCCCTCAACCCGGCAGTCGCATGGTCCGCATCGCACCCCTCGATCCCAACCGCTTCACGTCGGCAATCCCTTATTACGTCAATGGGCGCCCGCGATACTCGGAGCGCCTCGTGGTGCGGCTGGCGCGCGAGGCAAAGCTTGACGCGCGCTCGCGCGTGCTGGACCTCGGCTGCGGACCGGGTTCGCTCACCCTCCCGCTCGCCCGCCACTGCGGCACCATGATCGGCGTCGACGTCGACACTGACATGATCGCCACCGCGCGCCAGGCCAGCGGGATCGCCGGGATGGACGTCGACTGGCGCGTCGGCACCTCTTTCGACCTTCCCGCCGATCTCGCGCCTCTCGACCTGGTGACGATTGCCCGCGCCTTCCACTGGATGGACCGCGAGGCGACGCTGCAGCGGCTCGACGAGCTGATCGGTCCCGGCGGCGCCGTGGCCCTCGTCAATACGGAGTTGCACGATGCCGGCGTCCGCTGGCATGGGGCGTTCGAGGAGCTGCGTAAGGGTCACGGCCGCTTCGACGAGTTCTACCACTGGCGTAAGAGCGATGGCTGGGAGGAGCATGTGAGCGTTCTGCTGCGCAGCGCCTTCAGCAACGTCGAGCGCATCTCCGTGTTCGAGCTCAGAACGACACCGATCGAGGAAGTCGTCGCCCGCGCCCTCTCATTCTCCGCCAACTCGCCGTCAGCACTCGGGGAGCAGGGGCGCATCGCCTATGAGGAAGCGGTGCGCGAGACGATGCTGTCGATCTCACCTGCGGGCACATTCCCCGAGATCGTCGAGAGCATAGCCATTATCGCGCGCCGACCGGGCGCATGAATTGTCCCGCCGATCAGGGCCGGTAGAGGAACAGGCGGAAGAGGTCCGTCGGCGACCTGTAAAGTTCCGTCGTGGAGGCGAAGCCCGCCGCTCGCCCAAGCTCCTTCCATCCCGCCATGGTCTCCGGTAGATCGCAGGCGCGCACGTGGCGCATCGCCTCGGCGAACTCCCTGTCCGTTAGATTGGTCCAGTCGCGCCGTCCGATCGCCTCGAAGCGGTCGAGGTAGGCGGGACGATCCTCGCCTTCCCGGCGCGTTGGCTCATAGGCTAGAAACGCGCCGCCCGGAGCGAGCCTGTCGCGCACCTCGCGCATGAATGCGCCTTTGGCGACCGCGTCGAGGTGGTGGAGCGACAGGCTGATCCAGACGATGTCGGCAGGCTGGGGCAGGTCGCGCATCGCGACCGTGAAGTCGGCTTCATCGAGCTGCGCCGGACACGGCAGCGCCGCGAGATTTTCCGCCGCTAGCGCCAACGCGGGGCCGGAAAGATCGACACCGCGATAGTGCTCGATGGGCGTCGTGCGCAAAGTGCCGACGATCCCGCTGATATCGCCGCAGGCGAGGTCGATGAAACGGAACGGGCGGCCCAAATCGTCGATGAGGAAGCGATGCAGCGCGGCGCAGGCTTCCGCATTCGAGAGGTAGTCGTACTGAAGAAACTTCTGATAGACCCCCCACTGGTTTTGGAAGATCTCGAGCGCCGCTGTATCGTTGGCGGCAGCAGTCGATCGGCCGGCGTTAGCCATCGCGTCCTCTCGCTAGTACGGCGGCAAGCCGTGATTCCATCATATCACGACCGCAACAGCCGGCTCATTCGTCGCCGCACATTCGGCAATTAGCTCAACTGCCGAAGCAGCCCGCGAGCTTTCCTTAAATCGCCCCATCGTACCTAGCAGGCCGGCTTGGGAGGTCGTTGCATGCGTTGGTCTGCTCTCGTTGCGTTGCTCACGCTTTCCGCGGTCGCTCATCCCGCTCAGGCCGGGTACATCACGCAGCGCGCCCCACCCGCGCAGGACCTCCTGGAAGCTCCGCCTCCACGCCCCGTCGGCGACCCGGACGTGCCGCCGATCGGGCTCGACTTCTACTTTCTCGAATCTGACACTGGTCACGAGGAAGCGTGGCCGTGGCCGCCCGCCCCGACCGACAACTGATGTCATGAGGCCCGCGATTGGCGCTGCCGGCGTGGTCGCTGGCGGCTGAGCAGCGTCGCCACCTCCCTGGCGGTGACGGGCCGGCCGACGTAGAAGCCCTGCGCCTCGTCGCAGCCCTCGGCGCGCACCCGCTCGAGCTGCTCCTTGGTCTCGATGCCCTCGGCTACGGTCGTGATGCCGAGGCTCTTCGACAGCGCCACCACCGAGCGCAGCACCGCCAGGGCGCTGTTCGGCTCGTCGCGTAGCTCGCTGATGAAGTGCTTGTCGATCTTGATCTTGTCGAAACGGATGCGCGTCAGGTAGCCGAGCGACGAGAAGCCGGTGCCGAAGTCGTCGAGCGAAATGCCGATGCCGAGATCCTGCAGCCTGCCGAGAGCGTCGGCTACCTCGGTGCCTTCCTGCATCAACACAGATTCGGTGATCTCGAGCTCGAGCCGGCTCGGCGACAGCGATGAAGCGCCCAGCGCCTGGATCACCGACTGGCGCACGTGCCCGGAGCGGAACTGCGCAACCGACAGGTTCACGGCGACGCGTACGTTTTTCGGCCAGCTTGCCGCTTCCTGGCACGCCTCACGCAACGCCCATTCGCCGAGCTGCACGATGAAGCCGGTATCCTCGGCGAGGCCGACGAATTCCACCGGCGAGATGACGCCGCGCTCGGGGTGGTTCCAGCGCAACAACGCCTCGAATCCGGCAATCTCGTTGTCAGCCAGGTTGAGCTGTGGCTGGTAATAGAGCTCGAACTGGCTTTCGCGCAGGCCCACGCGCATGTCCTGCTCGAGTTTGTGGCGGGCGCGCACGCGCTCGTCCAGCTCGCGCTCGAAGAAGCGCGAGTTGCCCGGGCCATCTTTTTTGGCGCGGTTGAGGGCGAGATCGGCCGCCTTCAGAAGCTCGTCGGGGTCTTTGCCGTCCGCCGGTCCCACGGCAACACCGACGCTGACGCTGATCGTTACCGACTGGTCGTCGATGTCGAAGGAGGTGCCAAGCACCGCGTGGACGCGCTTGACGAGCGCGTCGGCCGCCTTGGCCGGCTCGTTGGTCAGCTGCAGCACGGCGAATTCGTCACCGCCGACCCGCGCCACCATGTCGACCCCGTCGAGGCGGCGGCGCAGACGCTGGGCGACAGCCTGCAGCAGCGCATCGCCGATCGAGGGACCGAACGTGTCGTTGACCTCCTTGAAGCGATCGATTTCGAACAGGAGGACGACGAGCTGGCTCCCCTCCAGCGCGTCGCCGATGAGCGCCTGATCCATGCGCTCGCGCAACTGCACGCGATTGGGCAGGTCGGTCAGCGCATCGTGCCGCGCCAGGTGGGAAAGCTTCGCCTCGATGCGACGCAGCTCGGTGACGTCATCGTGCGTGGCGACCCAGCCGCCGCCCTGCATCGGCTCGTGGGTAATGGCGATGACGCGGCCGTCTCCCAGCTCGTGCAGACGGGTGTTGCGCACGGCCTCGCGCGCGGAAGCGAGGCGCTCCTCCAAATAGGCAGCGGGGTCGCCGCCGTCGTAGAGCCCATTCTCGATGCGGCTTTCGACGATCTTGCGGAACGGCGTGCCACGCTTGGCGAGCTCTTTCGACAGGCCGTAAATCTGGATGTAGCGGTCGTTGCAGACGAGGAGCTTCTGGTCCTCGTCGAACATGCACAAGCCCTGGGTCATATTCTCCAGGGCGGCGTTGAACAGGCGGTTTTGCTCACTGAGCTCTGCGTCGCGCCGGTCGAGCGCGGCGAGCGCCGCTTCCGCCTGCTCGCGGGCCCTGGTGGATTCCTGCAGATGCTGCTGCGCGGCCTCGAGGGCCTCGCCGTAGTCGGCAGCATGTGCCGCGCGGCCGAGGATGCGCCGCGCCTTGTAGGCTCCGCCGACCAGGATGAGAACGAGGCCGGCGAGCGACAGGATGCGCACTAGCTCCGACGCCGGCAGATTGAACAGCGCCGCTAGATAGCTGCGGACATCCGATGCCGCCGCCGCCGAAGTGGACAACAGCGGCGCAAGGCAGATGAACATGCTCCACCCGGCCAGCGCGACGAGCCCGGCAATGGCGATGGGCCGCGGATGCAGCCGCCAAGCGCGCACGGTAACGATAAGCAGCAGGATGGCGAAGGCCGGCGGGCGGATGATGATGGACCCGGGGCTGTCGACGTCGGCGTGGTAAATCCAAATCAGCGATAGCACTGCGAGCACGTCGAAAACGTTCAGCGCATCGAGCAGGCGCTCCGGCAGCTCCTTCCTTTTCGTCAGGAACCAACGCAGCACCGAGCTGACAATGAGCGCACCGAGCGCGAGCGTTCCCCAGCTCAAGAGACCCGATAGCGCGTGCGTCTCCCCGTAGGCGAAGATGGCCAGCAACGCGATGCTGCCCTGAGCAACCGCAATGGCCTGCTCACCCTTGACGTCCTGCTCGTACAGCGTCTGCGCCAGACGGCGCGAAGGGTTGTACCGCCGAGCACCCCCGACAGCACGCATCTCCTGCTTTGACGGTGTCGGCGTGACTGGCAACTGACGTCACTCCCCGCGCGTGGTTCACGCTTCTTTTTTGCGCATGCCGGCGACGCGCGGAAAGCTCCGGACTTCCGCGCGCCGGCTTGGATTGCACGAGCCGGAAAGTGTCACAGGCGGCGTTACGTATCCCTTTGTTTGCAGGGTGTTTGTCCGAGGAACCGTCCCCCAAGCTGCAGCTGGGTTAATGGGCGGTAACCTGACCGCGCCCGCGTGCGCTATTTCTGGACACCCTCGATCTCCAGAGCCAGCTCGACGGCCGTCGACGACGGCCCGAGGTTGTAGTTGATGCCGAAATCCTTGAGCGGCAGGGTGGTCGTGCCGGTGAAGCCCTCGCGCTTTCCGCCCCACGGATCGTCGCCCCCGCCGACGCGCGTGGCCGCGATGGCGATCTCCTTGGTGACGCCATGCAGGGTCAGGTTGCCGGTGATCGTCGCCTTGTCGCCGTCGAGCTTTACCGAGGTGCTCTCGAAGGTCGCCGTGGGGAAGCTTGCGGTATCGAGGAAGTCCTTGCCGCGGAGGTGCTTGTCGCGCTCGGCGTGGTTGGAGTTGATGGAGTTGGTGTCGACCTCGACGTTGACCTTGGAGGCGGACGGGTTCGCCGCGTCGAACGCAAACGTTCCCTTGAAGGTATCGAAGCGTCCCGTGAGCCAGCTGAACCCCAGGTGCTTGATGCGGAAGTTGATCGACGCGTGCGCCTTGTCCGCGTCGATCACGTAGTCGGCGGCGGTCGCCGGGGCGGCCGACAACACGGCGGCGATGAGCGCAAGCGAGGCAGGGGTAAGCTTCATGTGTAGCTCCTCAGGGGTTCTGCTGATTTTTGGGTGGGCCCGACCACATCCGCGCCAGGATGCGGCTGCGATCGATGAAGTGATGCTTGAGGGAGGCGACGGCGTGCAGCAGCACGAGGACCATGGTGATGTCGGCGAGCAGCTCGTGCAGCTCGCCCGCCGTCTTCTCCATCGGCTTGTCGTGGATGAGCGCCGGGACGCTGAACCAGTCGAACACCTCGAGCGGGCGGCCGTCAGCCGTCGACATCAGATAGCCGCTCACCATCAGCGCGAACAGCAAGGGGTAGAAGCCCCAGTGCACGATGGTAGCGGCGTAGCGCTCATACGCGGATAGCTCTGCGTCGCTCGGCTTGTCGTTGAACAGTTTCCACACGAAGCGGCCGACGAGCATGATGAGCAGCAGCATGCCGACGCTGCGATGAATGTCGGGAGCGGTGCGGTAGTAGGGGCTGTAGTAGTTGAGGTCGACCATCCACAGGCCGAGCACGTACATGCCGACGATCGCGACCGCCATTCCCCAATGGATAATGCGCGTCGGCAGGCCATAGCCGGCGGCGGTATCGCGAACCTGCATGCGGACCGATCCCCTCCCGTTGCCGCCCCGCTGATGTAGGCAGTCCGAGGGCAAGGTCAACTGCCGGCGCCGATCAAGGCTCGGGGAAAATTTTCCGGGGGCGCGGGGGGGGGCGGGTAAAACGGCGTCCTTCCATGAGCGATGTTCCCCGGGGAACAGACGGCAGGGCGGCGATGCGGCGAAGTGGCCGCTCTGCTGGGAGCGGCAGCAACGCCTATCCCCACCCTGAAAGGTGGACCCTATGCGCATTCCAAGCCCTGCGATTTGCATTTCGGCTTTGCTGATGAGCGGTGGTGCCGCCGTCGCGGCCCCCGGTGACGCCATCGGCTCGGCGGTCACGGTCGTCAACTACGTCACAGCTTCGCTGGAGAATGCCGGCGACGAGCGGCAGCTGGCGAGCGGCGACGATGTCCGCCAGCAGGAGATGATCGAGGTCGACCAGGATAGCCGCAGCGAGATCGAGCTCAACGACCGAACCAAGCTGGCGCTCGGCCCGGGAGCGCGGATGCTGCTCGACAAGTTCGTGTACGATCCCGACTTGAGCGGCGGCGCCATCGTCGTCAATCTCATCAAGGGGACGTTCCGTTTCATCACCGGCATCGCCGCCAAGCCCGCGTATGTCATCCGCACACCCGCCGCGTCGATCACCGTGCGCGGCACGATCTTCGACGTCTTCGTCATCAACGCCAATGAGACCTGGCTGCTGCTCAGCGAAGGCGCGGTCGAAGCGTGCACCGAGAGCGGCAAGTGCCTGCTGCACGACGAGCCGGGCAAGATCATCCGCATCACCCGCGACGACATCGACACGCCCGCCAAGTGGGCCAACCTGCGCAAGCGCGACATCGACTTCGACGACGCGTTCCCGTTCATCGTCCGGCCGCCCAAGATCGATCCCGATCCGATCTTCTCGAGGGAGGATATCGTGAAGATGGATGCGGAGGACTATCCCGAGGACCCGCCGCGCGAGACGAAGCCGACGAAAGTGAAGCCGCAGAAGATCGAGTACGAGGAGCCGTACACGCCGCCGCCGCGCAAGGTGAAGATCAAGCGCGAATATCGCGAACACCGCACCTACCCGCGCGAGGCCCACTACGAACCGAAGCGGCACGGACGCGGTCGCGAGATCCTCAAGAAAGGTATTAAGGCCGGCGTCGCCGTCGGTGTCGGGTTGGGCGTCGGCTACGGTATCGCCAAGGTGCTGCGCCGCAAGTACTAGGCGTCGATGCTCGCGGGCTGACGTTCGAGCTGGCGATGGTAATGCTCGTAAAGCCGGGCCAGCGGCGCTCCGCCGAGCTCCGCGCATTCGGCGAGTGCGGCCCTCGCACCCTTGGCGTCATCCGTGGCAACGGCGGCTAAGAGATGGGCATGCGCCCCCTTCAAGCGCGCGAAACTCTCGGAAGCTTCGACCGCTTCGTCGCCGATGAGCGCAAAGATGCGCTCGGGCCGCTCCTTGCCGCGCACCTTGACCGAGGCGAGCTCGAGGAAGGCCAGGCGCGGCGCGGCGAGCGCGGTCTGCTCGCCGACGATGATCGGCGCGCCGTAGGCCTTCGTCTCGCCTTCGAGGCGCGAGGCAATGTTCACCACGTCGCCGAGGATGGAATAGTCGAAGCGCTGCGGCGAGCCGACGTTGCCGACGCAGCAGTCGCCGGTGTTGAGCCCGATGCCGAGCTGCACGCGCGGGGCAGTGACACCGCCGGCCGCCGCCTCGGCCGCCCATAGCGCGTTCAAACGCTCCAGCTGCTCCTGCATGCGCAGCGCCGCGCGGCAGGCGTTCGTCGCGTGCGCGTCGTCGAGCAACGGCGCGTTCCAGAACGCCATCACCGCGTCGCCCATGAACTTGTCGATGGTGCCGCGGTTTTCCAGGATGATGTCGGAGAGCGGCGTGAACAGCCGGTTGAGGAAGGCGATCAGCCCCTCGGCGGTGAGGCCCTCGGCGATGCCGGTGAAGCCGCGCACATCGGCGAACAGAACCGTCACCTCGCGCGTCTCGCCGCCGAGTTTCAGCTTGTCGTGGTTGCGCGCCAGCTCCTCCACCAGCGGCGCGGCGACGTAGTGCCCGAAGGCGGAACGCACGCGCGAGCGCTCGCGCTCCGTGGCGATGTAGCCGGTGAGCGAGGTGGCGAGATAGACGAGCAGCAAGGCAATCGACGGGTAGACCGGATCGAGGAGGTAGCCGGCGTTGGTGTAGGCGAGCCAGGAGGAGGCGAAGACGGCGAGGACGGCAGCGGCGCCGATAGCCGCGGCGCCGATGGCACCGAGGCGCCCGATCAGCCATGCGAGTGCGCCGCCGACCAAGACGAGATAGACCAGCTCCAACCCCGTCGCTAAAGCCGGGCGGCTCAGATGCTCGCCGGACAACATCTGCTCCAGCGCCTGCGCGTGCACCTCGACGCCCGGCACAGCCGGATCGAGCGGCGTGGCGCGCAAGTCGAGCAAGCCGACGGCGCTTGTGCCGATGAGGATGTCGCGCCCGGCCACCTCTTTGGGATCGAAGGATGGCACTAGAACTCGATACGCCGAGATGTAGCGGCGCGGGTCGGGACGCGCGAAGCGCAGCCACAGCTCGCCGTCGGGATCGGTGGGGAGCACGGTCTTGCCGACCCGCACCTGCTCGACGCCAGTGCGCTGGCCGAACGCCGTGAAGCCGCTGCCGCCCGAGGAGCGCACGAACACCGTCGTCTCCTTGGTGGCAATGCGCAGAGTCTCCAGCGGCAGCGATGGATAGAGCACGCCGCCGATGGAGAGGAGCAGCGGCACGCGGCGCACCACCTGATCGCGCTCGGGCAGCCAGTTGACGGCGCCGAGGCCCTTCGCGGCGTCGGTCAGCACCGAGAGGCTAGGTACCGTGCCCCTAAAACGAGGAACGAACTGCAACGGGTCGTCACCCGCGATGGCAAAACCCACATGAGGCTTGGGAGGCGGCGCCGTGCCTGCCGTCTCACCCGCGAGGCCGATGATGGAAGGGGAAGCGGCGATCGCCGCAGCGAGGCGCGCATCGTTCGACGGCAGCGCGGTCGCCTTGTCGACGAGCAGCTTGAGATCGGGCTGCTCGGAAAAGAGCTTGGCGAACTCGCCCGCCGACCAGCGGTCCGGCTCGGCGAGAATAAGGTCGAGGGTGATGGTCCGCGCGCCGGCTTCCTTCAGGCGCTCGACGATCTCCGCCAGGCGCGTGCGCGGCCAGGGCCACTGGCCGAGCTTGTGCAAGGAGGCATCGTCGATGTCGACGATGCGCACTGGCAAGGTCGGGTCGAGCTGTCGCGGAGCGAGATCGAGGTAGGTGTCGAACACAGAGAGCCGCAGCCGCGACACCGGGGCCGGGTCGGCCACGCGCAGCAGCACGGCGACGACGAGGAGCGCCGCGGCAAGCAGGACGTGGATCGATGGCGAGCGCAGGGCCGACACCTTGAAGCTGGCGGCGTCCTTCGCCGCGTGGCGATCATAGCGCCTGAGCACGGGCCGGGGCCACTGCCCCGGACACTACTTGGTGACCGACGCCAGCCAGTCGGCACAGCCCCCCGCGAGCTTTGCGGCTCCTTCCTCCATGATCAGGAAGTGGCCGCGCCCCGCCGCCTCCTCGAAAGTTGCATTGGCATAGAGCCCGGCGACCTTGCGGCCGGTCGCCGCCGAAATGACCTTGTCGTCGGAGCCCGAGACGACGAGCACCGGACACGTCACCTTGGCGATGTCGACGGCGGTGGCGTGCTCCAGGTCGAACATCCAAAAGAAAAGCTCGAACAATGCGCGGCCGGACTCGGCGCTGAACATGTCGAAGACGCGGTTCTGCGCCTGCGGGTCGAGGCTCGCGAGCGAGTCTCCCTTCGCCACCTCGAACGACGGATTGAGCGCCTTGTCCCAGAAGGGCGCCGCCTGCATCAGACCCTTGGCGAGGTTCATCTCGTCGGCCGTCGACGGCAGCACCCCCCACGGCGGCGCCGGGGTGAGAAGCACGAGAGCGCGGGCGAGGCCTTGGGCGGCGAGCTGCTGGGCGATGATCCCGCCCATCGAATGGCCGACGATGATCGGCGGCGCGGCGTAGCGCTTCACGAACGCCGCCATGTCGCGCGTGTAGTCAGCGATGCCGAGCTTGGCGAGCCTCGGGTCGGGCGGCAACGTGGGGCCGGGCACGTGGTATGGCAGATCGGGGGCGGCGCAATTGAAGCCGCGCGCCGCGAGAACCGGCATCAAGTCGGAAAAGCACCAGCCGCCGCAGAAGGCGCCATGAATGAGAACGATGTCCTGGGTCATGTTGCCGATCCTCCGCTGCGAGCGCAGAATGCCAGTCGCCGGTTACGAATTCACGTGGGGGCGCGGCATGGCAACGCGTCGCCGACCTCGTGGCCACAGCCCGAAGCATGAACGACGAGCAAGAGGCCAGAGCGGGACGCAACGACGACGCGCTCGCCTTCCGACGCAGGGACCACTTCCCAACGAGCGACGATGCGCCAGGGGCCGGCGCCCGCCGTCAACCGCCGGGCACCTTGGTCCAGGTGCCGTCGGGATCGAATACTTCCATCGCCGCGGCTTTACGCGCGGTCTCCGCTCCGAGATCCCTCTGGAAGACAACCCCGTTGTGGTCGACGATGAACGTCATCACGCCAGAGTTGGCGTATTCGGCAGGCGCGGCGACGAGGCCGAAGCCGCCAATCATGCGTCCGCCAATCACATAGTCGCGCGCGCCGCCCGGGGCGTCCTTGCCCTGGGCTGTCAGCACCTTGAACAGATACCCGTGGTATGGCGTGGGGCCGTCCGCCTTGCGCCGATATCCTTCGGCGCGCGCCTCGGCTATGAGCGGGCCGAACGGGCTTTCCGGCTCGCCGTCGGCTGTTGGCCAGAAAAGACCATCCTTCTTGCCCTCGCTGCTCAGTAGTTTGTGTGCGTACTGCACGCCGTTACCGTCACGGTCGGCTTCGGCATACTCGCGCTGTGCGTCAACGTAGGCGCGCAGCACCTCGATTGCAGCAAGCTCGTTTTCGCCGATGCGCCGGTCCAGGATCTCGACGGCGCCCGCGTCGGTATCGAAGTGCCACGAGCCCGCGTCGCCGACGATAGGGATAGGGAAGGGAAACTCGTCCTTGCCGATTAGGAGCACGACACGGGCGTCGCCTTCCGTAACCAGATCGTGGCGCTCCGCGTAGGCGGCTTCGAACCGCTCGCGCGCAGCAGCGTCGGAGACGGCGTCCCCTGAACTCGCGAGCTTGCGACCTTTGTCGCCCAGCACGGCGACGATGCCATCGATGCCGCCCGACTTGACTGCAGCCACGAGCGCGTCGATGGCTTCTTGCGGCGACTTATAGGTTGCCTGCTGCGATGCTGCGGTCGCACGCGTGTCGACCGCCGTGGTCAAGAATACGCTGCCGGCAACCAGCAGAGCTGCGAGCAGGGTCGGCCACCAATGGCCAATCTTTACCGGTCCGGAGCGCTTCATGACATCCTCCGCATCCATTCGCGTGCAACTATCGCCGCCGACCACCGCCGCCGCGCCCGCCACCCCCTCCGCCTCCGCGACCGCGAGGGCTCGACATTGCGGTGCGGCTGGCACGACCACGGTCGGCAGATCGGCGCACGTCGCTGCCGCGTTTCACGTCGAAAGCTGCGGGCGAAGGTCTTTTAGCGGCGGCGCGCTCGGGAGTGCCGCTGCGCTTGCGGTCGCCGGCTTTGGGAAGATCGCGCGACGATGGCAGCTTGGCGCCCTTGTCCTTGCGATCGGCACCCGCGCCATCGCCGCGCTTGTCTTTTATCGCCCCATGATCGGTATCTTTCAGCCTGGCTTCGATTTGTGAGCGGTCAGCTTTGTCCTTGTCGAAGCCGCGGAAGTCCTTGTTGGCCGCCTTTGTCCGATCGGCTTGCCCGTATTTTTCGCGCGCCGCTTTGTTCTTGTAAGGCACCGGGCCTCGGTGCGCCGGATCGAACGCCCACTTGTTGGACGTGATCTTTCCGTGGTTGACGTTGATGCGGTTCCACTTGTCGACGTCGATGTCGATGTCGTGGTGGCGCCAATCGCAGTGCCCCCAGCCCCAGAGCGAGTTGGCAATCACAATGCCGGAGCCCCAGAAAAAGCCCGACACGAAGGTTCCGGAGTAGGGCGGCCAGTAGTAGGGCGGGTAATCCGGATACCACCACGGCCCATACACGACCGACGGCTGGTACACCGGCACATAGACCACCTCGGGGTCCGCGGGTGCGATCACGATGGCGCCGCCTTCCTTGGAGACCTTCTGCTGCTTGTTGCTCTTGAGATTGCCGGCTTGATCGGCCTTCTCGCGAAGCACCTGGATCTCGTCCATCACCTCATCTTGCTGCGCGAGAAACGCTTCGCCGAGCTTCTGCGTCCAGTCGAGCTTGTCGCTCATCGTCTTCAACACGTCGGGGAATTGCACGAGCGCCTTCACGCTCGGATCCCAATCCTGCGCTTCCAGCGCTTTGGCGAGTGCATCTCCCTTCAGCTTGGCGTTCCCTCCTTGGGCGCGCCAGCGCGCTGCCTGGACGACATCCAATGGATATGTGGAGGCCATCAGCACGCTGGACAGAAGGTCGTCAGGGTAGAGCGCGATCGGAGCCAAGAGCTGATCCAGCTCCTGCTTCGACATCGTCGGCGCCGCATCGCCGGGGGGTGTCGTAAGCTTGGCGGCTTCTTGCGCAAGCGCGACCGGGGGCGTGGCAAGCCAGAATGCGAGCAACAGGGTGGCGACCAATCGATGCATGACGCGCCCTCCACATCGGATCAATAGCAAACGCTATTTGCCAACTCGGGTAGCGGCCGGGTAGCAGCTGCGCCGTGCCGAGAACCTGGCGTGCAGGCCTAGCGTTCGAGCGCTGACGGCCAATGCGGAATTCGCGCAGCACCCGAACATATCGAATCGGCGCCAAATATGCAGTCCCCTGAACAAGGTACTTCCGGGGGCCTATCGTCGATCAGCAACGGGTCCTTCGCCGCCCCAATTGGCGAGCCAAGGATACCCCAGGGGCGGGGCCCCGGTTCGGACAAGGGATTGCCGCGGGCGCCCAGCGGGCGGGCGTTAACCAACTGAGGATCGTTGCAGGGCCGCGCGGCGCCGATTAGGTTCATCCCCTCAAAGAACGAGATCCTGAAAGGGGTGCTCCGGGCCCACCGGCCGCACCCCCCGAAGGGACCGCCCCAGGGGACAGGTTCATCCAATGAAGAACAAGGTCGTCACGGCCGAGCAGGCCGTTGCGCTCATCAATGATGGCGACGTCGTCTGCACGACCGGTTTCGTGCAGAGCTGCATTCCGGAAATGCTGCATGCCGCAATCGAAAAGCGGTTCGTCGACACCCAGGGGCCGAAGGGGCTGACGCTCATCATGTGCGCCGGCGCCGGCGACAGCAAAGGGCTCGGCACCGGGCGCCTGCATCATGAGGGCCTTCTGGCGCGCGTGATCGCCGCCAATTTCGGCCGCATGCCGAAGGTCGCCGAGGCGGCGCAGAAGAACAAGATCCAGGGCTACAACCTACCTCAGGGCGTTATCTCCAAGCTCTATCGCTCTTGCGCCTCCGGCAGCCCGGGCCTTTTCACGAAGGTGGGCCTGCACACCTACGTCGACCCGCGCCTCGGCGGCGGCAAGGTCAACGAGGTGACGACCGATGACATCGTCAAGCTGGTCGAGGTCGAAGGCCAGGAATGGCTGTTCTACAAGGCGACGCCGATCAACGTGGCGCTGATCCGCGCGACGAGCGCCGATCCCTCCGGCAACCTCAGCATGGAGAAGGAGGCGCTGACGCTCGACTGCCTCGCCCAGGCGATGGCCGCGCACAACAGCGGCGGCATTGTCATCGCCCAGGTCGAGCGCGTCGTGGCGCACGGCTCTCTGAAGCCGAAGGACGTGCGCGTGCCGGGCATCCTCGTCGACTGCGTGGTCGTCGCCGATCCGCCCGAGATGCACCGCATGAACTACGGCGTGCACTACAATCCGGCGCTGTCGGGCGCAATCCGCGTTCCCGTCGATCACATGCCGCGCATGGAGCTCGACGAGCGCAAGATCATCGCCCGGCGGGCGGCGTTTGAGCTGCCGCTCAACGGCGCGATCAACCTCGGTGTGGGCGCCCCGGACGGCGTCGCCTCAGTCGCGTCCGAGGAGCAGGTAACGCCGTTCCTCACCATGACCACCGAGGCCGGCGCCATCGGCGGCGTGCTCGCCGGCGGCTCGAACTTCGGCTCGTCCGCCAACGCGGATTCGGTCATCGACCAGAACCAGATGTTCGACTTCTATCACGGCGGCGGTCTCGACCTGACCTGCCTCGGCGTGGCGGAGGTCGACGAGGACGGAAACGTCAACACCTCGAAGTTCGGCGGCAAGCTCAACGGCTGCGGCGGCTTCATCGACATCTCGCAGAACTCGCGCGCCGTCGTCTTCGCCGGCACCTTCACGGCGGGCGGCCTCGAGGTTTCGATCGAGGACGGCAAGCTGCGCATCGTCAAGGAAGGCCGCGCCCGCAAGTTCGTCAAAGCCGTCGAGCAGGTGACGTTCAGCGGCAAGTACGCGGCGTCGAAATCGCAGCCGGTGATCTACGTGACCGAGCGCTGCGTGTTCCAGCTCACTCCCGGCGGCCTGGAGCTGATCGAGGTAGCGCCCGGCATCGACATCGAGCGCGACATCCTCGCCCACATGGATTTCAAGCCGATCATCCATAAGCCCCATTCGATGGACGCGCGCATCTTCCGCGACGAGCCCATGGAGCTCATGGACGAACTGACCAATCTCAAGCTGTGCGATCGCGTCTCGTACCATTCATATCGCAACATCCTGTTCCTCAACCTCGAGGGCTGGAGCGTGCGCAAGAAGGGCGATATCGCCGACCTGCAGAAGGTCCTCGTCGAGGCCTGCATCAAGGCGGGCCGACGCGTCAATGCCGTGGTCAACCATGACGGGTGCCGCATCGCCGAGGACCTCTACGACGACTACGCTCACATGATCGAGTACATGATGAAGCACTACTACAAAACCACCGCGCGCTATTCGACGAGCTCGTTCATGCGCCTCAAGATGCAGGAGGCACTGAAGAAGCGCGGGCTGCAGCCGCATATCTTCGAGAGCGCCGACGAGGCACACGCCGTGGTGGACGCCGCGCGCGCTGCGGCCGAGTAGCCACACGCAAGGCGCCCGATAGCGGGGGCGCCTTGTTTTCGAACTTTTTTTGCCCACATCCCCGTTCTTGCCACAGTGATGCGGCACGAGCGCGGAGCCGGCTGCAATTCCGGCGCGAGGGACAGGGCAATGACGCGACGCTTTATGCGCCCCATGATGATCGGCGCACTTTCCATTTTGGCCGGCACGGCCGCGCAGATCACTCCGGCAGCGGCGCAGCTATTCTGGGATTGGGGCGGCGGCCAGGAGAGCAACGGCGCCGGCCGCGAGGTCATCCCGTTCGATTCCAAATACACGGCGAACCAGATCATCGTCAGCTTTGGCGACCGGCGCCTCTACTACATCGCGCGCCGCGGCGAGGCGATCAGCTATCCGATCGCCATCCCGCGCGAGCAGGATCGCTGGCAGGGCGTGACCAAGGTCACCGACAAACGCGTGAACCCGTCGTGGCGGCCGACGCCGACCATGCTCAAGGAGAACCCGCGGCTTCCCAGCTGGGTGCCAGGCGGCCATCCAATGAACCCACTCGGCGTGCGTGCGCTTTACCTGGGCTCGAGCACCTATCGCATTCACGGCACCGACGCGCCGTGGACGATCGGCACCGAGGCCTCGAAGGGCTGCATCCGCATGTACAATAAGGACGTGCTGGATCTCTATCCGCAGGTGACGATCGGCACCAAGGTGACGGTGACGTGGGAGAGCTTTGGAGACGGCTCCGGCGACTTCCTGTCATCCAGCGAGCAGCCCCGGCCCACGCGGGCGCGCCTGCGCGCGATGCAGCGCGGCGACTTGCCGACCCAGGCCGCCGATCGCTGGTGAATCCATGAGCCTTGAACGACGCGCCGGGTCTGCCGGCATTACCGCATTGCTTGTTCTCACGAGCCTATTCGTGACGCGCCAGGCCGCTTCACACGACGCGCACAAGCACGGTGGCCCCGCCGCCAAGTTCTTCGCGGCGGGCGAGCCCGGCACACCCGATGCGGCGTATCGCACGATCGAGATCGTGATGAACGACGCAAGCGGCGAAATGGCGTTCTCGCCGAACACTCTCGAGGTGAAGCGCGGCGAGCAGGTCAGGTTCGTGTTGCAGAACGCCGGCGCCGTCGACCATGAGTTCCTCATCGATACGGCGGCGAACAATGCCCACCACAAGGCGGAGATGGCGGAGAACCCCGACATGCGGCACGCCGAACCCAACGGGCGACGCCTTGCACCAGGAACGACCAGCGAGCTGATCTGGCGCTTCACCAAACCCGGCAGCTTCGAGATCGCCTGCCTCATTCCCGGCCACTACGAGGCGGGCATGAAGGGCGTCCTCGTGGTGCGGTAATACCGCTACCGTGCATCCTCAGAAATTCGTCGACAGCTCGAGCGTACCGTAGGTGCCGGCGCCGCCGGCCGGGCCTGCCTGCCCGTCGCCGCTGACGAACTGGTGGCCGCCGAGCACAGTCACCGACAGCGGCACGTCCTTGGCGAGATCGAAGGCGTAGGTGCCGTAGACGCCGAGGCGCTGCCCGTTGTAACCCGTGGTGCCGTCGACCTCGGCCGCGGGGCCGAGGCTGAGCTTTTCGGTCAGGCGCGCCCCAACGCGGAGCTCCGCATAGTAGGTCTCGAACGCCGTCGAGTACTCGCTGACGAGGCTCGCCTCAATGGGCTGCTTGTCGTCCTGGAAATAGTAGTGGCCTTCCACCTTGAGGCCGGCGACGGTGCCGCGCACGGGGTTGGTCGGGTCGTTGGGGCTGAGTTGCGAGTCCTGAAAGTCGACACCGACGAAGCCGCCGAAGGTCTCCGACCCGCGCACGAATTGGTAGCCCGGCATCACGTCCACCTGCCAGAGCGTGCCGTCGATGGTGGCGCCGGCGGGGTCGGCGTAGTCGTAGACCGCGACGCTGCCGTAGAGGCGCACCAGAAAGCCGGACTTCGCCATGTCGCGGTTCACCGCCACGATCGCTTCCTTGTACCAGTAGAGCGACTGCGGCGCGGTGTCGAAGCCGGCGTCGACCTCGTAGGCCTGCGGCCTGTCGCCGGCGCGCGCGGCGCAAGACACGCTCAGCAGCGCGGCACACGCGATGACCGCGCGTACAAAACCCCGGGTTGGACTGGTGACGTGCATGTTGGCCGCCGCGCCAAAGCTGCGTCGCACCCGCCATGCCTACCCGATTCGGCCGGTCGCCGCGCTTGCGCTGTCCTACGGGTCGCGTGCGTCAGCCGCCCTTGATCTCGTGGTACTTGTCGCGCGCCTTCTCGAACTTGCTCTCGAACAGCCACATGGAATCGAGGATCTCGCGGAAGTTCGCCGACTTGCGCGCCCGGTCTGCCTTGCCGAAGGCGAACATGGCGTTGTTGCGCAGATAGCCCATGATCTTCGGGTCGGTGACGCGATATTTCTCGAAGTTACCCGAGGCGAGCGCCGCGCGCGTCGGCGATGGGATTATCTGGATGAGCTGAAAGAACTTCATCTGATCGACCTCGTCGGGTAGCACCTGCATGATCTCGGGAAGCTGCGCGAAGAGATCGCCGTGCGCGTTCATCAGGCCGTTGCGCACCGCCGTCCAGTGATTGTAGCGCTGGTCGATGCCGCGGGCCCGCGCCTCCTCCTGGGCGTCGCGTTTGGCGACGTCGGGCGCGACCTGGGCAATCTTCGGCTTCAGCCCCGCCCACCTGGCGCGGCCCTTGCGATCCTCGGCGGGTCCGGTCTGCAGGCTGCCCTTGTAGGTGTTGGAGCGCCCGTTGCCGATGTTCTGGTTGCCGTTGGTCTCGGCGTAGAAGATGCCGAGACTGATGCGGCCGGCCGCTTCGGCGGTCTTGTCGTCGAGCCCATGCGCGCGCGCGATCGCCGTGCCGATGGCGGCGACGTCCTCGAACGGCGTTGCCGAAGCCTGCGCGAACGACGGCGGCGCCTGCATCACCTTGAAGAGCGCGGCGTACTCCTCGATGAGCGGCTCGATGTCGGCGTCGAAGTAAGCCGGCGGCACCTTGAACTTGTTGGGCCGGCCGATCAGCTCCGGCTTCACGTCGGTCAGATCCTTGTAGGTGCCGATGACTTTGACGCGCGTGAGGTACAGCGCCTGTCCCGGCAGGTTCGGCAGCTTCTTTTTGCCGTCGATCTGCGCGCGGCGCTCGGCGAGCGCCTTCTTGAAGTCGGCGAGCGCCTGGTCATAGGCGGCCTGCGCCTCGGCCTGCTCCTGGGCGATGGCGTCCGCCTGTGCCAGCGCGGGTGGGGCGGAGGCGAGCGATACGGCGATGGCGGTGACGACGGCAGCGAGCGCCAATGCGCCGAGCTGGGATGCGCCCCTGGCGCGTGAATTTGCGATCATCATGCCGGCTACATGCCTCGGGTCAGCGTCGAGGCCAAGGTTAATTTCAGCCCGCGGCGACGCCGCGGCGAAACAGCAGCGAGAAATTGTTGGCGGGCATTGGGACAACGGCGGGTGCGGCGAAGCGCGCCTCGGCGGCCAGCGCCGCGACGGCCTCCATGTCGCGCACGCCCCAGAGGGGGTTGCGGCGGCGCAGATCGGCATCGAACGCCGCGTTGCTCGGCGCCGTGTGCTGGCCGTTGCAGCGATACGGGCCGTAGAGAAACAGAAGACCGCCAGGCGGCAGCAGGCGCGCGGCGCCGCGGACGAGCCCGGCTGTCGCCGCCCACGGCGAAATGTGGATCATGTTGATGCAGAGGACGGCGTTGGCGTGCGTGACGGGCCAATCGTCCGCCGCGGCGTCGAGGGCGAGCGCCGGCTTCACGTTGGCGAGACCGGATCGCGCCGCCCATGCGTCGATGCTGGCGCGAGCTGCCGCATCCGGATCGGTCGGCTGGAAGTGCACCGTCGGCATCGAGAGGCGCGCGAAGTGAATGCTGTGCTCGCCTGAGCCGGCAGCGATCTCCAGCACTAGACCGCGCGTCGGCAGCTCGGGCGCGAGGACAGTCCAAATGGGATCACGGTTGCGCGCCGTCGCCGGCGCGAAGAGGCGGGGATCGTCGATCATCCGCCTTACCTAGGCTCGGTGCTCACCTTCGCCAATCGTCCTGACATGGTCCTGCTGCATCGCAATATTCGTTCCGACATAATTCTTTAGGCGGTACCTTCACAGCATTGAACGATCCGCGCCAATACTTAGATCATCTGTATAGATGCGGGCAGGACTTGAACCTCCCGCAATGTCGACCAATGGAGGTTGGCAATGTCACTACTCGAAAGGCTCTCCGCGTATTGGCAGGACACGCTGAATTTCCTGCTCGGCGTAGGGCTATTCTTCTCACCGTGGCTCTTCGGCTTCGGAACAGAGCAGCTCGCTGTGCTTAATGCTTATGTGGTCGGCGGCATCATTGCCGTGATGGCGCTGATGGCGCTGTTCGCCTTCCAAACCTGGGAGGACGTGGTCAGCGGCCTATTGGGCGCCTGGCTCGTGATCTCACCCTGGGTGTTGGGTTTTACTGGATCGGACGCCGCTGTACTCACGCACGTGTTGGCCGGCATTGTCGTGATTGTGCTCGCGATCTGGTCGACCAACGAGCATGGTGCAGGTCATCTGACGGTCTGACTCCTAGCCGGACTGGCCAGTGATGCCGGATAGGCGGCATGACGAGCGTTGATCGCGCTCGCCATGCGCGCCTATTGGCAAGCTCGCACTCAGAGCTGCGGCGCGAGCGAGCTGTCAGGGGAGGTCATTAGGCGATGATCCAAGAGATGATCCAAGCGACGAAGGGAAGGTTCGGCTTCCATCTCATCAGCGATGCGCACAGGTATCGTCCGGCGGATTTGAGCATTCAGTTCTACGTAATGTCGAGCGCGCTCAGCCGGCGGGCTGATCTCGCGATCTCGCCGCACCTGGCGACAGAGACGGACATCGACAAGTTCGTGGATGACGCGATCGCCTCTCTGCAAGCTATTCGGGTGGACGCGAAGCGCGCACTGACAGTTGCGCACACGGGCTGACGCGTCTCGATCGAGGCCGGAGAGCCAGCCTCAGATGCCGAGCTTCTTTTTCAGGATGCCGTTGACGACGGCGGGGTTGGCCTTGCCGCCCGTGCCCTTCATCACCTGACCGACGAACCAGCCAAGCATGGTCGGCTTCGCCTTCACCTGCTCCACCTTGTCCGGGTTGGCGGCGATGATCTCGTCGACGGCCTTCTCGATGGCACCGGTGTCGGTGACCTGCTTCAGGCCGCGCTTCTCGACGATCTCGGCAGGGTCGCCGCCCTCCGACCAGACGATCTCGAACAGGTCCTTGGCGATCTTGCCGGAGATGGCGCCCGAGCCGATGAGGTCGACAATCGACCCGAGCTGCTGCGCCGAGACGGGCGAAACCTCGATCGACTGGCCTTCCTTGTTGAGGCGGCCGAACAGCTCGTTGATCACCCAGTTCGCCGCGACCTTGCCATCGCGGCCCTTGGCGACGCTCTCGAAGTAGTCGGCGGACGCCCGCTCGGCGACGAGCACGTTGGCGTCATAGTCGGAAAGCCCGAAGTCAGCCATGAAGCGCTGCTTCTTGGCGTCGGGCAGCTCGGGAAGGTTCTTCTCCAGCTCGCCGACGAATTCCATCGTCAGCTCCAGCGGCAGCAGGTCCGGATCGGGGAAGTAGCGGTAGTCGTGCGCCTCCTCCTTGGACCGCATCGAGCGCGTCTCGCCCTTGCCGGGGTCGAACAGGCGCGTCTCCTGGTCGATCTTGCCGCCGGCTTCGAGGATGTCGATCTGGCGGCGCGCCTCGACCTCGATCGACTGGCCGATGAAGCGGATGGAGTTGACGTTCTTGATCTCGCAGCGCGTGCCGAGCTTGGCGCCCGGCTTCCTAACCGAGACGTTGACGTCGGCGCGCAGGTTACCCTTCTCCATGTCGCCGTCGGAGGTGCCGAGGTAGCGCAGGATGGTGCGCAGCTTGGTGACATACGCCTGCGCCTGCTTGGAGGAGCGCATGTCGGGCTTCGACACGATCTCCATCAGCGCCACGCCGGAACGGTTGAGGTCGACGTAGGAATAGTCGGGGTGCTGGTCGTGGATCGACTTGCCGGCGTCCTGCTCCAGATGCAGACGCTCGATGCCGACGATCATCGGCTCGCCGTCGACGTCGATCTCGACCTCGCCCTCGCCCACGATCGGCTGCTTGTACTGGCTGATCTGATAGCCCTGCGGCAGATCGGGGTAGAAGTAATTCTTGCGGTCGAACACACTCTTCAGGTTGATCTTGGCGTTGATGCCGAGACCGGTGCGCACCGCCTGCGCCACGCACTCCGCATTGATGACCGGCAGCATCCCCGGCATCGCCGCGTCGACGAGCGACACGTGGCTGTTGGGCTCGGCACCGAACGCCGTGGCGGCGCCGGAGAACAGCTTCGACTGGGAGGCGACCTGTGCGTGCACCTCGAGGCCAACGATGACCTCCCACTGGCCGGTGGCCCCCTCGATATAATTCTTGGGGTTGCTGGCCTTGGCTGTGTCCTGCATTGGGCGTGCTCCTTGCGAGCGCCCTCGTTATCGCAGGGCGCCGCCCGGGGCAAGCGGGCCGGCCTCAGGCGTACGCTTCTTCGGAATCTTCGAGCTCGAGGGGCTCGGGCGCGATCTTCAACGGGTCACCGTGGCGGCGCGACTGGCCCTCGAAATAGCAGCCCGCCTCGAGCACCAGCTTGTGATGGTAGATCTGCCCTTCGACGTTGCAGCCGGCGCCGAGGATGAGCTCGCGCGCATAGATCGCACCCGAGAATTCGCCCAGCACCACAACTTTATCGGCGACGATGAGGCCTTCGACCTCGCCCCGTTCGGTGATCTGCAGGTTGGAGCAGCGCACCTCTCCGTCGATGGTGCCCTCGATGGTCACCGGCCCGTCGAGCGACAGGGCCCCGATGATGGTCACGCCGCGATTGATGACAAGCGCGCTCTTCGCCGGCCGCACGCCTGCCGCGTTCAACTCAGTCATTACGCATTACCCCCGGACGACGGTCCCACCTCGTCCCCGCAGGCAAGTGCATGCCGGACGGAAGTGGCCCTTTTCGGGCAGTGCCGCGCGGCGGCTCAGTTTTCGAAGATGACGGCGATGGCGCGGAAGCCGGTCTTGGTCAGCACGGAGGGCAATCCCGCGTCGGAGGCGGTCGTGGCACCGGTCTCCATAGGAGAAAGGTCGGCGACCAACGTCTCGGCCGGATGCGAGGTCCCATCGCGCGTATAGCCGGCCCGATTTTGGCCGCGCTCGGACATCCAAAAGCGCGGCACGTCGCCCCAGCGCATGTCCAGTGGCAGAGCTTTGTCGCGGCCGGTGATGCGGTCGAAGAGCGACGCCGCATTCTTCTGCTTCATGCGGATGCAGCCGTGCGAGTCGATGCTGCCGAGCCGGCGGTAGCGGCCGGGCAGCGTGCCGTGGAAGGCAACGCCCGAGCGGCGGCCGTTGTCGTAGTGAAAGTCGATATACATGGTGTGGATCATGCCCGGGGCCGTGTAGCCGCGGCCGTAGCGCCACTTACGCTCGTCGAGCGCAAAGACGCCGGTCGGCGTCGGCCCCGAGAACGGATCGCCGCGATAGTAGCGGCCCGTCGATACCGGCCAGCTATACGAGGGCGCCTCGCCTTCAGCCAGCTTGGCCTTGCGCCAGTGCTCCTCGTCCCACATGCCGAGCCGCCACGCTCCGCCGACGGCGTCGCGATGCAGCACCCACATGCGCTGACGCCACGGACCGGAACCGGCCGCATTGACGTAGAGGGCGACCGTGTAGCGCCCGTCGAGCTCGCTCGGCGCCTTGTAGCGCTCGCTGCTGCCCTTGAGGCTTTCGAGATAGGTCAGCGCCGGATCGCCGCGCGCCGCCTGCGGGGCAAGCCCCACAGCGAGCACGACGAACAGTGCCGACGCCTGCACACGCCCGAGCATCGTCCCCCCGACTTCGGTCCGGGCACGGATTGTGTGGTGAATTGCGGATGCGAACAAGGACCGCGCGGCGAACTAATATTGGCGTTGCCGCCCAGCATCAGGCTTCCCGCGCGCCGGCGCGGCGCGTGATCAGCCGCGCGTCTGCGGCGCCAGCCGGTAGCCAAGGGCGGCCCAGACGAGGCCAAGCAGGAATTGCATCATGAGGATAGCGGCCTCCCCGCCCAGCGCGTGCACCGGCATGAGGCCGACAGCGGCGACGACCCAGTAGAGGACATAGCCGGCGAGCGAGGCCGCAAAGGCGGCGACGATGAGCTTCTGCCACTGGTCGGCCCGGCGGCCCATCAGAAAGGCGACGGCGATCACGACCGGATTGAAGACCGAGATCAGGATCAGCGTGACTGGATCGAAGGGAACGATCTCCACTTCAGGCTCCCTTGCCGCCGTTACCCTCGAGCGAGCGGCGGAGCTTCTCTTCCTCGTACTGCACGAACCAGCCGATCATCTGCCGCCACAGTGCCTCGGTCAGCTCCGGGGGCAGGCCCTTCTCCGTTGCCCGCGCCTTCACCTTGTCGATGACCTGCTGGATGCGCCAGGGAACGTGCGCCTCGCCGGGGTTCGATTTGAGCTGCCAGGCGCGGTCGACGAAGCCGAAGCGCTCGGCGATGAGGTCGACGAGCGCGGCATCGATGCGGTCGATCTCGGCGCGCACCTCGGTCATGTCGGTACACTCCAGCGGTTTGCGCCCACTCATTTGGCTTTGCTCCCGGCTTTGCTCTTGCCGTCGATCTTCTTGGCGGCGGACTTGGCAGCTGCCGGCTCCGCCTTGGCGGAGCCCGCCTCCCACCAGCGCTGCGGAACAATGAAGCGCCCCGCGGCATCCTCGATCGCCTGCGCGGCGCGGAATAGCGTCGCCTCGTCGAACGGCTTGCCGATCAGCTGCAGGCCGAGCGGCGTGCCCTCCCCCGACAGTCCCGCCGGCACGGAGATGCCGGGCAGGCCCGCCATGTTCACCGTCACGGTGAAGATGTCTTCCAAATACATGGCGAGCGGGTCGCCGGTCTTCTCGCCGAACCCGAAGGCGGGCGACGGCGTCGTCGGCGTCAGCACCACGTCGACCGACTTCCAAGCGTCGTCGAAGTCGCGCTTGATGAGCGTGCGCACCTTCTGCGCCTTCAAGTAGTAGGCGTCGTAGTAGCCGGCGGAGAGCACGTAGGTGCCGATCAGGATGCGGCGGCGCACCTCCTTGCCGAAGCCGGCGGCGCGCGTGTTCTCGTAGGTGTCGATCAGGTCCTTGCCGGGAACGCGCAGGCCATAGCGCACGCCGTCGTAGCGGGCGAGGTTCGAGGACGCCTCAGCCGGGGCGACAATGTAATAGGCCGGCAGCGCGAACTTGGTGTGCGGCAGGGAGATGTCGTGGATGGTGGCGCCGGCCGCCTTTAGCCAGGCGATGCCCTCCTGCCAAAGCTTCTCGATCTCCTTCGACATGCCCTCGACGCGGTATTCCTTCGGCACGCCGACGCGCAGCCCCTTGAGACCCTGGCCGAGCGCCGCCTCGTAGTCGGGAACCGGCGTCTCGACGGAGGTGGAATCCTTATGGTCGTGGCTCGCCATGGCACGCAGCATGATGGCGGCGTCGCGCACCGTCTTGGCGATAGGGCCGGCCTGGTCGAGCGAGGAGGCGAAGGCGACGATGCCCCAGCGCGAGCAGCGGCCGTAGGTCGGCTTGATGCCGACGGTGCCGGTGAGCGCGGCAGGCTGGCGGATCGAGCCGCCGGTGTCGGTGGCGGTTGCGGCGAGGCAGAGGTCGGCGGAAACCGCGGCGGAAGAGCCGCCCGAGGAGCCGCCGGGCACCAACTTGTCGTCGGTGAGCTTGCCGCCACGCTCACGCCGCCACGGCGAGACGACGGGACCGAACGCGCTCGTCTCGTTGGACGAGCCCATGGCGAACTCGTCGCAGTTGAGCTTGCCGAGCATGACAGCGCCGGCGTTCCACAGGTTGGCGCCGACCGTCGATTCATATGTGGGCGTGAAGTCGTCGAGGATCTTCGAGCAGGCGGTGGTGCGTACGCCGGCGGTGCAAAACAGATCCTTGTTGCCGAGCGGCAGACCCTCGAGCGGGCGGGCGTCGCCGGTCTTCAGGCGCTTGTCGCTCTCGGCGGCCTGCTTCAGCGCCAGCTCGGGGGTCGGCAGCACAAACGCATTGAGATGCGCGTTGGCGCCGTCGATCGCGGCGACGAACGCCTGCGTCAGCTCGGTGGCCGAGATTTCCTTCTTGCGCAGCTTGTCGCGCGCTTCCGCGATGGTGAGCTTCGTCAGTTCGGTCACGGGCGTGCTACTCCACCACCTTGGGGACGACGAAATAGTGGTCTTCCACCAGCGGCGCGTTCTTGACTACGTCGTCGGCGATGTCGCCGTCGCTGATCACGTCGGTGCGCTTTTTCAGCTCGATGGGAACGACGCGCGTCATCGGGTCAACCGACGCGGTGTCGACCGAGTTCAACTGCTCCACCCAGTTGAGGATGCCCGTCAGCTCCTTCTCGAGGCCCTTGGCCTCGTCCTTGGAGATCTTGATGCGTGCCAGCCGCGCAATGCGCAGCACCGTCGTCTCGTCGACCCGCATGGCTCCTCGCCGTTATGTTGAGCGTCGCTTGGATAAAGCGCCCGCACTCTTAGCCCCGGGAGGGAACGGGCGCAACTTGGCCGACAACCGCGTCGATCTGCCTTACGACCGGCGGCGCTGCGACAGGAACGGGCCGAGGATATCTGAAGCGTCGTCGGTCCAGGGGGAAACGCCGCCGGCGTGGAAGTCCTGTGCTCCCTCCACCGCCCGGAAGGGGTCGAGCGCCGCCTGGTCCTTGGAGAATACGGCGATGGTCGAGGTGTTCTGCGCATAGGAGCCGTCGGCCTTATCGTCGGAGACGATGAGGCCCTTGAGTTGCGGCACCAGAGGCAAGGTGGCGCCCAATACCGAGTCGAGGTCCAGGTAACGGTTGGAGATGTGCAGGACGACGACGCCCTTGTCGGTCAGCTTGCGCGCATAGAGTTGCAGCGCCTCCGCCGTCATCAGGTGCACGGGAACCGCGTCGGAGGTGAAGGCATCGACGATGATGAGGTCGAAGCTGTTGTCGGGCTCCTTCTCCAGCGTCAGCCGCGCGTCGCCGATCACCACGTCCGGCCTCGGTTGGCAGTTGGCGAGGAAGGTGAAGTGGTTCGATTTCTCGGCGATGTCGACGACGAGCGGATCGATCTCGAAGAAGCGCCACTGCTCGTGTTTGCGCGAGTAGCAGGAGAGCGAGCCGGCGCCGAGCCCGATAACGCCGACGCGCCCGGTTTCGCCCTCCTCGTCGAGGCGCGCCTGCACGATCTTGACGGCCGCTGCCATCGGCGAGCCGGGATAGTAGTAGGTGCCGGGCGTGACGTCGGACACGAGGTGCCCGTCGAGCGTGCGGATGCGCTGCGCGCCGTGCAGCGTCGTGCCGTGGGTCAGCACGTTGAAGTCGCCGCCCTCGGATTGGCTGACGCGATAGACGCCGTAGTAGCTGCGCTGCGCCTGGCCGCGCTTCACCGCCGATGGCAGGATGACGATCACGGCGAACATCAGCAGCGCGGTGACGAGCTGGCGGGCGCCATATCCCCACAAGGCGACAGTGGCGACCGCGAAGATCAGCGCCAATACCGGGGTCCATCCCCACTCACCGAACGACCAGCCCTGCCTGGCGACGTAGACCGAGCCTTCGGTGATGAGCACCATGCCGGCGGCGAGGATGCCCACGATCCAGATGAGCTCGCGCACCGTCCGCTCGCGCGGCACCCCGAACACTCCGGGCCGGCAAGCGAGCGACAACGCAATGAGCAGCGGGTACTCGAACACCTCGGAGAACAGCCGCGGCGCGATCAAGGCCGCGAACAAGCCGCCGAGCACGCCACCGAATGACATCCACAGATAGAACTCGGTGAGATAGCCGGCGCTCGGCCGCTTGAGGAACAGCGTGCGGTGGGCGACGAGAGCCGCGAGGAAGAAGGCGGCAACGCCGGCACCGCTCGTCAGCAGCCACTTGTCGTGCTTCACCTGGGCGAGTTCGAGCAGCGCAAAGAGGACGGCGGCAAGTTGCGCCGGCAGCAACAGCCACATGGGCAGCGGCAGCCGCGTCTGGAAGGCGAGCACGAACGTCGCGAGGTAGATCGATAGCGGGATCACCCACAAGAGCGGCGCTGAAGCGACGTCCGTGGTGATGTCGGTCGTGAAGGCGGTCAGCAGCGCCGCGGGCACCATAGCGAGACCGCACCAGGCGACCCGCTCGCGCCACGTCGGCCCCGGACCGGTGGTGGCAGTGACGGCATCGGCCGGAGCGTCGACCGCCGCGGCGCGCCGGCGCACGAGCACGAAGCAGGCGCCTATGGCGAATATCAGCACGACGAAGAGCGCCGCCCAATAGCCGCTCAGTGCCGTCAGCCCAAAGTCGGGCTCGAGCACGAAGGGATAGGCGAGCAGCGCCAGGAGGCTGCCGAGGTTCGAGGCGCCGTAGAGGAAGTAGGGATCCTTGGCGTGCGGGTGGCCCGAGCGCGCGAACCACGCCTGCAGCAGCGGCGCGTTGGCGGCGACGGCGACGAACGGCAGGCCGACGGCGACGCTGAACAAGCCGAGCTGCCAGAGGTAGGGATCGGTCGGGGGCTCGCGCCAGTTGCCCGGCAGATCGATGGGCAGGAGCACTAGCGCCAGCAGCGCGAGGCCGAGATGCACGAAGCCGGTTGAGGTCGTCGGCACGTAGCGCATCAAAAGGTGGGCGTAGAGGTAGCCGACAAGCAGCGCCGCCTGGAAGAAGAGGAGCGCCACCGCCCACACGGACGAGGAGCCGCCGAGCACCGGCAGGACCATCTTGGCGAACATCGGCTGGATGGAGAACAGCAGGAAGGCGGAGAGAAACGTCGTTGCCGCGAACAGCGCCAGGACGGCCGCCTTGCCCTGCGATTCCGGCACGGCTGTACGCGGCGCCGCGGTGTCTGCCATCGCGCCGGCTGTCGGCACCTGATTATCCTGCACGCACGTCTACCCTGTGATGAGCGGGGCGCCCACCGCACCGCCGCCGTCCCGCCCAATTGGCTTTCAGCAAACCGGGCGGAGTATAAGGAAGCGCGAAGCGGCAACAACCGGCAGACTTAGCAAATGGCAAATACGACGGGCGCGGGCGTGGCCGGTTCGACGACGGAGGACGTAAAGGCCTTTCTTGCGGGGCTTCCCCAACGCACGGCGCTCCTCGGCATCGATGCGGGAACCAAGACGCTGGGCCTCGCCCTTTCCGACATCACGCGCACGATCGCCTCGCCACTGACCGTCATCCGCCGGACCAAATTCAAGGAGGACGCGGCCGAGCTGCTGCGAACCGCCGCCGAACACAAGATCAGCGGGTTCGTGCTCGGCCTGCCGACCAACCTCGACGGCACCGCCGGCCCGCGCGTGCAAGCGACCCGCGCTTTCGCCCGCAACCTCAACGCGCTGAGCGCGCTGCCGATCCTCCTGTGGGACGAGCGCCTGTCGACGGCCGCCGCCGAGCGCACGCTGCTCGAGGCCGACGCGAGCCGCCGGCGCCGCGCCGAGGTCATCGATAAGCTGGCGGCTGCCATTATTTTACAGGGCGCGCTCGATCGTATGCGCAGATTGCAGAGCTGAGCTGAGCGTCACGCCGCGGCATTAACTCTCATGCACGCTTGCGGTGATGGCGCCACGATCGTCCCAAGCGTGCCGCAATAAGCTGCGACCTTATCCTCGACGCCATCGCTTGGGCTCGTTGGCCCGATGGTGAAGTGGATTAGTACATGTCGCAGGTGACGAAACTTCTTCGCCAGCGCAGTGAGCCACGTCGCACTGTGCCGGCCCCGCAACTCTCCGACGAGCGCGAGAGCTACGCGAGCCGCTTCGCATATGCGGCGCGGCGCGAGGTGCGGCGCATGATGCGCACATCCGCGCGGCTTGCCGATCTCGCCGTCGTGTTCCCCGGAGCCATGTACGCGTTGGCGACACGGCGCGGCTCGCAGGAGGCGCGCGACACGGCCATCGCCCTCATCGAGGACGGCGCGGCGCTGAAAGCGGTGGCGCGCACGCTCGATCTGCCGCTGTGGCTGCGGCGGCTGCCGCCTGAAGCGTTCCAGAAAGAGGTGCTGCCGGTCCCGTCGAGCGAAAGCTTCACGCGCCGCATCGCCACGCGCTTACCGGCGGCGCCGAGCCACGGCGCCCTGTGGCTCGACTCGGTGGCGTTCGGCGCGCGCGCCTGCAACGACGACTTCGCGCTGTGGCTGGCCGACCAGGCGATCTTCGGCGAGCCGGGCAAGCCCGAGCAGATGTTCGGCGTGCTCGCCGCCTACGCCTGGCACTCGCGCGCCGCGCAGACTCGCGCCAACGGTCTCATCGTCGTGCCGTGGCGGCCGGAGATCGCCTTCGACACCGCGCTCTGCGCCGCAAAGAGCTGGCTCAACCGCATGCGCCTGACGCTGCAGCTCGGCCCCGGCGTCTTGACCGATCCGTGGTTGTCGGGCGGGCAGGTGCGCGGCTTCACGTTCGTGCCGCTGCTCGACCGCATGGAGATCCTGGCGGAATCGCGCGCCATGCAGAACTGCGCCGACCAGTACGCCGAGCGGCTCGCCGACGACCGCTGCCGGCTGTTCTCGATCCGCCGCGACCGCGAGCACATCGCAACGCTGGAGATCGGCCCGCACGCGCGCGAGGCCGGGATGCTGGCGATCACCCAGCTCAAGGCGCGCCATAACATGGCGGCGCCGCTCGACGTGTGGCAGGCGGCATATGCGTGGCTCGCGGCGCAGAGCGGACTGCGGCGCCTGCCGCCGCGGATTCCCCCCGAGCGGCAGCTCGACAACGACCTGTGGACCCAGCTGATGGCGCCCTACCGCAAGCGCACGCAGGGCGCCCCGTGGTTGGCCGAGGTCGCGACACAGGCGGTGTTCGATAGCCTGAACGCGGAGATGGCGGACCTGGCGCGCCGCGGCGGCGTCTCGTCCTGGCTGTTTACGTAGTCCCGGAATTTCGGGATACGCAGCCCGTCCCCCTCAGCTCTTATGCGGGGAGGCGCGGGCGAGGATGGCGCGCACGTCGGCGTGCTCGAGGCCTTGCCCGTAGGTCTGCCGCGGATCCCCGGCGATGCGCGTGGCGATGAACGCGTCCGCCACCGCCGGCGGGGCGTGGGCGCGCAGGATCGTCGCCGCCGCCAACACCGCGAACCCTTCGACAAGCGTGCGCCCGCGCGCGTCGAGCAGCTTCGGCTCCTGCAGCATGGTCTCCAGCCGCTGGTGCGCGCGGCGCAGTATCTGATCGTCGCCGGCGGCACCGACGAGCTCGTCCATCACCACCTGCACCGCCGCCGGCTCGCGTTGCAGCACGCGCGCGACGTCCAGCGCCATGACATTGCCCGATCCCTCCCAGATCGAGTTGACCGGCACCTCGCGATAGAGACGCGCCAGCGGCGCCTCCTCGACGTAACCGTTGCCGCCGAGGCACTCCATCGCCTCGGCCACGAGCGGCGGCGCCATCTTGCACACCCAGTATTTCGTGACCGGCGTCATCAGCCGGCGCCAGGCGGAGGCCCGCGGGTCGTCGGCGCGGTCGAAGGCGCGGGCTAAGCGGAAGGCGAGCGCGGTTGCCGCCTCGACGTCGAGCGCCATGTCGGCCAGCACCTGTTGCATCACCGGCTGATCGATCAGCTTCTTCTGAAACACCGTGCGGTGATCGGCGTGGTGCACGGCGTTGGCGAGCGCGACACGCATCAACCCGGCGGAGGCGACGGCGCAATCAAGCCGCGTGTGCGTCACCATCTCGATGATCGTGGCGACGCCGCGCCCCTCCTCGCCAACGGCGCGCGCGTAGGCGCCGTGGAACTCGACCTCCGAGGACGCATTCGAGCGGTTGCCGAGCTTGTCCTTCAGCCGCTGTAGGTGCAGCGCGTTGACGCTGCCGTCGGGCCGGAAGCGCGGCATGAGAAAGCACGTGAGACCTTCGGGGGCCTGCGCCAGCACCAGGAACGCGTCCGACATCGGCGCCGACAGGAACCACTTGTGACCCGTGATGCGGTATTCACCCCCCGCCCCACCACCGGCGACGGGCTCGGCGATTGTGGTCGAGGCTCGCACGTCGGTGCCGCCCTGCTTCTCCGTCATGCCCATGCCGAGCGTGACGGCGGTCTTGGCGGAAGCCGGCGCAAAGCTCGGATCGTATGTGTAGGGCAGAATGCGCGGCAGCCACTCGGCGGCGACGTCCGGCTGCTGAAGGAGCACGGGAACCGCGGCGCTGGTCATGGTGATGGGGCAGCAGTGCCCCGCCTCCATCTGCGCCGCCATATAGAAGGCACCGGCGCGCGCCACGTGCGCACCCGCCGGTCGCGCTCCGCCCTTCTTGCCGAGGTGGGTCCACACGGAGCTGTGCAGGCCCTCCATACAGCTCGTGCGCATCAACGTGTGGTAGGCCGGGTGAAAAGTGACCGTGTCGCGCCGCTTCCCGTAGCGGTCGTGGGTGGAGAGCTTCGGCGTCACCTCATTGGCGAGGCGGCCGCGCTCCAGCGCCTCGGCGCTGCCCGCCACCTTCCCGAAGGTGTCCAGCGCCCCCGCCGCGTGTCCCCCGCCTTCCCGCTCGACTGCGTCGATTAGCGCGGCGTCGGTCGCATAGAGGTTCACGTCCTCCAAGGGCGGTGGCTGGTTCAGCACCTCATGCGTTGTAGATCGCGCGCTCATGCAGGGTTTTATGGCGTTTCAGGGTGGCAACATGCTACCAGAGCTTAACGAATTCCCCAGGTCATCCATAACCTGGGCTCTGAGCGCGGTTGCCCTCGGAGCGGACTCTGCCTATACAAACGCCTTTAATGAGCAACGCAGCAGCCAAAGTCGAGGCGCTCCACTTTCCGCACCGCCATCTCCTCACGGTCGAGGGGCTCGGTGCCACCGAGATCAATTTTCTCCTCGATCTCGCCGACAGTGCCGCCGACGACAACCGCCAAGTCGGAAAACGCCGCGATATTCTGCGCGGTCGCACCCTGATCAACCTGTTCTTCGAAGCCTCCACGCGCACGCAGTCGTCCTTCGAGATGGCGGCCAAGCGCCTGGGCGGCGACGTCATGAACATGAACGTGTCGACCTCGTCGGTGCAGAAGGGCGAGACGCTGATCGACACGGCGATAACGCTCAACGCCATGCGCCCGGACATCATCGTCGTCCGCCACCACGCGGCCGGTGCGGTGGAGCTGTTGGCGCAGAAGGTCGACTGCTCGGTCGTCAACGCCGGCGACGGCTCGCACCAGCACCCGACGCAGGCGCTGCTCGACGCGCTCACCATCCGCCGCGCCAAGGGTCGCATCGCCGGCCTCACCGTGGCGATTTGTGGCGACATCCTGCACAGCCGCGTCGCCCGCTCCAACATCATCTTATTGAACGCCCTCGGCGCCCGCGTGCGCATCGCCGCCCCGTCGACCTTGCTGCCCGCTGCGCCCGAGCGTCTCGGCGCCGAGGTCTACACCGACATGTGGAAGGCGCTCGAAGGCGCCGATGTCGTCATGATGCTGCGCCTGCAGCGCGAGCGCATGGAAGGATCGTACGTGCCGTCGAGCCGCGAGTACTTCCACTTCTTCGGTCTCGACCACGAGAAGCTCGCCCGCGCCAAGCCCGACGCGATCGTCATGCATCCGGGTCCGATGAACCGCGGCGTCGAGATCGCCTCGACCGTCGCCGACCATTCGTCCAGCGTCATCCGCGAGCAGGTAGAGATGGGCGTCGCCGTGCGCATGGCGGTGCTCGAGGCGCTGGCCCGCAACCTGCCGAAACGATGAACGCTGCAACCACCACCGCCAAACGCCCTCCGCGCGACGCCAAGGCGCCGCCGGCCACCGCCTTCATCAACGCCCGCATTATCGATCCGGCCTCGAACCGCGACGAGCCGGGCGGCCTCGTCGTCCGCGACGGCGTGATCGCCGACATCGGTCCGCAGCTCAGGCGCAACGCACCCGAAGGCGCCGACGTCATCGACTGCAAGGGGCATGTGCTGGCGCCGGGCCTGATCGACGCGCAGGTGTTCACCGGCGAGCCGGGCTTCGAGCATCGCGAAACCTTGAAGACCGCGAGCCACGCGGCCGCAGCCGGCGGCGTGACGACGATGGTCGTGATGCCGGAAACCAATCCCGTCATCGACCAGGTGGCGCTCGTCGACTTCATCCAGCGGCGCGCGCGCGACAACGCCATCGTCCACGTCCACACCATGGCGGCGATGACCAAGGGCCTCAAGGGCGAGGAGATGACCGAGATCGGCCTGTTGCAGCGGGCCGGCGCCATCGCCTTCTCCAACGGCAAGGCCTCCGTCGCCAACACGCGCGTGATGCGCAACGTGCTGCTCTACAGCCGCGACTTCGGCGCGCTCATCGTGCACCACACCGAGGATCCGTATCTCGCATCCGGCGGCGCAATGAACTCCGGCGAGGTGGCGGCGCGGCTCGGGCTGCCCGGCGTGCCGAAGGCTTCCGAGACGATCATGCTGGAGCGCGACGTGCGCCTCGTCGAGATGACGCGCGGGCGCTATCACGCGGCGACGATCAGCTGCGCGGAAAGCCTCGAGGTGATCCGCAACGCCAAGGCGCGCAAGCTGCCGGTGACCTGCGGCGTGTCGATCAATCACCTGACGCTCAACGAGAACGACATCGGGCCCTACCGCACCTTCTACAAGATGCGCCCGCCACTGCGCTCCGACGACGATCGCGCGGCGATGATCCGCGGCCTCGCATCGGGCGACATCGACATCATCGTGTCGAGCCATGATCCGCAGGACGCCGACGACAAGCGGCGCCCCTTTGCCGAGGCGACCGACGGCGCGGTGGGTCTCGAAACGCTGCTGCCGGCGGCGCTGCGCCTGCACCATTCGGGCGAGCTGCCGCTGATGAGCATCCTGCGCGCGCTGACGATCAACCCGGCGAAACTGCTCGGCTTGCAATCGGGGCGGCTGGCGAAGGGGGCAATCGCCGACATCATTCTCTTCGATCCAGGCGAGCCGTGGGTGGTGAACAAGGACCTCTTGCGCTCGCGCTCGAAGAACACGCCCTTCGACGAGAGCAAGATGCAAGGGCGCGTGCTGCGCACCCTCGTCGCCGGCGAGACCGTCTTCCAGTACGGCGCGTAAGTTCCCTCTCCCCGCCTGCGGGGAGAGGGTTAGGGTGAGGGGCAGCAGCTAGCGCCCAAGTTCAAGCTCGCGCAGAAGCCATTCAAGAACGCCATCGATGTTGCGCTCGACATCGTCGTTGGTAACGCGACAGACGCGATAGCCCATACGTTCCAGGTTGGCTGTCCGGGCGGCGTCATTCGCGGTCTCCACGTCGCTTCCGTGCGTGGCGCCATCAACTTCAACAACTAGCTTCCGCTCGCGGCACAGGAAATCAGCGAAGTACAATCCAATGGCCGCTTGACGAATAAACCTGAAGCCTGAAAGCCGACGGCTGCGCAGCTCCTCCCAGAGTTTCTCTTCGGCGCCAACCTGACGCGACCGGAGAGCACGTGCCCGGTTGGTTCGCTACGGCTGCGGCCCCCCGCATAATGTCCACCCGCCGGTCCCAGTTTCTGCCCCTCACCCTAGCCCTCTCCCCACGCAGAGAGTAGGCGTGGGGAGAGGGGATGATGCGCAGTACGGTTGCAGGGGGAACAGACTGCCGGTAGCTTGGCGGCGAGCGGACCTTGAGTTCCGCCAGTCATCTAATTTTTCGCGGCCATGGACCACCTCATCAATCCCTATACGCTGGCCGCCATTGCCCTCGGCTACCTCCTCGGTTCCATTCCGTTCGGCTATCTGCTGACGCGCGCCGCCGGCCTTGGCGATGTGCGCGCCATCGGGTCCGGCAACATCGGCGCCACCAACGTGCTGCGCACCGGGCACAAGGGCCTCGCCGCGCTCACCCTGCTGCTCGACGCGCTCAAAGGCACGGCCGCGGTGCTGGTCGGACACTGGATCGGCGCGCAGGGCGGCGAAGCCATCATGGCATCGCTGCTCGCCGGCCTCGCCGCCTTCGTCGGCCACGTGTTCCCCGCGTGGCTCCAATTTCGCGGCGGCAAGGGCGTGGCCACCTATATCGGCGTGCTGCTCGGGGTGGATTGGCGCGCCGCGCTGACCTTCTGCGCCGTCTGGCTCGCCATCGCGCTCGTGACCCGCTACTCGTCGCTGTCGGCGCTCATCGCCGCGCTGGCGACGCCGGTCGGGCTGCTCGCCATCGGCGATATCGCCACGGGGCTGCTCGCCGCCCTCATGTCGGCGCTCCTTATCTACAAGCATCGCGCCAACATCCGGCGCCTGGCGGCCGGAGAGGAGCCGAGGATCGGTGCCAAGGCGTGAGCCGAGCGTCGCCGCGCCGCGCGATGTCGCTGCCGAGCGCATCGCGGCATTGCAGCTCATCCGCTCGGACAACGTCGGTCCCGTCACCTTCCGCGAATTGCTGAGCCACTACGGGAGCGCCGTCGCAGCACTCGCCGCGCTGCCCGAGCTGTCGCGCCGCGGCGGCTATCGCAAACCGATCCGCATCTGCCCGCGGGCGGATGCCGAGGCGGAGCTGGAACGCGCCGACGCCGGCGGCGCGCAGCTGCTGATCGTCGGCGAGGCGCAATACCCCACGGCGCTGGCTGCGCTCGATGCGCCACCGCCGCTGCTCTACGTCAAAGGCAACCAGGCACTCCTGCAGCGCTCGATCATCGGCATCGTCGGCGCCCGGCAGTGCTCGGCCGCAGGCGCCAAGCTGGCACGCCAGTTCGCCGCCGAGATCGGCCGCGGCAGCTTCGTCATCGCCTCCGGGCTGGCGCGCGGTATCGACGCCATGGCCCACCTGGCTGCGCTCGACACCGGCACCATCGCGGTGCTGGCCGGCGGCCTCGACGTCGTCTACCCCCCCGAGCACGCAGAGCTACAGGACAAGATCGCCGAGCGCGGCTGCCTCGTCAGCGAAATGCCTTTCGGCTTTGTCCCGCGCGGCCAGGACTTTCCCCGCCGCAACCGCATCGTCTCCGGTCTGTCGCTGGGCGTCGTCATCGTCGAGGCGGCGCGCCGATCGGGCAGCCTCGTCACCGCGCGGCTCGCCGCCGAACAGGGGCGCGAGGTGTTCGCCGTACCCGGGCATCCGCTCGACCCACGCGCCGAGGGCACCAACAAGCTTCTAAAGTCGGGCGCCACGCTCGTCACCGAGGCGGAGGACGTGCTCGCGGCGCTGGTGCCGCTGACGCGCGGCGCGACGGCGCACCTGCGCGAGGATCCGCCGCCGCCGCGCCAAGGCGTTGCCACGTCGCTCCCTCCAGCGTCCCTATCGGAGGACGAGCGCGGCCGGGTTGTGGCGGCGCTCGGGCCGGCGCCGATCGACGTCGACAGCGTCGTGCGCTCGACCGGGCTCGGCATCCGCAGCGTGCAGATCGCGCTGATGGAGCTGGCACTCGCCGGACGCATCGAGAGGCACGGAGGCGGCCTCGTCTCGCTGACGCCGCTCGAGCACTAACGCGCTTGGACCTCAGTGACTGTTGTCGTCGTTCTGGATGCGGGCCTCGACGAGCGCGGCAGCGAGGATGGCCGACAGCGTCCGCTGCCCCGACCGGTCGGCCAAATGCTTCAGCTCGTGAATGAGGTCGCAGAGGTATCCGAGCGTCGGGGCGCTGCGCACGGGCGGCGGCTGCCCTGTGCCATTGTTGGGTTCGTTTGGGCCTGTCATTGCTGATGAATGTCCCGACCGCTACCGCTCCTGGTCGTGGTAAATAACATTCACAACCTGAGATGGCAAGACGAAGCCGGCACACGCCCAGCGGGCCGTGAATTTGACATGGCCACATTCCTCTCCCATGTTCCCCGGCCGAACGGACCGCCGCAATGTTGGGCGACACCCTTGGGCTCCCCGGCCCGCAAGCCCCGATTTACGGGCCTCCGCCCTTGCTCCAAGCCAGCCTGAAAGCATGTAGATGAACGTCGTCATCGTCGAATCGGCTGCCAAGGCCAAGACCATCAACAAGTACCTGGGCGGCGGCTACAAGGTCATTGCCTCGTTCGGCCATGTGCGCGATTTGCCCGCCAAGAATGGGTCGGTCGAGCCCGACAAAGACTTCGAGATGCACTGGGATGTCGACCCTAAGTCCCAGAAAATCATGAAGGAAATCGCCGATGCGGTCAGAACGGCCGACAAGCTGATCCTCGCCACCGACCCTGATCGCGAAGGCGAGGCGATTTCCTGGCACATCCTGCAGATCCTCGAGCAGAAGAAGGCGCTCAAGAAGGACACCCCGGTCGAGCGCGTCGCCTTCAACGCGGTCACGAAGCAGGCGATCATGGCGGCGCTCGCCGAGCCGCGGAAGATCGATGGCCCCCTCGTCTCCGCCTACCTCGCCCGCCGGGCGCTGGACTATCTCGTCGGCTTCACGCTCTCCCCGGTCCTGTGGCGCAAGCTGCCGGGCGCCCGGTCGGCCGGACGCGTGCAGTCGGTGGCGCTGCGCCTCGTCTGCGACCGCGAGCGCGAGATCGAGGTCTTCAGGACAGATGAGTACTGGACCATCGACGCGACGATGGCGACGGCCAAGGGCGAGGAGTTCCCTGCCCGCCTCAACGCCATCAACGGCACGACGCTCAAGAAGCTCGACATCAAGAAGGGCGACGAGGCCAACGCCATCAAGGCGGCCATCGAGAAAGGCGACTTCCGCGTCGTCTCGATCGACAAGAAGGGCGTGAAGCGCAACCCGTACGCGCCGTTCGCCACCTCGACGCTGCAGATGGACGCCTCGCGCAAGCTCGGCTTCTCGGCGAAGCAGACCATGCAGGTCGCCCAGCGCCTCTACGAGGGCGTCGACATCGGCGGCGAGACGGTCGGCCTCATCACCTATATGCGAACCGACGGCGTCACCATCGTGCCGGAGGCGATCAGCGCCATCCGCGGCCTCATCGCCCGCGAGTACTCGCAGAAGTTCGTCGCGCCGTTCATCCGCGAGTACAAGACCAAGGCGAAGAACGCCCAGGAAGCGCACGAAGCCATCCGCCCCACCGAAGTCAGCCGCAAGCCATCCGATGTCGCCAAGTATCTCGAGAAGGACCAGGCGCGGCTTTATGAGCTGATCTGGAAGCGCGCCGTGGCGAGCCAGATGGCCTCGGCGGAAGTCGAGCAGACGGCGGCCGACATCGAAGTGAAGGGCCGCGACGGCAAGACCTATACGCTGCGCGCCACCGGCTCCGTCATCCAGTTCGAAGGCTTCCTCAAGGTGTACGAGGAAGGCCGCGACGACCGCATCCACGCCAACAAGGGTAAGGACGACGTCGCACCCGACGAGGACGATGCCAGCCGCCGCCTGCCGGCGCTCAACCAGGGCGACAAGGTCACCGACCGCTTGATCGAAGCCGAGCAGCACTTCACCCAGCCGCCGCCGCGCTACTCGGAAGCGACGCTGGTGAAGAGGATGGAAGAGCTCGGCATCGGCCGGCCGTCGACCTATGCCTCGACGCTCGCCGTGCTGCAGGAGCGCGAGTACGTCCGCGTCGACAAGAAGCGGCTGATCCCCGAGGACAAGGGACGGCTCGTCATCGCCTTCCTCGAAGGCTTCTTCAAACGCTACGTCGAGTACGATTTCACTGCCGACCTCGAGGATAAGCTCGACCTCATCTCCGACGGCAAGCTCGCCTGGAAGGAAGTGCTGCGCGATTTCTGGCGCGAGTTCACCGGCTCGGTCGACGACATCAAGGATCTGCGCGTCGGCGAGGTGCTCGAAGCGCTGAACGAGATCTTAGGCCCGCACATCTTCCCGCCCCGCGAAGACGGCGCCGATGCGCGCACGTGTCCCTCGTGCAAGAGCGGTCGCTTGAGCCTGAAGATTTCCGGCAAGTACGGCGCCTTCATCGGCTGTGGGAACTACCCGGAGTGCCGCTTTACGCGCCAGCTCAGCGACGTCAACGGCGGCGACACGGAAGGCGTCGGTCCCGACGGCAAGCTATTGGGCGAGGATCCCGAGACTGGACTCCCGGTGACGCTGCGCACCGGCCGCTTCGGCCCGTACCTGCAGCTCGGCGAGGGTTCCGAGGACGAGAAGCCCAAGCGCTCCAGCATTCCAAAGGGCGTCGACGCGGGATCGGTCGATCTCGAATTCGCGCTGAAACTCTTGTCTCTCCCGCGCGAGGTCGGTCTGCATCCGGAAACGGGCAAGCCCATCAGCGCCGGTCTCGGCCGCTATGGACCGTTCATCCTGCACGACGGCATGTACGCCAACGTCGAAGGCATCGAGGAAGTGTTCTCGGTCGGCCTCAACCGCGCTGTGGCGCTGCTCGCCGAGAAGGCGGCCGGCAACAAGAGCCGCTTCCAGCGCGCCAAGCCGACCGTGTTGAAAGATCTGGGCGAGCATCCGGACGGCGGCGGCAAGATCGAGGTGCTGTCGGGCCGCTACGGCCCGTACGTGAAGCACGGCGCCGTCAACGCGACGATCCCCAACGGCAAGGACCCGGCAGCTCTCAGCGTGGCGGAGGCCGTCGAGCTCATCGCCGCACGCGCCGCCAAGGGCCCGTCGAAAAAGAAGAAGCCTGTGCGCAAAGCCTCCACCGAAAGCAAGGCTGGCGCGAAAGACGCCAAGCCCGCCGCGAAAGGTGGCAAAGTGAGCAAGACAGCTAAGGGCCGTTCGGTTAAGAGCAAGCGCGAGACAGCCGACGCCGACACGTAAGGCTCCAACATGCCGCCTCGCCGGGCACGCTGACATGCCGCGCCGACCCAAGGGCCCCAAGAGCGGTCCACCCAAGCGCGCAGGACTGCCCGGCCGCGACGAGATCCTCGAGTTCATCAAGACGTCGCCGACCAAGGTCGGCAAGCGCGAGATCGCGCGCGCGTTCGACGTGCGCGGCCCCGATCGCATGGAGTTCAACCGCCTGCTCGCCAGCATGGCCGAGGACGGCATGCTGTCGGGCGATCGCAAGAGCCTGCGCCAGAAGGGCGGCCTGCCGCCGGTCACGATCCTCGAGGTGACGGGGCGCGACGAGCAAGGCGACCTCATCGCCAAGCCTGCCGTGTGGGAGGAGGAAGGCGAGCGCCCGGAAGTTTTGATCACGCCGCGCAAGGCGCGCGGACCGGAGGTCGACATCGAGGCGAGCATCGGCGTTGGCGACCGCGTGCTGGCGCGCATCAACGAGATCGACGATCCGAGCGCCGGCTATCGCTTCGAGGCCTTCCCGATCAAGCGGCTGCCGCGCGAAAAGCGCCGCCTTATCGGCATCTATCGCGCAGCACGGCGCGGCGGTGGCACGATCGAGCCGGTCGACCGCAAGCAGCTTCGCTCCTGGTCGCTGGCGCCGGGCGACGAAGGTCCGGCGAAGGACGGCGACCTCGTGCGCTTCGATCTGGCCAAGAAGGGCCGCATGCAGGTCCCGCAGGCGCGGGTGCTGGAAGCGCTCGGCAACCCCAACGACCAGAGGCAGATCAGCCTCATCGCCGTGCACGCGCACGGCATCCCCGACGACTTCCCGGAAAGCGTCATCACCGAGAGCGAGGCGCTCACTGAGCCGACGCTCTCCGGCCGCACCGATCTGCGCGGCGTACCGCTCGTCACCATCGATCCGCCGGACGCGCGCGACCACGACGACGCGGTCTATGCGGAACCCGACGCCGACGCGGGCAATCCCGGAGGCTGGGTGGTGCTCGTCGCCATCGCCGACGTCTCGCACTTCGTGCGGCCGGGCTCGAAGCTCGACCGCGAGGCGCAGATGCGCGGCAACTCGGTCTACTTCCCCGACCGCGTCGTGCCGATGCTGCCCGAGCGCATCTCCAACAACCTGTGCTCGCTGCGCGAAGGCGAGAACCGCGCCTGCCTCGTCGTGCGGATGATCTTCGACAAGAACGGCAGCAAGCGCTCGCACACCTTCATGCGGGCGATGATGCGCTCGGCAGCGAAGCTCAGCTATCAGGAAGCGCAGGCGGCGATCGACGGGCGCCCCTCCGACAAGGCGGGACCGCTGCTCGACCGCGTGCTGCGGCCGTTGTGGGCGGCGTACGACGTGCTGGCGGCGGCGCGCGACAAGCGCCAGCCGCTCGACCTCGACTTGCCCGAGCGCAAGATTCTGCTCGACGATAGAGGTCGTGTCGCCAACATCGTGACGCCGGAGCGCCTCACCGCGCACCGGCTGATCGAGGAGTTCATGATCCAGGCGAACGTCGCCGCGGCGGAGCAACTCGAGCAAAAGAAGACGCCCGTCGTCTATCGCATCCACGACCAATCCTCGAAGGAGAAGCTAGCGAGCCTGCGCGAGTTCCTCGATACGCTCGGTATGAAGCTTCCACAGGCCTCGACGCTGAAGCCCGAGCACTTCAACGGCATTCTGCAGCGCGCCAAGACGCTGCCCGTCGCCGATCTCGTCAACGAGGTGGTGCTGCGCAGCCAGAGCCAGGCGGAATACAACATCGACAACATCGGCCACTTCGGCCTGAACCTGCGCCGCTACGCGCACTTCACCTCGCCGATCCGCCGCTACGCGGATCTCCTTGTGCATCGCGCGCTGGTGAAAGCATTGAAGTTCGGCGAAGGGGGACTGGAAGATTTCGAGATCGGGCGGCTGCGCGAAGTGGCGCAACAGATCTCGGATGCGGAGCGGCGCGCCATGGCGGCCGAGCGCGAGACCGCCGATCGTCTCATCGCCGCGCATCTCGCCGACCGCGTCGGCGCAACCTTCACCGGACGTATCGCCGGCGTCACGCGCTCGGGCCTGTTCGTGCGCCTGAAGGATACGGGCGCCGACGGCTTCGTGCCCGTGTCGTCGCTGACGAATGACTTCTACAATCACGTCGAGGCGCATCACGCACTCGTCGGCAAGCGCACCGGCGAGACGTTCCGGCTCGGCGACACCGTCGAAGTGAAGCTCGTGGAGGCGATCCCGTCGGCGGGCGCACTTCGTTTCGAGATGTTAACCGAGGGCAAGAAGGGTCGCGTTGCTGCACCGCAACCGGGATTTAAAGGCAAATTCCGCAACCGGCGGCGTCGCTAAGCCGCGCACGGCGCGGCCTTTCGTCCGTTGACCTGAAGCAGGTCAAGCGCGACCTTCCATGGCAGAGCAGCGGGAGCAAGGAAGCAGGCGATGGTGGAAGAAGCGACCACTTTCTCGGAGCCGACCGCACGCGATGTCACGCTCGCCGTCCGGCGCGCCACGTTCGGCAAATGCCCCGCCTGCGGCAACGGCAAGCTCTACCGCAAGTACCTCAAGGTGGCAGACAACTGCTCGGCCTGCGGCGAAGAACTGCATCATCATCGCGCCGACGACGCGCCGCCCTACTTCACCATCCTCATTGCCGGCCACTTCATCGTCGCCGGTGTCATGATGGTGGAAGAGAGGTTCCAGCCCGACTACTGGATCCACCTCGCCATCTGGCTGCCGTTGACGATGGGTCTGTGCCTGTGGATGCTGCCACGCGTGAAGGGCGCGCTCGTCGGCCTGCAGTGGGCACTGCGCATGCACGGCTTCGGCGGTCGCGACATTCACGATCCGGCGGAGCCGACGCCCGAGCCAATCGCACCCGCGCAATAGCCGGGCTGCGATAAAACGCGTTCAGCCCGACGTTTGCTTGACAGCCGATCCGCCGTGGCTATGGTGCGCGCTCGCTGCGAGCCCGCAGACAGTTTTCAGGTTCCCCTAAGGTCCCCCGAATATGGCCAAGCCCGTAACGCAGAAGATCAAGCTGCTGTCGACCGCCGGCACGGGGTTCTTTTACGTGACGAAGAAGAACCCGCGCACCAGCACCGAGAAGCTCGTATTCAAAAAGTACGACCCGGTCGTCAAGAAGCACGTCGAGTTCAAAGAGACCAAGATCAAGTGAGCCTGCGGGCACTCGGCGCGCGCTCATGAAGCCGCGCGCCAACGGACGGCAGCGCAGCCACAAACATGGTTGATTTGCAAAAGGGGAGCGGTCGGGAGACTTGACCAGGGCCCGCAACTCAACCCGGCAGCGGGGTAGTTAGTCCGAGAAAGCCACGGACCCTGGTCTAGTAACCAGATGGATCGTCAAAGAGGGCGTTGACTCCCCGCCTGGTGCCGTGGCTGGTCCGGTGCAGCTTCAACGAGGAGGCCACTCTAGCCGCTGAGACCAAGCCACGATTTTCCCGCCCTATCAGGAAATGCGGCGGACCTGATAGTACGGAAAACCAAATTGTCGCGTGGGATGCTGGCCGCCCGCCTGAAGAAGCCCCACGCGCGAAATCTATCGACCCCCTCAAGAAATGGTAATCTGACAGAGGACCTTGGTTAACGCAAGTTACGCTTTGACTGTGATCAAATCATCACGTCGAATCGCCATCGCCACAAAGCCGCCCAGATTGCATGTGCATGGCGCTCCGCGCGCCACAGATGGCGGCGCGCCCCCAATCCGACTCACCATTGAAATGTCTTTGCTTTTGGCTCGACGCGGCTAAGCGGCGTTGGCCGCTACGCGATTGCGCCCGCGGCGCTTGGCGGCGAACAACGCACTGTCGGCCCGGCGGAAGACGGTCTCGGGTGTGTCGTCCGGGCCTTCGAGTGTGGCAAGTCCGACGCTCGCCGTCAGATGGATCCCCTGCCCCGGGCCGATGGGGAATGCGTCAGAGGCGATCGAGACCCTCAGCCGCTCGCCGACCTGATAGGCGCGCGCCATCGTGGTGTCCGGCATGATGATCAGGAACTCCTCACCGCCGAACCGGCAGGCAAGATCGATGCCGCGGGTGTTGCGCCGGAAGCGGGCCGAGAACTCCTTCAAGACCGCATCGCCCGCATCGTGGCCGTAGGTGTCGTTGACCTGCTTGAAGTGGTCGATGTCGGCGAGCAGAACCGACAGCGAGCGGCCGCTGAGGCGCGCCTCGTCGACGAGTGTCGTGAGGTGCGTCTCCATATAGCGGCGATTGTGCAGGCCGGTCAGCGAGTCGATCACCGATGCCTCGATGCTCTCCTCCAGCCGGTTGCGCAGGTGGTCGGAGTAGCGCTTGCGCTTCACCTGCGTGCGCACGCGGGCGAGCAGCTCGTTGTGGTCGACGGGGCGCATAATGTAGTCGTTGACGCCCATGTCGAGGCCGCGCAGCAGGCGCGCCTCGTTGCCGGGCTCGACCAGGACGATGATCGGCAGATGGCGGCTGCGGTCGGTCGAGCGCGTCTGCGAGCACAGCCGCAGCCCGTCGAAGCCCGACAGCGACAGGGAGACGATCATCAGATCGAACTCTTCGTTGGCGAGCGCCTGCAGCGCCGCCTGCGGGTCGGCGGCGACCGTCGGCCGGTGCACGGTAGCAAGCCAGTCGGCGAGACGGGTTGCCGAGCGCTGGTCGTCGTCGACGACCAGAACCCGGCCTCGCTCCTCCGAGAGTGCCTTCAAGAGTGCAGCGTCCTCGCTGATGCCCATCTGCCGCCCGGTGAGCGCGCGCATGAGCATCTCGTCGGTCAACGTCTTGAGGCGCGCGAGATTCTTCACACGGGTGATGAGCGCGATCTCGTCGACCGGCTTCGTCAGGAAGTCGTCGGCGCCGCCCTGCAGGCCGCGCACGCGGTCCGACACCTGATCGAGCGCGGTGACGAGCACGACCGGAATGTGGTGCGTCTTGGGATTGGATTTGAGCCGGCGGCACGCCTCGAAGCCATCCATGCCCGGCATCATCACGTCGAGGAGCACAACGTCGACGCGCTCGCGCTCGCAGATGTCGATGGCTTCCTGGCCGGACCCGGCCGTGAGCACGTCGAAGTACTCGGCGGATAGCCGAGCCTCGAGCAGTTTCACGTTCGCCGGGATGTCGTCGACTACAAGAACTCGGGCGGTCATTTCAACTCAACGGTTACTGTTTACGCGCGCGGCTCACCGACGAAGCGCTGCACGGTCTCAAGAAAATGTCCGACGGAAATGGGCTTCGAGATGTAGGCCTCGCAGCCGCCGGAGCGGATGCGTTCTTCGTCTCCCTTCATGGCGAAGGCGGTGATCGCAACGACGGGGATGTGCCGCAGCTCATCGTCTTCCTTGATCCACTTGGTGACCTCGAGTCCTGAGATCTCCGGCAACTGAATGTCCATCAGGATGAGCGCCGGCCGGTGCCGACGCGCCAGGTCGAGGGCCTCGAGGCCGTTGCGGGTCTGAATGGTCGTGTAGCCGTGCGCAGCAAGGATGTCGTGGAAGAGCTTCATGTTGAGCTCGTTGTCTTCCACGATCAAAACCGTCCGGCCCGACGTGCGGCGCAGCGGCACGCGCGGACCTGCGGCACTGGTCTCCATGATATTCATGATGCTGCAGCTCGCACTCCCCGTCCCCTTTTGCACCGATTCTCAGTCTGGGCCGGGCCGGAGTTTGCTGGCGAAGGCGTAACCAACAGTTAATGAATAGGCGGAGGCCGCCCCAATCGGCCGTTAGACCGCTATCTTTCGACGTTTAGGTGAATTGAGGGTTGAGGCGCATGCATACCGACCGGGCAGAATCAATCGGCGTGTCGGGTCTTCTTTTCCTCGCCGGCGACATGCAGCGACTGTCCCGCTTCCTGACCATGACGGGCGTCGGCCCAGCGGAGCTGCGGGCGCAGTCGCGATCGCCCGGCATGCTGGCCGCGGTGCTCGACCACCTGATGCAGGACGAGAGCACGCTGCTCGTCTTCTGCGCGTCCGACGGCATCCCGCCAGAAGACATCGAACCGGCGCGGCGGGCGCTGGCGGAAATGGCGGGAGAAGTCGGCGACCCGGAGATCAGCGTTTGACGGGTGACGCAGGCATCGTCGGCGTCGCCGGCGCCGGAGGCGTGCCGCACTTGCCTTCCTCGAGGAACGTCAGCTCCTTGAGCTCGCCGCGGATGGCGAAATCGCCGTAGTCGATGTAGAGCCGCGACGATACGCCGTTCTCGTAGAAACGGAACGACAGCTCGTAGGTCGGCAACGCATCGAGGCGGGTCGGGCCGGGCTCGAAATAGCCGATGGCAACGGGCCAGGAGGCGGTGGCGTTGAGCTTGTCGCCGTTCGTCACGCCGGACGGCACTTGCACGCCGCCCGGACCGGCGCGCGGCCCGATGACGGCGCTCGTCTCGTAGAACTTCTCGCCCTTGTCGGAACCGTCATAGAGGTTCGCGGTGAACTGGCTATGGCCGGCGCGTGCCGCCTGGACCAGCGCGAGGGAATGCTGGATCGGGAAGTAGATGTCGGACGGCAACTTGACGGTCTTCTTGGCCGGCTTGGTGAGCTTCACCTCGGTAAACGAGGAGCCGTTGCCGGGACCGGCGCTGCCCTGCGACGCCTCGGCGAGCTTCTGGTTCTCGTATTGGCTGGAGGAGAACTTCAGGCGATGCGTGGCGAGTTCCTCGAAGCTCGAGGTGCGCAGGTCGTTGACCTGGGCAACGCCCTCCTGGTTGGTCATGCGGGTGACGAAGCGCATGTTCTGGGCGTATTCGCCGCAGCTCGTGCCGGTCATCTCGTAGACCATGCGGCCGCTCATGTCGGCGACGCCGGAACCGGGCGTCGCGTGATCGAAGGAGATGTCATACACGGCCCGATGCGGGCGGAACTGCACGGCGCCCCCGGCGACCTGGGCCAGCGGGGCGTTAAAAGGCGTGGTGAGAACCGCGGCGCTCATTGCGCAGGCAACCAAGGCTTTCGAGACGTGGGACATTCTTCCTCTCGGTCGTTCGGCCGCGCAGCCTATCCCGGACAAGTTAAACGCCGGAATACTTGATCCCCAGCCCGCCATTGCCAAGACCCGGCGCCCCGGGTCAAAAAGGCGAGCCACACGGACCCCAAGACGGCCATTGCAGTGGAAAGGGACATTAGCATGAACGACAAGGTCGAGGCGCGACTTGCGACGCTTGGTATCGTGCTGCCGGAAGCCCCGAACCCTGTCGCCAACTACGTGCCGTCGTGCCTCGTCGGCAACCTCCTGTTTATATCCGGTCAGATCTCCAAGGCTGGCGATGGCACCATCGCCACGGGGCGGCTTGGCGGCGGAATGACGGTCGCGGAAGGGCGGGAGGCGGCGCGGCTGTGCGCTCTCAACATCCTCTCCCAAGCGCGGGCAGCGTTGGGTAGCCTCGACCGCATCGTGCAGATCGCGCGGCTGACGGGCTTCGTCAGCGCGACACCCGAGTTCACGGAGCATCCGCAGGTGATGAACGGCGCCTCCGACCTTATGGTTGAGGTGCTGGGCGACAAGGGGCGCCACACGCGCGTCGCCGTCGGCGTGTCGAGCCTGCCGCTCGGCTGCGCCGTCGAGGTCGACGCCGTAATCGTCATTGGGGATTAAATCACACAAGAAGGCGCGCTCACACTATGTGGAAAGTCGGCGACCAGGTGCAGAAGGCTTCGGGCTATAAATGGCCGGGCGTAGTCGTCAGCGTGTTTGAAACGCTATCGGGAAAAACCCGAGTAGTCGTCGAATGCACGGTCCCGGATGTCGCTGGCGCACTCCATATCTATTCGCCCGAGCAACTGGTCCCCGCGGCTCCGACTTGAACAGTCGAAAGAGACATGCTCGATCGTAACACCTTCCTGAGGCCGATCGCGCACCGCGGTCTGCACGATGCCGCCAAAGGCATCATCGAGAATACGACGGCGGCGTTCGAAGCGGCGATCGCCAAGGGCTACGGCATCGAGTGCGACCTGCGCCCCGCCGGCTGCGCGACTCCGATGGTGTTCCACGACCTGACGCTCGATCGACTTGTAGAGGCCGAGGGACCTATCGCCCGGCACGAGGCGGCGGCGCTGAAGCGGCTCGCTTACCGCAGCGTAAAGGGCGCCATGCTCGACCTTGCCGAACTCTTCGAGCTCGTGGGCGGGCGCGTGCCACTGCTGATCGAGATCAAGAGCGAATGGGAAGCGCCCGATGCGCGCTACCTCAATGCCATCGCCAAAGCGGCACAATCTTACAAAGAACCCGTCGCGCTCATGTCTTTCGACCCGGCGGTGATGACGGGCATCCGCGAGCTAGCCCCCGAGATCCCCCGCGGCATTGTGTCGGGGCAGTTCGCCGCCGACTGCTGGTGGCGCGATCAGCTCGGCCCGCAGCGCGCCCATGACCTGTCGAACTTGCTTGAATCGGGCCCCGCCGCTCCCGATTTCTATGCCTACGACGTCAACGCCCTGCCGACGCCCGTCACGCGGTTTGCCCGTGAGGTCGAAGGCCTGCCTCTTTTCACCTGGACGGTGCGCTCAGAGGAGCAGCGGGCGACGGCAGCCAGATGGGCGGACGCACCGATCTTCGAGGGATACGAGCCCTGACGCGCTAGGCGCGCGGGGGGCACAAGAGAGTAAGCGGTAGCGATGAGCGTGCACGAAGGCGAGAAGCGAGGGACGGTCGCCAGCATCGTTGCCCGCATCGCCGACGTCGACAAGGCCGCGTGGGATGCGTGCGCCAATCCCGACCCGGCGACCTTCAATCCGTTCGTCGCGCATGCGTTCCTGAAGGCGATGGAAGAGTCCGGCTCGGTCGGCGCGCGCCATACTGGATGGCTGCCGCAGCATATCGCCGTCGACGACGAAAAAGGCGACATCGCCGCCTGCGCGCCCTGCTACGTGAAGCTGCACAGCGCCGGCGAGTACGTGTTCGACCACTCCTGGGCGGCTGCCTACGAGCAGGCTGGCGGTCACTACTATCCGAAGCTGCAAATCGCGGTTCCGTTCACGCCGGTGCCGGGGCCGCGCCTGCTGGTGCGGCCTGACGTCGATCAGGACTTCTATCGGCAGGTGTTGGGCGCCGCGGCGGCCGAGTTGGCGCAGCGGATCGGTGCCTCGTCGGTGCACGCGACGTTTCTCAGCGAAGGCGATTGGCAGGCGCTCGGTGCGCAGGGCTATCTCAAACGCACCGACCGGCAGTTCCATTGGGCCAATCGCGGGTACGCGACGTTCGACGACTTCCTCGCCGACCTCGCCTCGCGAAAGCGCAAGACCATCCGCAAGGAGCGGCGCGAAGCGCTCGCCGATGGCATCGTTATCGAGCACCTCGCCGGATCCGACATCAAGGAGAGGCACTGGGACGCCTTCTTCGACTTTTACATGGATACCGGGAGCCGCAAGTGGGGACGGCCGTATCTCAATCGCCGGTTCTTCGCCCAGCTCGGGGAAGCGATGCCGGAACGCTGCCTGCTGGTCATGGCCAAGCGCGGGGCGCGTTACGTCGCCGGTGCGTTGAACCTGATCGGCGGCGATTGCCTTTACGGCCGCTACTGGGGTTCCGTCGAGCATCACCCGTGCCTGCACTTCGAGGTCTGCTACTACCGGGCCATCGACTACGCGATCGCGCACGGCTTGAGCCGCGTCGAGGCCGGCGCGCAGGGCGAGCACAAGCTGGCGCGTGGCTACCTGCCGGCCACGACCTACTCGGCGCATTACATTGCCGATCCCGGATTCCGCCGCGCCGTGGCGCGCTACCTGGAGCAGGAGCGAGCCGAGGTCGCCGAGACCGTGGCGGTTCTGACCGAGTACGGCCCGTTTCGCCGGGGCGAACCCTCATAGCGGATGCGGCTTGACGCGGCGCCCAGCGCTCCGTTTAACAGGTTTTCGCTAGCCGGGAGACCCGCATGCCCTACGACGACAGCAACGTGTTCGCGAAAATCCTGCGCGGCGAGATTCCCTCGCACAAGGTTTACGAGGACGCCGACACGCTCGTCTTCATGGATGTCATGCCGCAGGCGGCCGGCCATACGCTGATCGTGCCGAAAGCGCCCTCGCGCAACCTGCTCGATGCCGATCCCGCCGTGCTGGCGAAGGTCATGCCCGTCGTGCAGCGCACGGCAAAGGCGGTGAAGGATGCGTTCGCCGCCGACGGCGTCACCGTCGTCCAGTTCAACGAGCCAGCGAGCGGACAGACGGTTTTTCATCTACATTTCCACGTCATTCCCCGCTACGAGGGCGTGCCGCTGATGCCCCACGGACGCGACATGGAAAAGCCGGACGTGCTCGCCGCCAATGCCGAGAAGGTCCGCAACGCGCTCAATGCTTAGGGACGACGGCGGCCGTCCGGAGCGACCAGCGGAAACCGGCTACCGCAAAAAAGGGTAGGGGATATCGCTACCCATCCCCCATTCAGGGGACAGACAATAGTTACGCACAGGCGTATTTTGCTCAGGTGGCAATCAATTTGTGTTCACCCCTTTAGTCTTGCGTTCGGGGACACCAAAATGGCTTGGCTATCCTCAGTCGGCGTTCATGGTAAATCCGGGCTCCCGTCCCGTCTTGAGCCCGCATTTTCCTCCTCCCCCCCCGTTACGGCTCCCCCCGCCGAGACGGCCCCCACGCCGCAGCTGATCGAAGCCAACGCCTTCGTCTTCAAGGCGGGCGATCCCCGAACGCATCTTTATCGTGTCGAGACCGGCGCGGTCTGCCTCTACGAGACGGGCTCCGGCGACCGGCAGTCGGTAATCGAATTCGCCTTCCCGGGCGATTACCTGGGGCTGGGCTTCCTGGAGAGGCAGCACCTCAACGGCCGCGCGCTACTGGAATCGACCATTACAGCCTTTCCGATCGACGCCCTGCCCGACCTCGTGAAGAACGATCCACGCGCCCAGGTCAAGCTCGCCCAGTCGGTCGAGCGCGAGTTCGAGGCGCGGCGCGACGAGTTGTCCAGCGCCGGCCACCGCCAGCCGATCGAGCGCGTCGCGGCGCTGCTCGTGACGTCGGCGCGCACCAACGTGCAGCAGGGCCGCCCGGCCGAAATCATCAAGGACTCGTGGAAGTGCGGCTTCATCGCCGATCTTCTGCAGCTCACGCTCGATGATCTGAGCGCGATCCTCGTCGATCTGGAGCGCCGCGGACTGATCGCCGCCGCCGGCCCGGATCTGCGGCTGACCAACATCCCGGCGCTCGAGGCGATGGCCGACGGCATTTGGCCGGACAACGACCACGGCACGACGCCCAAGCTGGTGACGGCTTACAGGGCGGCGTGATGCCCGTTGGTCTTGAGCATGCCGAGGCTTTGCGCCCGGACCACGGCCTGCGCGCGTGATTCCGCCGAAAGCTTCTGGAAGATCCGCTTCAAGTGCGTCTTGATCGTCTCCGGAGCAACGCCCAGCTCGCGGGCGATCTCCTTGTTCGACCTGCCCCGCGCGATGAACTCGACGATCGAGCGCTCGCGGGCGGTGAGGTCGTCAGGCGGTCGCGCCAGAGCGGGTTTGCGGGTTGCGACGCGATCGCGCAGTTGGTCGAGCAGCCGGTCGACGAGCCGCAGGGCGGCGGGGTCGGCATCGAATGCGCCGGCGTCGCGCGCCTTCAAGAGGATCGGCACGATGCGGCGCTCGTGGTCGAGCACGAAGCTCGGCATGTTGGCCTCCGCGCCCCAGCCCATCAACTTGCGCAATAGGCCATAAGCCCGGTCGGATGCGCCGAGGCGGTCGTGCAGCACGACAAGGTCGACGCCGACGCGCAGTGCTATGAACCGGTCGTCGGTCGACAGGAGACCATCGAACGCTTCGCCCAGCGCTGCCGCGGCTTCTCGCGGCTTGCCGGCGGCGGCATCGACGAGACCGATCGCTACCATGCGCCAGGTGCGGATCGAGGCGGCGGATGACGTGTTGGACGCAGCGGTCTTCGCCTGCAGCTCTTCGAATGCGGGGAGTAGCGCCTGCGCCTCGCCGATTTGCCCAGCAGCCAGCAGCAAGCGGGTGCGCTCGACCAGCAGCATGGCGATCACGACGCCCCAGCCGCGCTCCCAGCTCAGGCGCTCGGCACGGTTCAGGAGGCTCATTGCCCGCTCGGTATCCCCACGCAGCGCCGCGGCGCGGACGAGCACGAAGAAGGCGTTGCGGAACCCCTCGTGGAATGCCGTCGTCTCGATGAGTTCCAGGGCGTCCAGAACTTTGACCTCGGCGCCGGTCACGTCGCCGCGCTCGTACTGCAGCCTCGCCGTGAGCCCGGTGAGCATGGAGGCCGTCATCGACTTGGCGCCGGAGTATTTTTCGGCGAGCGCTGCCGCCGCGGCGTAGTACTCGAACGCGTCGTCGAACTTCAGCTGCTTCACCGCGGCGAGGCCATTGAGGCAGAGGCGGAAGTTTTCGGGCAGGACGTAGGACGCCTCGCTGGCCGAGCGGTCGGGGTTGGGCAGCGCGTAGTAGGCCTTCCAGTCGCCCGACTTCAGGTAGGCGTAGCGGGCCACGTTGCACAGCGCGTTGAAGTTGAAGGCATCGAACTTGTGGCCGGCGAGGCATTCGAGCGCCATGTCGCGTCCCTGCGCCGCGTTTTCGGCAAGCGCGCAGAACACAGCGCGTGCCGCGCGGCAGCGCCACCACAGGTCGCTGCCCGGCTCGCTATGCGTGCCCGCCTCGACCTGCGAAAGCAGGACCTCGGCCTCCTTGAACCGGGTGACGAGACACATGCCCCAGGCGAGCGCCAGCTTGACCTCGAGCTGGCCGCTCATCAGCTCGCGCGGCAGCTTCTCCTCCCAGCTCAAGAGCGTGAGCAAGTCGCCACGCGCCACCATCGACATGGCACAGTGCTCGATGAACTCGATGGCGAGCGCATAGTCGCCGGCGGCAATCGCGTATTGAACCGCCTCGCTCCACATTTCGCGCGCCGCATACCAGCGGCAGGCGCGCCGGTGCAGGTCGGGGATCTGGTCGCCCATGCGGGCGCGCAGGCGGTCGACAAGGAACTCGCGCAGCAGATGGTGGTAGCGGTACCAGGTTCCGTCGTCGTCGAGCGGTACCAATAGGAACTGCTCGCGCTCCAGCTCCTCGAGGATGCCGGCATCCTCGCGGCAGCCGGAGACGGCACTGCACAGCGAGGGATTCATCTGGTCGAGGACGGATGTCTTCAGGAGGAAGTCGACCACCTCGTCGGGCTCGGTGGCGAGAGTGTCCTCGAAATACTCCGAGATCGTGCGCGAGGTGCCGGTGATGGTGCGCACTTGGGCGACCGGGTCGGTCGAGTTCTGCAGTGAGATGCGCGACAGCTGCAGGGCGGCGGGCCAGCCCTCCGTCGTCGCGTGCAGCTTGGCGACGCCAGCCTTGCCCAGTCGGGTCGAAAGCGCTTCGCCGAGGAATTCTTCCATTTCCGCCAGCTTGAACTTCAGGTGCGTCGCGTCGATCTCGACCAGCTCGTCCTCGAGCCGCAGGCGCGACAAAGAGAACCGTGGATCCGTGCGCGAGACCAGGACCAGGTGCAGGTTGGACGGCGCATAGCGGAGCAAGAGCTTCATCAGCTCGTGGCAGCGCACGTCGGCGACGACGTGGAAGTCGTCGAGGAAGAGGTAGATTTCGCTATCGACCTCGGACGCCGAATTCAGGAGCGACGACATGACGTTGCGCGCCGGCATGAGGTTCGACGCCTTGAGCAGCTCGATCGCCTCGTGCCCGAGGTTGCTGCCGGCGCTTTCGAAGGCGCGCGCCAGATGATAGGCGAGAGCGCCCGGCTCGTTGTCATCGCTGTCGAGGCTGAGCCAGGCGACAAGCGCGCCGCCCTCACGCAGACGCTGGCTCCACTCGGCGGCGAGAATGGTCTTGCCGTATCCGGCCGGCGCCCTGAACAGGATGAGCCGACGGCCGATCGCGCCGTCGAGGAAGCGCATGAGCTCGGGACGCTGGACGGCGAACTTGCGGACCGCAGGAGGTACTGTCTTGGTCTGCGCGATACGCGGCAGATCTACCAAGACTGGGTGACTCAGCTCGACTGTCGATCCCATTAGGTTCATCTGCGCGCGCTCCCCACGCACAGAATTTGCGCCCTTGAACCAACATGCTAGGCGATGGTGGCAGTTGCTTCAATTGAAATGCAGTTCTTCCGCGCTTCCCGAAGTTCCCGCTGGTGAATGGGCGCCGTTTAGTTCGGGGTACAGCGGCTTTCCCCCATTGCTGACGCTCCGCCGTCCCCCAATCAGGGGACTGCATATACACCCGCCGTCGGCGACACTCCTCTCACCGAATTCTCCCGGAATGTTTCAACGCTCACGGAAAGCGTAACAAATGTTGGGTTCAGCTCGTATGGCGTCGCGCCAATTTCTTGGACGCCGGTTCACTGGCCTGGTGATCGCCGGCACGGCGTCGTTATTGCTCGGCGCCTGCGCCCACAACGTGGCCGAGACGCCGGCGCTGCAGTGGCAAGTGAATACGGTGGAAGCGACAGAGGGCAGCGGCACCGCGTACGGAGCAGCGGAGACATCGCCGGCGACGGGTTGTGGCGAGAGCGGCGGCGATGGCTGCTACGTTTACCGCGGCGGCAGAGATCCCTATACGGGGCTCGCCTACACGCAGCTCTAGCGCCGGCGCGACGACGCCAGGGGTTTCAATTTCACCCAGCGCAGGCCTGGTACTTGTCCCACCACACCGGGTTGCCGGTGGAGACAGCCAAGTTGCGCAGGCATACGCAATCGCCGTAGCCGCAGGCAGCGCGATAGGCGCGCGGGCTGTTGTAGTAGCGGACTCCGCTGTCGTAAGCGCGGCTGCGGTAGCTGCGCTTGTAGGTGCGGGGAGCGTCGTAGCCGTACCGATGCCAGCCGCCGGCCGCGGCCGGAGTGGCGATCGCCGGCGCCAGAACTGTCGCGCAAACCGCGATGATGACGGCGCCGAACGCAGCTGAGTGCTTCATGGGAAGCCTCCTATTTCTCGCCTTCCCGCTTCGGCCGAACGCAATAGACCGAGCGCGGTTTCCCGCCCGCTCGTGGCAGGCCACCAGCGAGCCACCGCATTCTGAGCCAATCCGGTTAAGAAGCTGCAAGCTCTAATAGATCGGCCGGGCCCGGCGTCTACGCACGGGGTCATCAATGTGCCCATTTGGGTCCGTAGCCCGATCCACAGCCGCCGGCTGTGCGGCGGGTTGGGAGAGTGTTGGGAATGCGGAGAACGGTTCTCGCGCTTCTGGTTCTGGCATCTGCCGCCATATTGAACGGTCCCGCGACCCAGGCGGCGGCGCCCAGCCGATGCTGGAAGGCGCCACAGGCGCAGACCGTCCAAGAAGCCGTCATCGCCGCGCAGAACCAGGCGAAGCTCGCCGCACGTGCCAAGTCAGCCGAGCCGGCGGCGATGCTCGCGCTATCTGATGGGCGTCTCAAGTCCGCCTACGGCGCCGGGTTGCTCGTTGGCTGGGGCGAGACAGGAACGCGGCCGGATTTTGCCGTGATAACAGCTGTCGGGATGAGCGCGCTGCTCGCCCCCTTTGCGTTTCTAGGCGGCGAAGGCGATGGCGCGATCGCCGACATCTTCGCTTGCGATGCCTCGAGCCTGCAGGAGATGGCAGGGCGCGCCGCCTCCTATCTCGATGCCAATCTTGTCGAGAAGATCGCACGTCGCCACGAGTCCGGCGCCAGATTGCTTGTCGCCCTGCCCGGCTCGGCAGCAAGACGGGAGACCGTCTGGGATCTCGGCGCCATTGCCGCCAGCCGGCATCCCGAAGCGCGGCGGCAGATCGGGGCCATTCTTCGCGCCGCAGTCGATCTCACTACCTTTATCGACCCCGAGGCGATGCCGGTGAGCGGCGGCTTGGCTGCGGTGCGCAACCCGGCATTGCGGCGCGTGGGAGCGGGCGAGCCGTTTCTTTCGGCGCCGAGCCTCAGGAAACCAGCGGCGGCGACCTATCTCATCCATAACGGGGTGCTGTTCCCCGATGAGGGCGAGCAGTACGCCGCGGCACACGCTCTCCAATCAGACCCCGCGCGAACTGATATCTGGCTGGTGCCAGCCTACGATCTATTCACGGCTGCGCAGCGGTGGCAGTCGCCCATGCTGATCGCCTCGCCGCGCCCTTACCTGAACATTCAGCCGCAACAGTCCGCCTTCGACCTCGGTTACATGCGCGCGCTGTTTCTCGATGCCTACCGGCAAGGCCGCATGCGTCGTGAATGGCGATCGAAGTTCATCGAAAGCGAGCCGCGCTAGGCACGCACCGCGGCCCCGACAGAAAAAGCGCCGGAGAGGGTCTCCGGCGCTTTCAATTTCTGCAGCGAGGTTGCCGCTAGTCGTCCTTGCGACGCGGCACGTTGGGGACGGCGCCGCCTGAGCCCTTTGCCGGACGCTCCTTGCGCTCCTTCGGCGACGGCAGTGCCTTGCGCGGCGCGGCCTCGACCAGCACCGTCTGAGGCTCCTCGTCGTCCTCGTCCTCATCCTCCGAGGCCTTGCCTTTCGGCCGCTTCGCCGGATCGGGGGCGAGATAATCGAAGGCGAGCTTGCGGTCCTCACCCTTGCCGGTAACGACCACCTTCACGGTGCCACCGTGCTCGAGCTTGCCGAACAGGAGCTCGTCGGCGAGCGGCTTCTTGATGTGCTCCTGGATCACGCGGGCGAGCGGACGGGCGCCGAACTTCTCGTCGTAGCCCTTCTCGGCCAGCCAGCGGGTCGCCTCCTCCGACAGCTCGATCATCACGCCGCGATCGGCGAGCTGCGCCTCGAGCTGGAAGATGAACTTGTCGACGACCTTGGTGATCACCTCAGGCGGCAGGCCGGCGAACGGCACGACCGCGTCGAGACGGTTGCGGAACTCCGGCGTGAACATGCGGTTGATCGCTTCCGTGTCGTCGCCCGTGCGCTTCGAGGAGCTGAAGCCCATCGCCGGTCTCGCCATGTCGGCGGCACCCGCGTTCGTCGTCATGATGAGGACGACGTTGCGGAAATCGACCGCCTTGCCGTTGTGATCCGTCAGCTTGCCGTGATCCATGACCTGCAGAAGGATGTTGAACAGGTCGGGATGCGCCTTCTCGATCTCGTCCAGCAGCAGCACGCAGTGCGGATGCTGGTCGATACCGTCGGTCAGCAGGCCGCCCTGATCGAAGCCGACGTAGCCCGGAGGCGCGCCGATGAGGCGCGAGACCGTGTGCTTCTCCATGTATTCCGACATGTCGAAGCGCAGAAGCTCGATGCCCATGAGGTCGGCGAGCTGCTTGGCGACTTCCGTCTTGCCGACGCCGGTCGGGCCGGAGAACAGGTAGCAGCCGATAGGCTTCTCGGGCTCGCGCAGGCCGGCGCGCGACAGCTTGATCGCGGCGCCCAGCGCCTCGATCGCCAGGTCCTGGCCGAACACGACGCGCTTTAGATCCTTCTCAAGGTTGATCAACACCTCGGCGTCGGACTTGGTGACGGTCTTCGGCGGGATGCGCGCCATGGTGGCGACGGTCGCCTCGATCTCCTTCACCGTGATCTTCTTCTTGCGCTTGCCTTCCGGCACGAGCATCTGCGAGGCGCCCGTCTCGTCGATCACGTCGATCGCCTTGTCGGGCAGCTTGCGGTCGTGGATGTACTTCGCCGACAGCTCGACCGCCGTGCGGATCGCATCATTCGTGTATTTGAGCTTGTGGAAGCTCTCGAAGTAGGGCTTGAGGCCCTTGAGGATGGCGACGCTATCCTCGACCGAGGGCTCCTTGACGTCGATCTTCTGGAAGCGGCGGACGAGGGCGCGATCCTTCTCGAAGTGCTGCCGGTACTCTTTATAGGTCGTCGAGCCGATGCAGCGCACGCTGCCCGACTGCAGCGCCGGCTTCAGCAAGTTGGAGGCGTCCATGGCGCCGCCCGACGTCGCACCCGCACCGATGACGGTGTGGATTTCGTCGATGAACAGGATCGAGCCCGGATAGTTCTCGATCTCCTTCATCACGGCCTTGAGCCGCTCCTCGAAGTCGCCGCGGTAGCGCGTGCCGGCGAGCAGCGCGCCCATGTCGAGCGCGAAGATGGTGGCATCCTGCAGGACCTCGGGAACCTCGCCCTTGATGATCTTGCGCGCGAGACCTTCGGCGATTGCCGTCTTGCCGACGCCCGGATCGCCGACGAACAGCGGGTTGTTCTTCTGCCGGCGGCAGAGGACCTGGATTGTGCGCAGCACCTCGGTCTCGCGGCCGATCAACGGATCGATCTTGCCGTCGCGCGCCTTGCGGTTGAGGTTGACGCAATAGGTATTGAGCGCGTCCTGCCCGGGCTTGCGCTCCTCTCCCTCTACCGTCTGATCCTCGTCGACGCCGCGCACCGAGCGCGGCTCGGACATGCCGGGACGCTTGGCGATGCCGTGGCTGATGTACTGGACCGCGTCGAAGCGCGTCATCTCCTGCTCCTGCAGGAAGTAGGCGGCATGGCTCTCGCGCTCGGCGAAGATCGCGACGAGCACGTTGGCGCCGGTTACTTCCTCGCGGCCGGAGGATTGCACGTGCACGACCGCGCGGTGGATGACGCGCTGGAAGCCGGTCGTCGGCTGGGCCTCGGTCGACTCCTTGGAGACGAGGGCCGACAGATCGTTGTCGAGATAGTTGGTGACGCGCGAACGCAGCGTCTCGAGGTCCACCGTGCAGGCGCGCATCACGGCCGCGGCGTCGCGATCATCGAGAAGAGCCAGCAACAGGTGTTCGAGCGTCGCGTATTCGTGGCTGCGCTCGTTAGCGGCTTCAAGAGCGCGATGCAGGGCGCTTTCCAAGCTCTTCGAGAACGATGGCAAGGCTTACCTACTCTTTCTCCATAGTGCACTGCAGAGGATGACCGTTCTGGCGTGAAAAATCCATGACCTGCGTTACCTTAGTCTCGGCGACCTCGTAGGGATAAACCCCACAGACGCCGACCCCCTTATGGTGCACATGAAGCATAATGCGCGTCGCCTCATCGCGTCCCTTGGCAAAATACTTTTCGAGAACCAGAACGACGAATTCCATCGGCGTGTAGTCGTCGTTCAACAGCAGTACCTTGTAGAGGCTCGGCTTCTTGGTCTTCGGCCGAGTCTTCGTGGCAATGCCGGTACGTCCGTCCTCGTTCCCGCGATCTTTACCGGGCGGCTCGCGCCCCGGCGGATCGTTCTTCGCGCCCCTCGTAACCAAGCGACGATGCCCCAGCGCCAGCGTCTTAGTCATTAATGCCAACGTCCGTCCCTGGGCCGCGCTTTCCGCGCCGACCCGCTCCTACAACCGCGCTCGTGCGCTTTGCGATGACTCACGATACGCAACGCCGCCCGCGGCTGCAAACTGCCCTCCGGCCACTCCCCGGGTTTTCCCGACGCCGACTGGCGAGTGCCTGAGGCAAGACCCCGGAGGCATATGATGGGGACGCAACCGGACACAAAAAAGGCCCGGCAAGCGCCGAGCCCTTGTTTTCAATGCCGCAGGTTTGCGCAGATCCGGCTCAGCCGCCGTTTTGTAGGATCTTCTCGACGGGCTTGTAGGCCTCTTTGGCCATCGAAGCGTACAGGCCGCCGATCTTGGACATCTGCTGCATATAGTCGTCGTAGGCGCGCTTGGCATAGCTCGTCTGGATCTCGACGGCCTGCTCAACCGACTTCGACGACATGAGCTTCTCCATGGTGGCGGTGCTCTCCTCGAACGAGCGCTTGGTGTAGTCGCTCATCTCGGCGGCGATCGCCTGCCAGTTCTTGTTCCACTCGCCCAGCATCTTCATTGCGCTGTCGACATTGGTCTGACCGAGCTTCTGCATGTCCTCGAAATTCCTGATCATGGTGCCATCCGTGTCCTAAGAGACTGTCGAAACGATAAGACGCAGCGCAGTACCCCCTGGCCCTCGTCAGGACCTCACCCAAGGGCCATTTTTATAGGCAATGCACAATTTTTCAAGTTCTTTTTGCAATGCAATATAAGGGCCGAGCGCTCGCGATTAACCGAGATGAAGTTGGACCGCGGGTATGCTCGGCAACGGACAGGGTACCGCTGGCATTGCGGTCGGGCACGCGGCAAACGCCGTAAAGAGGCCCCAAAACGATGCTCCGTTTGAGCCTCGTCCGCACACGAACAGGTCCACGGGGGCTCGGGCTAACCCCTTAGACCGACTGTCGCTTTAGATGCGGGCGAAAGCTTCGCACAGACGGTAGGATTGTCGATTGATGTACTGCGTGTCGAAGTCCCAAGCCCCTGCGCGTCGGTTCGCTTCCCTCGTTGTAGCGGCCCTCGCCCTCACCCTAACGATCGCCGCCACGCGTCCCGTGGACGCCGCCGATCCGCGCGCCGCGTCGATGGTTATCGACGCCAACACCGGTGCCGTGCTGCACAACAAGGGCGGCGACGAACCTGTATACCCGGCGTCACTAACCAAGATGATGACGCTCTACATGACCTTCGAGCTGATCGAGCTCGGGCGGCTCAACTACGACAGCAAGATCAAGATGACCCAGGAGGGCGCCGACGCCGCTCCCTCCAAGCTCGACCTCGACGCCGGCGAGGAGCTGACGGTCGTCGATGCCATAAAGGCCCTGGTAACCAAGTCGGCAAACGACGTGGCCATTGCCCTCGCCATGCACATCGGCGGCACCGAGACGAATTTCGCCAGACTGATGACGCGCAAAGCGCGCGAGCTCGGCATGCAGAACACGACTTTCCGCAACGCCTCTGGCCTGCCCGACCCCGAGCAGAAGACCACGGCGCGCGACATGATCACCCTCGGGTTGCGCCTGCAGGACGACTTCCCCCGCCACTACCGGCTGTTCTCGACGCGCACCTTCTCTTTCCGCGGCAAGACCTACCGCAATCACAATTCGTTGCTGACGCGCTACCAGGGCACCGACGGCATCAAGACCGGGTACACGCGCGCCTCGGGGTTCAACCTCGTCTCCTCCGTGCGTCGCGACGGCAAGCACGTCGTCGCCGCGGTATTCGGCGGCGACACGGCGCGCGAGCGCAATGCCAAGATGCAATCGCTGCTGACGAGCGCGCTGGCCAAGGCGTCGCGTCAGGTCACGCGCAAGCCGGCACTCGTCGCCCGCGCGCCGCAGCCCGCAGTCGCCAAGCCCCCGGTTCGAGTTGCCGAGGCCGCCGACATCGCACCGCCTCCACCGCAAGCCGTCGCGCCTCCCCCACCGTCGGCGCGCGAGCGTGACGCTGCGATCGCCGTTGCCAAGGTACGCTCCGTGCGCATCGGCGCGAACCCTCCGTCGGCAGCCATCGAGCGCGTCGAAGCCGCCTCCAGCGCACCGCAGCCGGTATTCGCGGTGGCCGGCGCCGGCAGCGCACCCGCCTTCCCGCGTTTCGTGCCGGAGACCGGCGCGCTCAAGCCCTCGACGCTGCAGGCACAAGCCGCGGCGCTCGAGCAGGTGGAACCTGCGCCGGCGCCTGCCCCGGCTCCGCGGCAGGTCGCGGCACACTCGGCGCCGCGCGGACCGTTCGAAATCCAAATTGGCGCGTACGCAGACTCAGCCGAGGCCGAGCGACGCATGACGGCAGCGCGCGAGCGCGCCGGCGGCCTGCTCGACGCCTATCGCGGCGTCGCCATCCCGGTGCAGAACGGCAAGCTCTATCGCGCCCGCTTCCGCGGCTTCGACGCGACGGTAGCCAACACCACCTGCTCGCGTCTGAAGTCGATGCAGATCGACTGCTTCGTCACCAAAACCGAGTAGCTCAGCGCAGCGCGTCGAGGGCCACGTCCTTTGCCTCGTTGATCTTGGCGGCGAGATAGGTCGAGCCGCCACGGTCAGGATGCAACCGCAGCATCAGCTCGCGATGTGCGCGACGGATGTCCTCCTCGTCGGCGCCCGGCTTCAATCCCAAAATCTCCAGCGCTTCCTTTTCCGTCATCCGCCCATCGGGGCCGCGGCTCATGTCGGATTCGCCGCGCGCCATGTCCTCGCGCCAGGTTGGATGGATGCGGTCGAGATAGGCCTCGACGAGCTGCGCAGAACGCAGGTCGGTGTGACGGCAGTCCTGCCACAGGAGGCCGAGATCGGTCGGGCTCAGCGTGTCGATGTCGCGCCCGGCGAACATGCCTTTCAGCACGCGGCCGTGCATCTCGCCGGTATCGTGGTCGAGCTCCATTTCCAGGTGATCGGTCTCGATGCGCGAGGTCTGCCCCGGCGAGCGCCGGGCACTTCCGCCGCCCCCGAGCCACGGTGGCAGCGTGCGGCCCCAGATGAGCCATGAGCCGAACATGCCGAGCGGAATGGCGAGCACCTCGAGCCCGCGCAGCATCAGGAGGCTGGCCGCGAACAGTGATACCGCGCCCCCGCCGATGCGCAGGCGGCGCGCGACGTTGGCAGGGTTCGCCTGCGCAAAACTGCGCATTGCGATGAGCCCCAAAGCGAGCGCGATCAATCCGAGGACAAGGTAGAGCATCAGGCGCCCGCGGCTCCGGGCTTCAACTGTTCCAGCAACAGGCGCGCACCTTGACCGTTCTGCCGATCGCCCAGCGCGAGCAACGCCTTGCGTCCGCCGGCAGCGTAGACGGCGACGGCGGTCAACAGATCGCGCAGCTGGCGGGCCGAGCCGCGGTCGAAGCGGCAGTAGGCGCCCTTGGTGAGGTGGGCAATTTCCTGGTAGGCGCGTGCCGCCGTCGCGTCGGCACCTTCCTGGAAGAGGAATACCGGCACGCCCATCAGCGCCAGCTCGCCGGCTCGCGCGCACAGCGCATCGACGTTCTCCTCCATGCTGTCGCCCACGTAGACGAGTGCGTTGACCTTGCGGCGCCGGCTTTCGTCGAGAGCATGGCTCAGCACCTTGCCGATCTGCGTGAGGCCGCCCTCGCAGGCGACGGAGCGCATCAGCCGCGCCAGCGCTTCGGGGTCCGATACCCACTTCGAGGCACGGCACTCGTTCATGCCGCGAAAATAGAGAAGCTGCACGTCGAGGCCGCCGACCTCCTTCACCGCGGCGAACATCTCGCCCTGCAGGCTAAGCGCCATGTCCCAGGTCGGCGCCCGGCTCATGGTGGCGTCCATGGCAAACATCAGCCGGCCATGCTCGCCCGTGGCGACGGGTGCGACGCTCTGCATCTTCGCGATGAAAGCCGCGACGTCGGCGTCGGAGGCGGAGGGGCGCTGCGGCAGGCCGCCGGCGGCATGCGGCGCCGGCACCTCGTGGGCGGTGTCCGCGCCGGCTGACGGCGTCGATGCGGCTGGCTTACGCGTGATCATTTCTCGAGCCCAGACGAGCTATTCGCCTACAGCATGGCGATCCGCGGTCGGCGCCGCAATATCCCGCCCTCCTCAACGCCCGGTATTCGTGGCGGCGGTGAGGAGTTCGAGGTTGCCGCCGGTGGCCGTGACATCGGTGGAACGCACCCGTTCGGAGGCATAGGCGAACAGGGTGTGGGGGCCGCCGGCCTTGGGGCCCGTGCCCGACAGCCCCTCGCCGCCGAAGGGCTGCACGCCGACGACGGCGCCGATCTGGTTGCGATTGACGTAGACGTTGCCGACACGGGCGTGCTCGGCGACGTAGTCGGCGACGGCCTCGATGCGGCTGTGCAGGCCGAGCGTGAGGCCGTAGCCGGAGGCGTTGATCGCCGCGACCACCTTGTCGAGCGCGCCGCGCTCGTAGCGCACCACGTGCAGGATGGGGCCGAATACCTCGCGATCGAGGATCGAAAGGCGGTCGATCTCGAAGGCGGCGGGCGTCACGTAGCTGCCGGCGCGGCAGCTCTCGGGCAGCATCAGGTCGACCAACTGACGCCCTTCGCGCTGCATTCGAATCTTGTGACCATCAAGCGCGTCCTGCGCCTCCTCGTCGATGACGGGGCCGATGTCGGTCGCATAGTCGAACGGGTCGCCGATATCGAGCGCCTGGATGGCGCCGACCAGCATGTCGACGGTGCGGTCTGCCGTGTCCTCTTGCAGGAAGAGCACGCGCGCGGCGGAGCAGCGTTGCCCGGCGCTGTTGAAGGCGGAACGTACCGCGTCGCGCACGACTTGCTCGGGCAGCGCGCTCGAGTCGGCGATCATGGCGTTGAGGCCGCCGGTCTCGGCGATGAAGGGAATGATGGCGTTGCGCCGGTCGGCGAGCGCCTTCTGGATAGCCCACGCCGTCTCGTTCGAGCCGGTGAACGAGATGCCTTTGACGCGCGGGTCTTTGACGAGCGCCTCGCCGAGACGGCCGCTGCCCGGCAGCAACTGCAGCACATCGCCGGGAACGCCCGCTGCGTGCAGATGCTGCGTGGCAAGGAAGGCGGTAATGGGCGTCTGCTCGGCGGGCTTCGCCAGCACGGCGTTGCCGGCGGCGAGTGCCGCCGCCACCTGCCCGGTGAAGATCGCCAGCGGGAAGTTCCACGGCGAGATGCAGGCGAACACGCCGCGTCCGTTGAGCAGAATCGTGTTGCGCTCGCCCGTCGGGCCGGGCAGCTGCACGGGGCCGACGAACAGGCGCCGCGCCTGGGCCGCGTAGTAGCGCAGATAGTCAATCGCCTCGCGCACGTCGGCCTGCGCGTCATCCAATGTCTTGCCCGCCTCGCGGACGATCACCGCCATGAGCCGCGCCTTGTCGCGCTCGAAGAGGTCGGCGGCGGCGTTGAGAATCTGCGCGCGCTTTGCCCCACCCTCCTTGTTCCAGGTGCGCTCGGCAGCCGTGGCGCGCTCGATCGCGGTGTTGGCTTGTTGCAGGTTGGTGATGCGCACAGTCCCGATGCGCTCGCGGCGGTCGTGCGGACAGGTAACGAGGCTTGCCGTGTCACCGCCGACGGTCGCCTTGCCGCCGATGATCGGCCCCGCCTCGTAGACGTCGTCGAGCGCGTCGCCCATTTCCTTGAAGAGTGCATGCCGCGCCGTCGTCTCGGTGAGCGGCAACCCGCTCGCGGCCAGGCGTTCGGGCAGGTAGATCTCGCGCGGACGCACGATCAGTCGCTGCGCTTCGGTGGTACCGGCGATCTCCGTCTGTGCCGCCTCGACGGGATCGCGGATGATCTCCGACACCGGCGCCTCGTCGTCGGCGAGGCGGTTGACGAATGAGGTATTCGCGCCGTTCTCGAGCAGCCGGCGGACGAGGTAGGCGAGCAGGTCCTCGTGGTCGCCGACCGGCGCATAGATGCGGCACGGCCGCTTGATGAGTCCGTTCTCGCCGACGACCTCGTTGTGCAGCGGCTCGCCCATGCCGTGCAGGCGCTGGAACTCGAAAGTCGCAGGTCCCCCGGCGACGTGCGCGGCAGCGATGGCGTAGGCGTTGTGCGTGGCGAACTGCGAATAGAACGCCTTCTGGTCGCTCAGCATCAGCCGCACGCAGGCAAGGAACGAGACATCGGTATAGAGCTTGCGCGTGAACACCGGATAGTCGGCCAGCGCCCGCTCCTGCGCCCATTTGATCTCGCTGTCCCAGTAGGCGCCTTTGACGAGGCGGACAGGGATGCGCTTGCCGGTGCGCTCGGCGAGGCGCCGCAGCCAACGCAACGTCGGGATGGCGCGCTTGCCATACGCCTGCACAGCGATGCCGAGACCGTTCCAGTTGTCGAGCGCATCGTGGGTGAGCGTCGTCGCGAACATTTGCAACGTCGGATCGAGGCGCTCCTGCTCTTCCGCGTCGATGGTGAGGGTGAGGCCGCGCGAGCGGGCGGCGCGGGCGAGCGTCAGCATGCGCGGGCTGAGCTCGGCGGCGAGCCGCTCCTCCTTGCCGGGCTCGAAGCGCGGATGCAGCGCCGACAGCTTCACCGACAGCCCCGGGCGGCCGTAGAGTGCGTCGGAATGCATGGTCGAGAACGGCCCGGCCGACTGGCCCACGGTGTCGATCGCGGCGAGATAGCGCTCGAAGTAGATGTCGGCGTCCTTCTGGGTGCGCGCCGCCTCGCCGAGCATGTCGTAGGAGAAGAGGTAGCCCTTCTCCTCGTACTCCTTGGCGCGCGTCAGCGCCTCGCGGATGTTGCGGCCGAGCACGAACTGGTCGCCGAGCACCTTCACGGCCTGGCGTACCGCCTGGCGGATGACCGGCTCGCCGGAGCGGGCGACGAGGCGCTTCAATGCGTCGATGGGGTTGGCGCCGCGCGCCTCGCGCAGCTTGACGACGCGGCCCGTCAGCATCAGGGCCCAGGTTGACGCGTTGACCAGCATGCTGTCCGAGTGGCCGCGGTGTTTCTCCCAGTGACCTTCGGAGAGCTTCTCGGCGATGAGCGCGTCTGCGGTCTCCGTGTCGGGGATGCGCAGGAGCGCCTCGGCGATGCACATGAGGATGACGCCTTCGTCGCTCGAAAGGCCATACTCGCGCATGAAAGCGTCGACGCCCGCATGCTTGCCGCGGTCGGCGCGCGCTGCATAGACGAGCCGGCGCGCCAGATCGCTCGTCCGGCGGCGCTCGTCCTCGGAGAACACGGCGCGCTCGACCAGACGGTCGAGCAACCGCTGCTCGTCGATCAGATGGTTGGCGGCGATCTCGTCGCGTGGGGGAACGAGGCGTGCCCGCTCCTCGACGTCGCTGATCGCTTCAGCCATCTTCACAGCAACCATGGTGACCTCATGCGTGCGCCGCGTTGTGCGATTCGATTTACCTTGAGTGTAGCAAATCGCGGCCCGGCGTGCTGCCGGAGTGGCAGGCTTAGGCACGCCACTTGACGATAACGCGGCGCACCGCCAGAGCTTGCCGCCGCAGAGGCATTTTTTTAGAGGCCCGACCGTGGCGGCTCAGCCCGACGTAGTGCGCTCAATCGCCGATTTGCGTGACGCCATCGGTGCATGGCGGCGCGAAGGGCGCAAAATTGCGCTCGTTCCGACGATGGGTGCGTTGCACGCCGGCCACCTCACCCTGGTCAAGCGCGCCGGGGAGCTGGCCGACCAAGTCGTCGTGTCGATTTTCGTCAATCCGAGCCAATTCGCACCGCACGAGGATCTGGCGCGCTACCCGCGCGACGAGGGGGGCGATCTCGCCAAGCTGGCAGGTGGCGCTCACCTCGTCTGGGCGCCGATGGCAACGGACATATATCCGGAGGGATTCGCCACGCGCATCGCCCCGGCGGGTGCCGCGCAAGGATTGGAGAGCGATTTCCGTCCGCACTTCTTCGGTGGCGTCACGACGGTATGCGCCAAGCTGTTCGGCGCGGTCACGCCCGACATCGCCGTGTTCGGCGAGAAGGACTACCAGCAGCTCTGCGTCGTGAAGCAGATGGTGCGCGACCTGAACATGCCGCTGGAGGTTGTCGGCGTGGAGACGACGCGCGAGGCGGACGGGCTCGCGCTGTCGTCGCGCAATGTCTATCTGTCGGCCGAGGAGCGTGCCATCGCCCCGGCGCTCCATCGGGTGCTGCGCGCCGTGGCGGAGAAGGCGCAAGCGGTGGTGAGCGGCGGGGCACCGCGCAAGGGCAAGGCGCCCCGCCCGGCCCCCCTGGTGCGCGATCCGGCGCTGCCGCCGCAGGCGCATCAGCTGCCTGACTTGATTGCGCTCTGCGAGGAGGCAGCGGCGGAGCTGGCGGCTGCCGGGTTCAGGAAAGTCGATTATGTCGCCGTGCGCGCCGCCGACACGCTGCAAGTGGTGAGCGACGCCGGAGCGCGGCCCTTGCGCGTGCTGGGCGCCGCGTGGCTCGGCACCACCCGCCTCATCGACAACGTGCCGGGCTAAGCCGGCTTGCGAGTCGCCAGAAGGATGCCGGCGGCAATCAGGGCGATGCCCAGCGCGTGGTAGGCGTGCAGCCGCTCGCCGAGGAGCAGAACCGCCAGCAGGGTGCCGAACACCGGCACCAGGTGCACCGCTAACCCCGCCGTGTTGGCGCCGAGGAGCTCGACCGAGCGGTTGAAGCACAGGTACGCGACGACCGAGGCGAACACGGCCACGTAGCCGACGGCGACCAGCGCGTGCCAGTTGAGCGGCATCGGGCGCACGTGCACGCTCTCGAAGACGTAGAACGGCAGCAGCAGCGCCGCGCCGATGACGAACGTGGCGAACAGGAAGCTCAGCCCGTGCACGGCCGGACGCTTGCGCAGCAGCGCCGTGTAGACCGCATAGCTGACACTGGCCGCGAGCATCCACAGGTCGCCGGTGTTGAGCGCGAAGTGGGTCAGCACGCCCAAGTCGCCGTGCGAGATCAGCGTCAGCGCACCGAGAAGCGAAATGGCGATGCCGCACGCCTGGCGCGCCGTCACCAGGTCGCGGAATAGGGAATAGCTCGCGGCAACGATCAGCACCGGTACCGCCGACTGCAGCATCACGATGTTGAGCGCCGTGGTCGACTGCGCCGCCAGATAAAGTCCGCTGTTGAAAAACGAGATCCCCAGCGCCGACAAGAGCAGCATGGTCGGCCAGTCGGCGAGCATCGCCTTGGCGTCGCGGCGCACGTGCGGCCAGGCGAACGGCAGCACGACCAGGGCGCCGACCGCCCAGCGCCAGAAGGCGAGCCCGATGGGGGGTATCTCGCCCGCAACGCTGCGCGCCACGATGGCATTGCCCGCCCAGAACATTCCGGTGAGCACCATCAACAGGCGCGGCTCGTTGCCGAGGCTCGCCAGCAAGCTTGTGGACGCAGGGACGCGCGCCGTCGATCTGGTGCGGGGGTCGGAGGCCATCAGGAAGCGCTATCTACTGGTGGGGGAACGATTTCGCCGGCCAAGGGCCGGCGCGTCAGGCCTCATATAGGCACGTTCATTTACCTCGTCACCCCGTGCAAAAGCATGACGCGGTTGGCAATTGCGCCACTCTTGCCAAGCGGCCGGGGCGCGTGCGAGGTCATCGGGAACCACAAACCAGGGATTCGCCGCTCTCGGCCCCTCGTCACCGCGTTTCGTGCCGGACGGCATGCCGCATCGACGGGAAGTATCCATGGCCGGAGCCGTTCGCGACCTCTTCGCAACGATCGAAAGCTTCATGACGGACAAGACGGCCCGCGCCCGCCGCACGACGGATGCCTCCGACGCCTACACCGCCGCCGACATCGAGGTCTTGGAAGGCCTCGAGCCGGTGCGCCGCCGTCCGGGCATGTACATCGGCGGCACGGATGAGAAGGCGCTGCATCACCTGTTCGCCGAGGTGATCGATAACGCGATGGACGAGGCCGTCGCCGGTCACGCCACGTGGATCGAGGTGCGCTTCGATGCCGACGGGTTCCTGTCGGTCGTCGACAACGGCCGCGGCATGCCCGTCGATCCGCATCCGAAGTTCAAGACCAAGAGCGCGCTCGAGGTCATCATGTGCATGCTGCACTCGGGCGGCAAGTTCGACGGCAAGGCGTACAACACCTCGGGCGGTCTGCACGGCGTCGGCGTGTCGGTGGTCAACGCGCTGTCGGACGTCTGCGAGGTCGAGGTGGCGCGCGGACAGCAGCTCTACCGCATGGCGTTCTCGCGCGGTCTGCCGCAGGGCAAATTGGAAAAGCTCGGCCCGGTCATGAACCGGCGCGGCACCAAGGTGCGCTTCCATCCCGACGAGACGATCTTCGGCAAAGGCGCCGCCTTCAAGCCGGCGCGCCTCTTCAAGATGGCGCGCTCCAAGGCCTACCTGTTCGGCGGCGTCGAGATCCGCTGGAGCTGCGATCCCTCGCTGATCAAGGACGAGACGCCGGCGGAAGCGGTCTTCCATTTCCCGGGCGGGCTAAAAGATTATCTCGCCTCCGAGATCGAGGGGCAGACGCGCGTCACCAAGGACCTGTTCGCCGGCAACGTCGAGCGCGAGGGCAAGCACGGCTCGGTAGAATGGGCCGTGGCGTGGATCGCCGACGAGGACGGCTTCTCGCGCTCCTATTGCAATACCATCCCGACGGCCGAAGGCGGCACGCACGAGAACGGCTTCCGCTCGGCGCTTTCCAAGGGCCTGCGCGAGTTCGGCGAGCGCATCGGCAATCGCAAGGCGCCGCAGATCACCGCCGACGACGTGATGGGCACGGCGGCGGCGATGCTCTCGTTGTTCATCCGTGAGCCGGAGTTCCAGGGCCAGACCAAGGACAAGCTCGCCACCCAGGAAGCGACGCGCATCGTCGAGTCCGCGGTGAAGGATGCCTTCGACCACTGGCTGACCGAGAGCCCGCAGCAGGCGACGCGCCTCTTGGATTGGTCGATCGATCAGGCCGAGGACCGCTTAAAGCGCAAGCGCGAGAAGGAGGTCGGCCGCCAGTCGGCGACCCGCAAGCTGCGCCTGCCCGGCAAGCTCGCCGACTGCACCATCCAGACGGCGGCGGGGACCGAGATCTTCATCGTCGAGGGTGACAGCGCCGGCGGCTCGGCGAAGAGCGCGCGCATGCGCGAGACCCAGGCGATCCTGCCGCTGCGCGGCAAGATACTCAACGTCGCCAACGCCTCGTCGGCCAAGCTGTCGCAGAATCAGCTGCTCGCCGATCTCATCCTGGCGCTCGGCGTCGGGACCGGCACGAAGTACAACGACGCCGACCTGCGCTACGAACGCGTCATCGTCATGACCGACGCCGACGTCGACGGCGCGCACATCGCCTCGCTGCTGATCACGTTCTTCTATCAGGAGATGCCGGCGCTGATCGAGAATGGGCACTTGTTCCTGGCCGTGCCGCCGCTCTTCAAGATCACGCACGGCGCCAAGTCGGTCTACGCGCGCGACCCCAAGCATCGCGACGAACTCATCGCCAAGGAGTTCAAGCCGGGCGCCAAGGTGGACATCTCCCGCTTCAAAGGCCTGGGCGAGATGAATGCCCCGCAGCTCAAAGAGACGACCATGGACCCCAAGAAGCGGCTATTGCTGCGGGTCGAGATCGGCGACGGCGACCGTACCGCCATCGGCGAGGCGGTGAATGCGCTGATGGGGTCGAAGCCCGAAGCGCGCTTCCGCTTCATCCAGGAGCGCGCCGCCTTCGCCCACGATTTGGATATCTGAGCCGGTCGCGAGTCCGCCGGTTCAGAGCGCGCCGACGGGAACTTGCGATCAGGGGAATTTTTCCAGCTCGTCGGCAAGGCGCGCCAACAGCGCCGTGCATCCGTGCTCGCGGCCAGGGATTGAATCCGCGCTGTCGAAATAGGCGCCCTGCTCCGTATAGGTCACACGGGTGCCTTTGCCCTCGGGAAAGAACTCCATCGTGGCCAGCGACACGGACAGCGGCTTACCGCCAATCGTCATGCGGTAGGTGATGACGATGCGACGGTTGTCGATGATGTCCTGATACTGCGTGTCGTTGGTGATCTCCGGTCCGTCGCGGAAGGAAAAGCGCGACGTCTCACTGCCACCGACGCGGAAGTCGACGTCGAACTGAAACACTTTCCAGGCCACGCCTTCCGCGAACCAGCGCCGCTTCTTCACCGGGTCGCGAAACGCATCGAACACGCGCTCGGGCGAAGCGGGATAGGTGCGCTCGATCGAGAACGAGCCGTGCGCGACGAACGGCTCTTCGTCCAATGCGGCGACGGTCGACTTGCTGCTCGGCATATTCCTACTCCTTTGCGCGACGACGACGTTGTTTCTTGGGTTTCGCGGCAGACCTAGACACTTGTTCCGCCGCTTCCTCTTCGGCGAGCAGAACTCCGAGGCGATCGAAGCGCCGCTCCATCAGCATCCGCCGCGCAGCAATCCAGTTAGCGAGCGGTGCAAAACCGCCCTGCTCCAGCCGGCACGTGCGCACGCGGCCGATCTTCTCGCTGCGTATGAAACCGCCGGCCTCCAGCACCTGCAGGTGCTGCACGACGGCGGCGAGCGTCATGGCGAACGGTTTGGCGAGATCGCTGACGCTGGCCGGACCTTGCGTCAGGCGCTCAATGAGGGCGCGGCGCGTCGGCTCGGCCAGGGCGCGAAAGCTGTCATCGATGGGCGAATGCTTAAGCATGGACTTGAGTATCCATGCGCGCGGGGCGATTGTCAAGCGGTGACTAAAGTGTCAGCGTTTGAATTTCAGGAGGTCAGCGCGATCGGCGAAGGTGAATGCGCCTTCGCGCACGACCTGGGTGATTGATGGCGGAGCGGCGCTAATGTAGCAGCGCCGCGAGATCAGGCCCGAGCTGCTGCCATGCGAGCACCGCAAGCGCGAGCGCCGACAGGGTCAGTGCCAGCATGGTGGCCCGCCAGCCGCGCCGATAGTTGATGAGTGACCGGCGGAGAAGCCGGTCGGCTGTGAGGCGCGGCGCGCCGTCGGCGCTCGCGATCGGGCGTGCCGCCCAGCAGAGCAGAAAGCCCGCGGCGGCGTGACCGGCAAGCGCCAGCCCGATGACGGCCTTCACCGGAGGTGAGACGTCGAGCGACAACGCCGCAGTCAGCAGCGCGGCCATGATTGCATTGAATTGCGTGAGCGTGCCGCTGGCGGCGAGATACATGCCCTGCTCGCCGTGGTAGCGCCCTTCGCTGACCGGCGTCATAGCTCCGGGCACGCCATCGGGCGGCACGAACGGCCCGATCGACGGCGCCGGGTGGACGCTGGCCGACAGCGCGGGCGCGCGCAGAGGTGCCGGCTCCGAACTGGCTTTGTGATCGTCGGTAGTACCCATCCCCACCCCCGTGCAGGCCGCGTAGCTTATCGCAGCACGAGACAATTCCCTATGGCATGGGTGAAGCCGTCGAGCGTTGACTGGGGGAGCCGGAAGCTTCACGCAGGATTTGGATATTTGAACGCCTCGACGCTAGAGCGTAAGGGATTGAGCATGCTTGGTTTTTTCTGGATCTGCCCTGGCCAGCATCATATGCACTCAACCTAGAACGGCCTGTATTTAGGCGCCCATGCTGGCGGCGCCTGGGGCGACGTCGAGGTGCGCGACGCTCCGGACCCGGGAATCAACCCCGGTCCATTCAACTACGATGTCGATGGCTGGTTCGGTGGCTTCACCTCCGGCTACAATCTTCAATACCAGGGTTTCCTCATTGGCATCGAAGGCGATCTGGGTTTTATCGACCCGGACGGCGAAGGTCGCATCCCTTCGGCCGCACCGTCGCCCCACTATCAGGCCCTCACGCTCGACAGTGGTTTCTATGCCGACGTTACGGCCCGACTGGGCGTCACGTTCGGTGAGACGCTCGTCTACGGTAAGGGCGGCTGGGCCTACTATGAGGGCGAGGCCAAGCAGGCAACGACGCGCATCGAGTATTCAAAGACCGGCACGGGCAGCTTCTCCGGTTGGGTGCTCGGAGGCGGCATTGAGCACTTCGTCACGCCGAACCTCAGCCTGAAGGCCGAGTATCTGCACTTCGACTTGGGCACCGAGTCCGGCCACCAGACGGCACTGGTCGCCGATCCACCGACGCCCGTCGGCTATGTGTTCCGCAACTACCACGACGTCGAAATCGATACCGTCAACGTCGGCTTCAACTATCACTTCGACCGCCCGGAGTCGCCGGCGCCGCTGAAGTAGGGCAACAAGTTAGCGCTCAATGAGGCGCATCGACTGGGAGCAGCGATCTGCTCCCAGTTCGTTTTCTGCTTGATCGGTCCGATTTCCTGATTGGCGCCACCGGAACGCCGAGCCCTAGGGCCGCCGGCGACCGCATAAGAACAGCTCACGGGTGGCGGGTGTCGGCGGTCAGGATGACCTTGCCGCCGAGGATGGTCGCCACCACGGGAATGTCCTTGATCTGCATCGGATCGACGGCCAGCGGATCGTCGTCCAGCACCGCAAAGTCGGCGAGCTTGCCCGCCTCGATGGTCCCGACCTTGTCCTCGACCCCCAGCGTATAGGCGGCGTCGATCGTCACCATCTTCATCGCGCGCGCAACGTCGACGCGCTCGGCCGGCGCACGCACCTTGCCGGAGGTGAAGCCAATGCGGTTCACCGCCGTCCACACCTCGAGCAGCGGACTCGGGATGCCGACAGGCGTGTCGGAGTGCAGCGACACGACGATGTCCTGATCGACGAGCGAGCGCATGCGCGCCGCTAGCGAGGCGCGGTCGGTCCCGAGCTGGGGGATCGACAGGTCGGCACGCTCGTAGACGTAATAGGGATTGGTCGACACCACGGCCCCCAGCGCCTTGACCCGCCGCCCTTGCGCAACCGTCGAGATGCCGAAGTGCTCGAACGAGAAGCGATGGTCGAAGCGCGGCTTCTCGGCCTGCAAGGCGGCGAGCGCGTCGAGCGTGACCTGGTTGCCGCCGCTGCCGTTCGAGTGGACGTGGATTGGAAAGCCGGCATTCCACCACGGGCGCATGGCCGCGACGAAATCCTCCTTCGAGGCATACATGAACAGCCCCTTGTACTTGTCGGCGTCCACGTAGCCGGGCCACTGCATCTGCATGCTGAGACTGACGAAGGCGTCGTCGGCATAGAATTTGACACCCTTGAACATAGCCTTGTCGTTCGACTCCGCTTGCATGGCGAGAGCCTTGTCGACTGCCGCGGCTCCATAGGCTTTGCCGGCGCTGAACCCGTCGACCACGTGCACGATACGTTGCATCGATGCATCGGTGGCAAAGTAGGTACGCGACAGCTCCTGCTCGAGGCCCATGTCGACGCCGCCGAAGAAGAGGTCGCCGGCCGTCGTCACGCCTGCCTGCTGCATCAGCGCGCCGAAATAGTTCAGGTTCTTCGTCGCCGCTCCTGGCTGCATCTGCTCGGCGATAACCTGGGGCAACAGGACGCGAGCGGCATCGGTGCCGAGGAACTGACCGTTCGACGAGCCGTCCGGATTGGTGCCCGCGCCGATCACGCCTTTGATCTTCTCCGGCGTGATGTCGTATTTGTCGATCGCGGCGGTGTTGGCATAAGCGTTGTGCTCGGAAGCGTCCCACACGATCAGCGGCTGCGATATCGAGATCGCGTCGAGCGTCTTGCGGTTGAAGTCCTCGCCCATGGCGAGAACGTCGTAGCCCCAGGTGAGAACCGTCTCGTCCGGCGATGGGGCGTCGGCGACGAACTGCTTGAGCCGGGCGATCGCCTCATCGTAGGTCTTCACGCCGGGGATTTCGGGCCCGTAGGGACTGCGAACGGGGAAGTGACTGAGCGTCGGCCGGCTGATGGCGAGCGAGCCCATGACCGGATGCGTGTGAGCCTCGACGAAGCCCGGATAGATAACCTTGTCCTTGAACCGGTCGTCGACTTCGTATGGGTATTTGTCGAGCCAAGGCATCAGGTCGTCGAAGGTGACGCCGACCGACAGGATCTTGCCATCCATGACGGCAACCGCCGTGGCCTCAGGCCAGCCCGGGTCCATGGTGACGAACTTCTTCGCCAGAAACACAGTGATCTTCGGCTTCGCGCCCGCCGGATGAGCGGCAACGGGCGGAGCGGCGGCGCCAGCGAGCTGCATCGCCGGGGCGCCCCCGCGTTTGGCATTGATGGCGATCGCCTCGCGAAAAAAAGGCGCGAGTTCGGTGACGCAGTAGGTGCCCCAGGTTTCATCCGGCGTGACCTTCGGGTCATAGCCGTGGATGCCGAGAATCTGGCGCCTCGGCTTATGCTCGTGGCCCGGATGGGCGAGCGCGAAACCAACGCCGGCGGCGATGAGCGGCACGGCAGCGAAAAGTCGGGCGAGGTGAAGGGAGCGCATCACCTACCAATATACCCAGGCGGTTACTAAGACCTCGCCGGGCGACAGACGCTCCCTTTGACCCTCGTCGCTCACGCCGGGATGCCAAGACGCTGCGCCACCCGGCGCGCCGTCGCCTCGCGCTGGCGGGTGATCGCCCCGACCGCGCGGCGCGCCGCCTCCAGCACGTGTGGCGGCGCCGTGGCCGGAGACCCGCTGTCGAACGGCGGCTCGGGGGCGTACTGCATGAAGAGCTGGATCGCACGGGCCGCATCATCGCCGCGCAGCTCAGCCGCCACGCGCAGGGCCCCGTCGATGCCGGCCGTGACGCCGGCGGCGCAGACGAGCTTGCCGTCGACCACGACCCGGGCATCCACGGGGACAGCACCGAAAAGCGGCAGCAGGTGGTGGGCGGACCAGTGCGTCGTCGCCCGCCGTCCCTGCAGGAGCCCAGCGGCGCCACAGAGAAGTGCACCGGTACAGACGGAAAAGATGCAGCGCGCGCCTGCCGCCTGGCGGGCGATCCAGCCCAAGGTCTCGGCGTCGTCCATCAGCGCTTCCTGGCCGAAACCGCCCGCAATGTGCAGCAGGTCGAGTTGCGGCGCCTCCGCGAGGGTCGCGTCCGGGGTCAGCCGCAGGCCCTGCACGTCGCGCACGGGAGCAAGCGTCTTGCCGTAAAGACGCAGGGTGGAATTCGGCAGCCGCGACAAGACCTCGAACGGCCCGGTGAGGTCGATCTGGTCCAGTCCCTCGAACAAAAGCGAGCCGATCTCGAGGTGATCGCCTTCAGCAACCATGTTGATCGTCTCCTCGCCTGCGGGCCTTGGGGCCCCCTAAATCGCCGCAACCGTCCCGCAAAAAGCCGTATCGCCGGATACCACTAGGAAGCCGGTGAATTGAACAAGTTGACCGTCGATGTAAATTGTATAGGCAGCCTCGTGGCTTCCGCGGGCGTTTGCGCCCCACCGTCCCCCCGCCGCATCCGATGCGGATCCAACTGCGCTAATCGGAGTTTAGGATTTCTCTAGTTAGATCAGTGGTTAGGGCTTTCTAAGGGTTATCAACATGCTGTCACTATCGGCGATGCCTCGTCGCTACTCCCTTCCTTCCGTCCTCGCGCTTGCGGCGCTGGCGGCAGCGAGTTTCGCCGGCCCGGCGGACGCGCGTAGGGACCGCTACTACGGCTACGACAGCTACGACGAGCCCGACAGGGAGCAGAAGGCCGCGCCCGCCGAGCAGCCGAAGCTCAACCGCCAGGCTGGCCAGCCAAGGCTCGCGGTCGTTTCGCTGGGTGACCAGCGCGTGACGATTTATGACGCCGACGGCCAGATCATGCAGGGCCCGATTTCCACCGGCGCGACGCCGAACGATACGCCTCCGGGCATCTACGCCGTCCTGCAGAAGAACCGCGAGCACTACTCCAACCGCTACGACGACGCGGCGATGCCGTTCATGCAGCGCATCACCTGGACGGGCATCGCGCTGCACGCCGGCGCGCTCCCCGGCTATCCGGCTTCGCACGGCTGCGTCCGCCTGCGCGAGGACTTCGCCAACAACCTGTTCGACAAGACCAAGCTCGGCATGCGCGTCGTCATCTCGCGCAACAACATGGCGCCCTCGCCCATCTCGCACCCGGTGCTGTTCAAGCCCAAGCCCTTCCGCGACAACGTCGCCGTGCTGACGCCGGCGGCCGTGCAGACGCTCGCGCCCACCGAAGAGGGCAAGGACACCCGCTACTACGGCGGCGGTCAGAACGACCCGCCGGAGCTCGCGACGCGTACTGCCGCGCTGCAGGCAATGGCGGCGGCGAAGACGGCCGAGGCCCAGGAGCTGGCGAAGAAGGTCGAGGAAACCCGCGTCGCTTTCAAGCAAAAGACGCGTGAGAGCGCCCGCGCGGCGAAGGCGCTGAAGAGCGCCGAACGCGCCTACATGAATGCCGTCGAATGGCAGGCCGGCACCGAGAAGGACCTCACGCGCGCCAAGACCGAGAAGCAGACTAAGCGCGCCGAGGACCAGAAGGCGAAGGCGATCGCCAAGGTGGCCGAGACCAAGGCGAAGTTCGAGGCTGTCACCGCCGAGAACAAGCCGGCGCTCGAGGAGCTGGCTCGTGCCGAGGAAGCCTTCAAGGCGGCCGACGCCGAGCACAAGGCTGTTGCCGGCGCTGCGCGCGAAGCCCTTCGCAAGCTGTCGCCGGTGTCGGTGTTCGTCAGCCTCAAGGCCAAGAAGCTCTATATCCGGCAGGACATGGAGCAGATCTACGAGGGTGATGTCACGATCCGCGATCCCGACCAGCCGATCGGCACCCACATCTTCACCGCCGTCGACTATCAGCCGGGCGGCCGCGACATGAAGTGGAATGTCGTCTCCATCGCCGGACGCCAGCCCGGCGAGCCGGAGAAGAGCAGCGGCATGAACCAAGCTTCGCGCAACGCCTCGGTCCCGAGCATCCCGACGGACGTTGCCGCCGCGACAGCTGCCCTGGATCGCGTCGAGATCCCGAAGGAGACGGCCGAGCACATCTCCGAGCTGGTCCTGCCGGGCTCGTCGCTGATCGTCTCCGACGAGGCCGCGCACAAGGAGACCGGCAAGGCGACCGACTTCATCGTGCTGCTCTCCGGCGAGCCGCAGGGCGGCATCATCCTGCGCCCGAAGCCGAAGCCCGAGTTCTACGACGACTACTGGGGCTACGGTGGTTATGGTGGTTACGGCTACAACGATGGCTACGACCGTCGCCGGCGCCGCGGCGGCGCCCCCTACGGACCGTTCGGCGGCGCCTTCAAGTGGTGGTAAGCGCCAAGCGCTGACTACCTAGCGAAATGAAATGAGACCGCGAGCGGCAGCCCCGCTCGCGGTCTCTTCGTTTTTCAGGCCTGCTCGCGCCGGGCCATCTCGCCCGCCAGCTCGCCCAGCTGGTCGAGGCCGGAGTTGGTGCCCTGCTCGAAGCCGCGCGACACGTGCGAGTTGCGCATGGCGATGCTCTCGAAGACCGTGTGGATGGTGAGCGTCGTCTTGCCGGCCTTCTCGTCGAAGGTGACCGTGACGACCATGCGCCCGGCGCCCTTGGTCTCGAAGCCATTGTCGTAGACGATCTTCTTGTTCGGCACGATCTCCAGGTACTCCCCGCCGAACGGCGTGTTCTGCCGGCCGCTCGGCCCGGTCATAGCGAAGCGGAACTTGCCGCCGACGCGGAAGTCCATCTCGCACAGCGTTACCGGCCAGCCCTTCGGCCCGAACCAGCGCATGATGTGCTCCGGCTTCGAGTAGGCCTCGAAGAGAAACCGCGCGGGCGCGTCGAACACCCGCGTGATGACGACCTCGCGTTGGCTTTCCGGCTCACTTGCCACGGCGTTTACCTGCATGACGCTTCTCCTTTCGCTGCAGCACTTTCACGTAGTCGTCGAGGCGGTCGAGGCTCTCGCTCCAGAACTGCTCGTAGCCGCCCAGCCACTCGGAGGCGTCGGCCAGCGGAGCCGCGTTGAGGCGCACGGGGCGGAACTGGGCGCTGCGCCCGCGGGCGACGAGCCCGGCGCCTTCGAGCACCTTCAAATGCTTCGAGATGGTCGGCTGGCTGACGCGGAAGGGCGCGACCAGCTCGTTCACCGTCGCCTCGCCCTGCGCCAGGCGCGCGAGGATGGCGCGGCGGGTGGGATCGGAGAGCGCCGCGAAGACGCGGTCGAGGTTCTGCGAGGCTTGAGCGGCGGGCGCCATGTATTCCTCATCGGCTATATAGCCATATAGCTATTCAATAGCCGCGGCGAAGTCAAGCGCCGCTGTACCGGCGCGCGAGTTCTGGTCTTCAGATGAGCGAATGCAATCGCGTGGGCGCGGCGGCGGGAGCGCTTGCCCCCCCCGCGCAAACCTCACTAGTCGCGGCGCAGCGACGCCTCGACCTCGCGCGCGATGCCGGCCGCGTCGGCAATGTCGGCGTCCGCGATCGCGGCATTGTCGACGTAAACCGCCGACCGCGTCTTCGGCGCGTGCTCAGGACCAAGCACGCTCATCGCCGTCGGATGCCCGTGCGCGTTGTCGTGGTGGCCGAAGTAGCCTTCGACGATCACGCCCTTATCCGCATACTCGGGATCGCGCAGCATGATCTCGTGCAGCTTCTTCAAGTTGTAGTGCGGCACCGACGCCATCATGTGATGCGGCAAGTGGTAATCCATGCCCCACGGGAACACGGCGTAGCGCACCAGCGGTCCGGCGAGGAACACGCGCGTATTGGTGTAGCGGCCGCGGTCGGCGTTGCCGTGCTGCACCCACTGGCGCAGGATCATGAACAGGGGAAAGGCCGTGAACACGGGGACGAGCCACAGCAGGCCGAAGTAGGCCCAGGCGGGTCCCCAGCCGGCGAGCTGCACCGCGCACAGCGCGCCGTAGAGGATGGCGAGATACGTGACGCGGCCGATGCCCGTGTAGCGCAGCGGAATGACCGGTGAGAGGCGGGTGCGCGGATAGTGGTGGTCGGGGAGCAGGTAGAGGATCGTGACCACCAACGCCCACATGAGCGGCAGGATGATCGCCACCGCGGTCGCATAGCCCATGGCGGTCAACGGAATGACGATGAGCGGTGCGCCGACGGCAAAGACCAGGCCGGCGCGCAACGGACGGATGGTGCCCGGGTTTGCCGGGTCGGCGTAGGGGTTGTGGCCGTGGCCCAGCGCGCTGTAGCGGGCGCGAGTGATCGTGTAGCGGAAGAGGTTCGGTATCCAGAGCTGCTTGATGAGCTTCCACGCCATCTCGACGTGCGTGATGGGGAAGTCGAGCCAGTGGTCGCTTTCTTGCAGCTGGCTGATGTCCGGGTCGCGCTCCGGGTCGTTGACGAACTGGTGGTGCGCGAGGTGATGCAGGCGGAAGTGGTACGTCGTCGTCAAGATAGGGAACGCTGCCAGCCAGTCGGACGCGAGCTCGTTGAGCTTGCGGTTGGCGAACAGCATGTAATGCGTGCCTTCGTGGATCGCGCCGCCGAACTGGTGCTGCGAGGCGCCGATGGCGACGATGGCGACGAGCGTCGAAGGAAGCGTCCACCACCAGGAGATGTCGCCGGCGCGGGCGCTCTCGATGACCCACACGGCGCCGACGACGGACGCGGCGATCACGACGTAGATGCGCGCGAGGTGCAACCAGTTGGTGACGTTGTCGCGCACCTTTAAGGCGTTCACCACCTCACCGGATTGGCGATTCGGTCGGCCACGCGCGGGCTCGTCCAGTGCAGACCCGGCCGAAACGACGGCCGCCGCGTCTTGAGCTCCCATATGTGCGATTCCCGGAATTTGAGTTCTACGGTTCGCCGAATCTCTCCAACCTATTCTGGCAAACTGTGAATCGCCCAGCCATGGCAAACGAATTGCTGCGGCGAAGTTGCATCGGGGTTACGGCAGAGGATGCAATCTAGCGCAAGCCGTTGCCCAATGTTCCTGCGAAGCATTAGTAAAGTTGTCGCGCGGTGCCTTGTCCTGCTTCGGCAAGTGCCACCCGATTGCGTGTGCGTCAACCGGGAAGCACATACAGCAATGGGGGAGATGACATGAGGTACAGGGCACTCGCCGCCGAGTTCATCGGCACGTTTATGCTCGTCGCGTCGGTGCTCGGTGCAGCACTATTTTCGTTTCCGATCGCCGGCATCGTCGGCGTTGCGCTTTCGATCGGCTTCTCGGTCATGGCGATGATATTTGCCGTCGGATACATCTCCGGCGGACACTTCAATCCCGCCGTCACCTTGGGGCTCGTCGCCGGACGCCGCTTCGCGGCCAGCGAAGCCCCCGCCTATATCCTGGCGCAGTGCCTTGGCGGCATAGCGGCTGCCATCGTTTTCTACGTCATCGCCTCGGGCAAGAGCGGCGGGTTCGAGGTCGGCAACTTCGCCTCCAACATGTATGGTGGCGAGGGGTATTCGATGCTGTCGGCCTTCATCATCGAGGTCGTGCTCACCGGCCTCTTCATCTTCATCATCATGGGCGTGACGGGCCCGCGCGCGCCGGCCGGCTTCGCCGCCATTGCCATCGGCCTCACCCTCTCGGCCATCCACCTCATGGCCATTCCAGTCGATAATGCCTCCGTGAACCCGGCACGCAGCCTAGCGACGGCGGTCATCGCCATGGGGGAGCCGCTGGCGCAGCTGTGGCTGTTCTGGGTGGCCCCGATCCTCGGCGGTGTGCTGGGCGGCCTGCTCGGGCGGTGCCTGATCGACAACAACGACTGATTTGTGACGAGATATACGCAGGAAAAGCCGCGGCTCGACGCCACATCCCGCGGTTTTTCTTGCGTTTTTAGCGAACATATGTAAGCAAGCAGTCGGCTCGAGCGCAGGGGTTCGCTATTCGACTAAAGCCCTTTTCGAGCCCGACATTTTGTCATTTTGCCAACTCAGGCGATACCCGAACTCCCCCTGCGCTCCGTCACCCGCTGCCGCCATAGAAGGCGCTGGCGCGGGCATGCATGAACGCAGGACGGAGAAGTTTACTTTTGGAACCCAAGACCTTCGCGGAGCTCGGCTTGAGCTCCAAGGTGCAGGCGGCCATATCTGCCGCCGGCTACACGACGCCGACGCCCATTCAGGCCGCTGCCATCCCGATTGCCGTCACCGGACAAGACGTGCTCGGCATCGCCCAGACCGGCACCGGCAAGACCGCGTCGTTCGTCTTGCCGATGATCACCCGCCTCGAGACGGGACGCGCCCGGGCCCGCATGCCGCGCTCGCTGATCCTCGCTCCAACGCGCGAGCTCGCCGCCCAGGTGGCGCAGAGCTTCGAGAAATACGGCCTCGGTAACAAGCTGTCGCTCGCGCTCCTCATCGGCGGCGTGTCGATGGACGACCAGGTGAAGAAGCTCGACCGCGGCGTCGACGTGCTGATCGCCACCCCGGGCCGCCTGCTCGACCACTTCCAGCGTGGCCGCGTCATGCTGATGGGCGTCGAGATCCTCGTCATCGACGAGGCCGACCGCATGCTCGACATGGGCTTCATCCCTGACATCGAGAAGATCTGCAAGCTGCTGCCGCCGCGCCGGCAGACCTTGTTCTTCTCTGCGACGATGCCGCCCGAGATCACGCGGCTCGTCAGCCAGTTCCTCACCAATCCAGAGCGCATCGAGGTGGCCCCGCCGGCGACGACGGCGAAGACCATCACCCAGCGCTTCCAGTACTGCGCCAACGGCGAGGACTGGGCGAAGCGCGAGGTCCTGCGCGATCTCATCGCCAGCCAGAACGTCAAGAACGCGATCATCTTCTGCAATCGCAAGGTCGAGGTGGCGATCCTGCACAAATCGCTCGTCAAGCACGGCTTCTCGGCCGGCGCGCTGCATGGCGACATGGATCAGAAGGCACGTATGGAAACGCTCGACAAGTTCCGCTCGGGCGACTTGAAGCTGCTGGCGGCCAGCGACGTCGCGGCGCGAGGCCTCGACATTCCCGACGTCAGCCACATCTTCAACTTCGATCTGCCGTGGCAGCCCGACGACTACGTGCACCGTATCGGCCGCACGGGCCGCGCCGGCAAAGAGGGCGTCTCCATGTCTCTGGTGACGGTCGACGAGCTGAAGTCTCTCAAGGACATCGAAAAGATGCTGGGCGAGCCGGTCGAGTGGATCGGCGAGGCGCCGTCGGACCAGGACTTCGCCGATGCCGGCAAGAAGCGGCGCGGACGCGGCGGGCGCGGGGCGCGTCCCGGCGGCGGTCGCGGCGAGCGTGGCGGGCGCAGTGGCGCACCGGCGCAGGCGCGCGGCGACGACAAGGGCCGCCGTGGCGGCGCGCAGCGCGGCGGTGAACGGCGCGAGCGCGGCGGCGAACATGGCAGCGAACGGGGCGAGCAGCGTCCCGAGGCGCGCGCCGAGCAACCGCGCGAGCCGCGAGAGCATCGCGAGCCAAGGGAGCACCGCGAACCGCGGGAGCAGCAGGCACGCCAACCGCGTGAGCCGCGTCCCGAGCAGCGCGAGCAGCCGCGGGCAGCGCGTCCGCAGCAGCAGCCGAATGGTGCCGGCCCGAGCCAGGGCCGGCCGCCGCGTAACGCACAGGCCGATGCCAAGCCCGTGCAACAGCCGCGCGGAGAGCAGCGCCCGCAGCAGCAGCGGCAACCGGAAGGCGGGCGTTCGGGCTTCGCCGACAACGTGCCGGCGTTCCTGCGCAATCCGGTGAAGCGCCCGGCCAAGGTCGCCGGCGAGTAAGATCGGCCGCAGGACGAAAGCAAAGAAGGCGCCTTGCGGCGCCTTTTTTCATGCCTGCGTCCTCAGAACGAGCTGCCCGGCTGCTCGAGGAAGGCGACTTCCTCAGGCGTGGAAGCGCGGCCGAGGATGACGTTGCGGTGCGGGAAGCGGCCAAAGCGCTCGATCACATCCCGATGCGCCTCGGCGTAGCGGGCGTACTCTACATCGCCCAGCGCGCCGATGAGCTCGACCGAGCGGAGCTGGTCAGCATAGGCTTCGCTGTGCTCGAACGGCATGTAGAAGAAGACCCGCCGTTCGGCAGGAAGTCGCTGGTCTAACCCGAGCGCAATTGCGAGCCTGGCGATGCCGCGGGCCAGCTCGTCGTAGGCGAAGGCGCGCGGTGTGCCGCGATAGATGTTGCGCGAGAACTGATCGAGGACGATTACGGTCGCCAGTGCGTGCGCAGGACTGGAAACGGAGTCCTCGACCTCGCGGACGTTGATCTCGTCGATCAGCGGCGCAAAGCGGTCGCGGATTTCCACATCGATCGCGGCGTCCTTTACGAACCACGACTTGCGACCCAGCCGGTCGAACCAGAAGCCCAGCACATCGTCGACCCAGGCCGGCTCCGAAGTCGAAGTAGTCATTTTACTTGTCCTTTCGGCTTGCGGGTACGCCGCGGCGCTGCGTGCCGTGCCGCCTGCAAGGCGCGCGCCGCCCAGCGCTGCAACTCGGTCCTGTCGTCGAGCAGCAGCTCGGGCGCGCGCCAGTAAGACGTGCTGATGCGCCGGCCCTGCTTCATGAAGCTGAACGGCTCGAGGCCCTCGGCCTCGAATGTCGCGCGGCTTTCGTCATCGGTCTTGAGATAAAGCACGTCATCGATGACGAGGGCGAAGATCACCCCGTCGATGTAGACACCGGCGCCGCTGAACATACGGCGGGCGGTGACGGTCCCGAGGTCGGAAAGCTGATCCTGGAGAAGCGCGAGGAAGCCGTCGCTCACGCGCATTGCGACGCCGCTCAGTCGGTGGCGGCGTTGGGCTCGGCCGGCACGAGGTTGACGCTCTCGCCGCAGCCGCACGAGCCCCGCTGGTTCGGGTTGTTGAACACGAACTGGCTGGCGAGCTTGTCGGTCTTGTAGTCCATCTCGGTGCCGAGCAGGTACATGATGGCCGCCGGCTCGATCAGCAGCACGGCCCCGTCCTGCTCGACCACCTCGTCATGCGCGTGCTTCTCGCTGGCGACCGACATGGTGTACTCCATGCCGGCGCAACCGCCCTTCTTGACGCCGATCCTGACACCGAGCGCGTCCGGGTTGGCAGCCATCAGCGCATTGACGCGGCGCACGGCGTCGCCGGTCATCGTAACAACGCTGGGCATCATCCGCAGGGTGGGCATCGCGTCTATCCTGAATTGCGTCAGTTCAACATATAGTCAGCGTCGGGCGTTTCTGAAACCGCGCTGTTTTAGAATTAGAACATGTTGAGGGCGAGCCGTGCTTCGTCCGACATGCGGCTCATATCCCACGGCGGATCGAAGGTCATGGTGACGGTGGTGTTGGCCACGCCCGGCACCGCGTTCACGGCGTTTTCGACCCACTTCGGCATCTCGCCGGCCACCGGGCAGCCGGGTGCCGTCAGCGTCATGGAGATGGCAACGTTACGGTCGTCGTCGACGTCGACGGAATAGATCAGTCCCAGCTCGTAGATGTCCGAAGGTATCTCCGGGTCGTAGACGGTCTTCAAGGCGGCGATGATGTCGGCCAGCAGCGGGTCGTCCGCCGGCGTCACTTCGCTCGGAGCCGCAACTTCAGCAACAGGTGCTGGCGTTTCGGCTTCCGGCCTGCCGGCGGGGGGCGCCGTTGCCCGTTCGGTATCGATCGGTTTGCCGTCCATGGCGATATCCTTACGCGAACAGCTCGTGCGCCCGCGTCAGGGCGGCAACGAGCGCATCCACTTCCTCTTTGGTGTTGTACATGGCGAACGAGGCCCGGCACACGGCCGTCACCCCGAGTCGCTCCATCAGCGGCTGAGCGCAGTGGTGCCCGGCGCGCACGGCAACGCCCGAGCGGTCGATGACGGTGGCGATGTCGTGGGCGTGCAGGCCGTCTATGTTGAAGGAGACGATGCCGCCCTTGCCGGGCGCCGTGCCGTAGATCTTGAGCCACGGCAGCTCGGCCATCTGCGCTTGCGCGTAGTCGAGCAGCTCGGCCTCGTGGCGGGCGATCTGGTCGCGGCCAACCTGCATCATGTAGTTCAGCGCGTGGCCGAGCCCGATCGCCTCGACGATCGGCGGCGTGCCGGCCTCGAACTTGTGGGGGGTCTTGCCGTAGGTGATGCGGTCCACGGCGACGTGCTCGATCATGCCGCCGCCGCCCTGGTACGGGCGCATGGCGTCGAGCAGCGCCTGCTTGCCGTACAGCACGCCGATGCCGGTCGGCCCGTAGGTCTTGTGGCCGGTGAAGACGTAGAAGTCGGCGTCGAGCTCGCGCACGTCGATGGGCAGATGCACGGCCGCCTGGCTGCCGTCCACCAGCACCGGGATCCCGCGCTCGTGCGCCAGGCGGATGATCTCGCGCACCGGCACCAGCGTGCCGGTCACGTTCGACATGTGGGTGATGGCGACAATTTTGGTGCGTGGCGTCAGTAGCCGCTCGAACTCATCGAGCAGCAGCTCGCCGTTGTCGGCGATCGGCGCCCACTTGAGGACGGCGCCCTGCCGCTCGCGATGGAAGTGCCACGGGACGATGTTGGAGTGGTGCTCCAATATCGACAGCACGATCTCGTCGCCGGCGCCGATCTTGTCGCCGAACGAGTCGGCGACGAGGTTGATCGCGGCGGTGGCATTCTTGGTGAAGATGATCTCGTCGACGCTGCCGGCGTTGAGGAAGCGGCGCACGGACTCGCGCGCGTCCTCGAAGTGCTGCGTCGCCGTATTCGACAGGTAATGCAGGCCGCGGTGCACGTTGGCATATTCGAACCGATAGACGTGATCCATCGTATCGATCACCGAGCGCGGCTTCTGCGCGCTCGCGGCGTTGTCGAGATAGACGAGCGGCTTGCCGTAGACCTCGCGGAAGAGGATCGGGAAATCGGCGCGGATGCGCGCCACGTCGAACGGCGCGCCGGGTTGAACCGGTACGACCGCTCGCACGGCTTCACGCGTTCCGCTCATCTCCTGCACGCCTGCCATCAGACACCTTTCGCCTCATGCAGCCAGCCCCGCGCCAGCTCCGCCAGTGCGTCGCGCAGTTCCTCGTTATCGACCTTCTCGAGCGCCTCGCCGACGAAGGACTCGATCAGCAGGGCGCGCGCCTGCGCCGCGGGGATGCCGCGCGCCTGGCAGTAGAACAGAAGATCCTCGTCGAGATCGGCGCTGGTCGAGCCGTGGCCGCAGACCACGTCGTCGGCGTAGATCTCAAGCTCGGGCTTGGAGTCGAACTCGGTATCCGGCGACAGCATCAGCACCTGCGCCATCTGCTTGCCGTCGGTCTTCTGCGCGTCGGGACGCACGATCACCTTGCCTTGGAAGATGCCGCGCGCGTGGTCGTCGAGCACGCCCTTGAACAGCTCGCGGCTGGTGCACTGGGGCACCGCGTGATCGACCACCAGAGTGGTGTCGATATGCTCGCCGCCGCGCGCGAGGAACGCGCCCGATAGATCCAAGTTGCTGCCCGTGCCGGCGAAGACGACGCCGATCTGGTTGCGGACGAGCGCCGTGCCGGCCGTGAACTGGAAGCCGCGGTAGTCGGCATCCGGCCCGAGTTCGGCCAGCCAGTTGGCGAGGTGGGTGCCGCCACCGGTTGCATGCGTGCACTTGACGTGCGCGAATTTTGCGCCCTTGCCGACGATCAGCTTAGTAACTGCGTTGACCTGGAAGTCCTTGGCGGCCGTCGGCAGCGTCACGTGCGCTTCGATGACCGTCGCCTCGGCGCCTTCGCCGACGCGCACAATGTTACGGGTGGCCGCGAAGCTCGCTTCCGGTGCGGCGCGCAGCGACACGATCAGCACGGGCCGATCGAGCTTCGCGTCGGGCGCGATGTCGATGACGGCGCCGTCGGCGGCGTAGGCCGTGTTCAACGCCAAGACCGCATCGTCGTCGCGGCCGTTGTTATGGAGGAACTCGGCCGCCGTCCCGTCGCTTTCGAGTAGCGTCGCCAGCGAGGCGACGCTCACGCTCCCGTCGGCGACCAGCGCCGACAGGTCGGGCGCATAGCGGCCGTCGACGAACACAACGCGGTGTGCCACCACGCGAGCGAGCGGCCCCAGCGCGGCGACGACGTCGGCCTCGGTCACCTTCGGCGCCTTTTGCGGCGCCGGCAGTGCCTCCTTCAGCAGGGTGCGCAGGTCGGTATATTTCCACGCCTCGATGCGCCGATGCGGCAGGCCCAGCGAGCCAAACCGGCCCATGGCGTCGCGGCGCAGCTTGACGATCTCAGGCGTGCCCGGTAGCTCGGGAGCGGCCGCGCCGAACGCCTCGCTCAGCGCCTGCTCCGTCTTCGTTTTGAGGACTGCTACGTTCATCTAGGCCGCCTTCACCTGGTATTCCGCATAGCCCGACTTCTCGAGCTCCTTCGCCAGCGAGGCATCGCCCGACTTGCGGATCTTGCCATCGACCATGACGTGCACGCGGTCGGGAACGATGTAGTTCAAGAGCCGCTGGTAGTGAGTGATGACCAGCATCGAGCGGTCCTTGGAGCGCATGGAGTTGACGCCGTCGGCGACGATGCGCAGTGCGTCGATGTCGAGCCCGCTATCGGTCTCATCCAGCACGCACAGGCTCGGCTCGAGCACTTCCATCTGCAGGATCTCGGAGCGCTTCTTCTCGCCGCCGGAGAAGCCAACGTTGACCGGGCGCTTCAGCATATCCATGTCGATGTTGAGACGTTCGGCCTTGCCCTTCACGAACTTCAGGAACTCCGGCGTCGTCATCTCGGTCTCGCCGCGCGCCTTACGCACGGCGTTTTTGGCGGTACGCAGGAACGTCAGGCCGGCAACTCCGGGGATCTCCATCGGATACTGGAAGGCGAGGAACACGCCCTTGGCGGCGCGCTCTTCCGGCTCCATCTCGAGAATGCTTTCGCCGTTCCACAGGATGTCGCCGCTCGTCACCTCGTAGTCCTCGCGCCCGGCGAGAACGTAGGCGAGCGTCGACTTTCCCGATCCGTTCGGGCCCATGATGGCGTGCACTTCGCCCTTGGGGATGGTCAGCGACAGCCCCTTGAGGATCTCGCGCTCCTCGTCGGCGATCTTCACGTGCAGGTCTTTGATCTCAAGCATCTACTTCAGCCTGTCTGTATGTCTGTCTAATAGTGAATTCGTTGTTCGCGCGGACTTCACCTGATGCGCCCGCGCACGCTTAAGAGGAACCAAACGCCGACCGCGATGCTGGTCGCCATCGCCGCCAAAGTCCAAATGGGATCGGCCCCAACGAGCGGTACGATCAATCCGGCTACGAGCACTCCGACCAATGTCGCAGCGAGAATGGCGATCGCTCGCCACCCGTCGCGGTGCACCGGCCGCCACGTCGTGGGGGTGCTGTAGACGCGGTCGAACCAGATCTCGCGGCGCCTCGTCATCCGACGCTACCCTCCAGAGAAATGCCGATCAGCTTCTGCGTCTCGGCCATGAACTCCATCGGCAGGTGCTGCAGCACGTCGCGCACGAACCCGTTGACGACAAGGGCCACCGCTTCCTCCTGCGACAGACCGCGCTGGCGGCAATAGAACAGCGTGTCGTCGGAAATCTTCGACGTCGTCGCCTCGTGCTCGAAGTGCGCGAACGAGTTCTTCGCCTCGATGTACGGCACGGTGTGCGCGCCGCACTTGTCGCCGATGAGCAGCGAGTCGCAGTTCGTGAAGTTGCGCACGCCGGTCGCCTTGCGGTGCGCCGACACGAGACCGCGATAGGTGTTCTGCGAGTGGCCGGCGGCGATGCCCTTGGAGATGATGCGGCTCGACGAGTTCTTGCCGAGGTGGATCATCTTCGTGCCGCTGTCGACCTGCTGCCAGCCGTTCGACACGGCAATCGAGTAGAACTCGCCGCGCGAGTTGTCGCCGCGCAGGATGCAGCTCGGGTACTTCCAGGTGATGGCCGAGCCGGTCTCCACCTGCGTCCACGAGATCTTCGAGTTGTGGCCGCGGCAGTCACCGCGCTTGGTGACGAAGTTATAGATGCCGCCCTTGCCGTTCTTGTCGCCGGGGTACCAGTTCTGCACCGTCGAGTACTTGATCTCGGCGTCGTCGAGCGCGATCAGCTCGACCACGGCAGCGTGCAACTGGTGCTCATCGCGCATCGGCGCCGTACAGCCTTCCAGGTAGCTCACGTAGGCGCCCTTGTCGGCGATGATGAGCGTGCGCTCGAACTGGCCGGTCTGCTTTTCGTTGATGCGGAAGTAGGTCGACAGCTCCATCGGGCAGCGCACGCCTTCGGGCACATAGACGAACGAGCCGTCGGAGAACACAGCCGAATTGAGCGCCGCATAGTAGTTGTCGCCCTGCGGCACGACCGAGCCGAGGTACTTCTTCACGAGCTCGGGGTGCTCGCGCACGGCTTCCGAGATCGAGCAGAAGATGACGCCGGCCTTGGCCAGCTCCGCCTTGAAGGTGGTCACCACCGACACGCTGTCGAATACGGCATCGACGGCGACGCGGTTGTTCTTCACGCCGGCGAGGATCTCCTGCTCCTGCAGCGGGATGCCGAGTTTGGCGTAAGTCGCCAGCAATTCGGGATCGACCTCGGCGAGGCTCTTGGGCCCCTCCGTCGAGGTCGGCGCCGAATAGAAGTAGAGATCCTGGAAGTCGATCTTCGGATAGGTGACGTTGGCCCACGTCGGCTCGACCATGTTCAACCAGCGGCGATAGGCTTCAAGGCGCCACTCGAGCATCCACTCCGGCTCGCCCTTCTTCGCCGAGATGAAACGGACCGTATCCTCGCTGAGGCCCTTCGGGGCCTTGGTCGAAGCGATCTTCGTCTCGAAGCCGTACTTGTACTGGTCGACGTCGATCTTGCGGACCTGGTCGATCGTCTCTTGAACCGCTGCCATCAACTACCCTTTCGTCCCGAAATTCGTCGGCTCACGCGGCCAGTGCCGCGCCGCCTGCAACCTTCTGCCAAGCCGCCAGGAAGGCGGCGATGTCGTCTTCGTTCGTCTCGCGCCCAAGGCTCACGCGCACCGCCCCAGCCGTGATGTCGGCAGGGAGCCCCATGGCTGCAAGCACGGCGTTGGCGCCGACTTTCCCGGAAGCGCATGCGGCGCCGGCGCTGATCGCGATGCCTTCGAGGTCCATGCGGATGACCAGCGTCTCGGCGAGCTTGCCGGGCACGGCGACGCACATGGTGTTGGAGACGCGCGGCGCATCGCGGCCGACAATGACTGCGGCGGGCGTCACCGCGGTGACAGCCGACTCGAGCTTGTCACGCAGCACGCCGATGCGTGCTGCCACATCCGCCTCGCGGGCGAGCTCGGCTGCCGCGGCACCGAAGCCGGCGATGCCGGCGACGTTCTCGGTGCCCCCGCGCCGGCGGCGCTCCTGGCCGCCGCCCTTGATGAGAGCCGGAAGGTTGACGCCGTCGCGCACGATGAGCGCGCCGACGCCGCGCGGGCCACCGAGCTTGTGCCCCGAGATCACCAGGGTGTCGGCGCCAAGCCTGGCGAAATCAACAGGCACGCGGCCGGGACCCTGCACTGCATCGACGTGCAGCGACAGGCCGTGCGTGCGGGCGGCTTCTGCCGCCTCGGCCACCGGCTGAATGACGCCGGTCTCGTTGTTGGCGAGCATCAGGCTCAGCAGCGCGCGGCCACCACTGCCCGCAGCGGCGATTGCATCGGCGGCCGAAGCCAAATCGACCAGGCCGTCCGTGCCGACCGGGAGGACGACGACCTTGGCGCCGCAAGCACGCGCCGGAGCCAGCACCGAGTCGTGCTCGATCGCCGCCACGCAAATCGACTTCCAACCGGCGCCCATCACCGTGTTGTTGGCTTCCGTGGCGCCGCTGGTGAACACGATCTCGCTCGGCTTGGCGCCGACGAGTGACGCGACCTGCTCGCGCGCCGTGTCGACGATAGCGCGGGCGCGCCGGCCCTCGGCGTGCACCGACGACGGATTGCCGACGGTGTCGTGCGCGGCAAGCATCGCCGTGCGCGCCGCCGCGCGTAGCGGCGTCGATGCATTGTAGTCGAGGTAGGTACGCGTCGCCGTCATCGAGCCATGAGCTCCGGTTCGCGCTGCTGCGTTGCAGTCGGCCGCTCGTCGGCGAGCTTGCCGACCGGAATTCCGTCAATCACTTCCTGCAACGAGACGTTCGAAAGGAAGGCGAGGATGTGGGCGCCGAGCGCGTGCCACAGCCCGTGCGTCAGGCAGCGGCGCTCGTTGAGGCAGCCGATCTCGGCGTCGAGGCAGCGCGTCAGCCGCGTCTCCTCCTCGACGGCCTTCATGATCTCGTCGATGTGGATCGCGTCCGCCGGACGCGCGAGCACGTAGCCGCCCGAGCGACCACGCGCGCTCGCGACCAGCCCAGCGCGCCGCAGCCGCAGGAAGATCTGCTCCAGGTAGGCCAAAGAAAGATTCTGCCGCTGGGCGATGGCCGACAGGGGTACGGCCGAGACGGCGCCGAACTTGGCGAGATCCGCCATGGCCATCACCGCGTACCGGGCCTTGGTGTTCAACTCCACGCCACATCCTCCTAGTGGGCCCATCGGGGCCGCGCGGGCGCTTTCACTTGCAATCGACACGGGGCCGTGTGCTAAGAAGCGCCTCCGTTGAAAACGCCCGAAGCCCGAGGACTGCCTGGCGCACTTTCGAACGGTTCTAAAGTCTATAGGAATATGAAAATTCCGAGCCCACAAGTCAAGGTTTCGGCACAGCCCGATTCCACGGCCTGTTCAGGGCCCTGCCGCCCCACCCGCGCGGCTTTACCGCAGCCTCCTTACCAGTGGAATTGAGATGCCCGAGCTGATCATCAATGGGCCCGCGGGCCGTCTGGAAGCCCGCTATCACCACGAAGCGGCCAACGACAGCCCGATCGCGCTCATCCTGCATCCGCACCCCCAGTTCGGCGGCACGATGAACAATCAAGTCGTCTACACGCTCTATCACACCTTCGTGGAGCGGGGCTTCTCGGTGCTGCGCTTCAACTTCCGCGGCGTCGGCCGCAGCCAGGGCATCTGGGACGGCGGCCCGGGCGAGCTATCGGACGCGGCGTCCGCACTCGACTGGCTGCAGATCGTCAAGCCGGACGCCAAGAGCTGCTGGATCGCCGGCGTCTCGTTCGGCACCTGGATCGCCATGCAGCTGCTGATGCGCCGCCCGGAGGTGGAGGGCTTCATTTGCGTCGCCCCGCCGTCGAACCTCTATGACTTCTCGTTCCTCGCGCCATGTCCCTCCTCCGGCCTGATGATCAACGGCGACAAGGACCGCGTCGTGCCGTCCAACTCGGTCGGCGAGCTGTCGCAGCGCCTCAAGACGCAGCGCGGCATCAAGATCACGCATCAAGTGATCCCCGGCGCCAACCACTTCTTCGAGAACAAATCGGAGGACCTGAAGGAAGCGGTCGGCGCTTATGTCGACGCGCGCATGGAGCAGGCCGAGATCGATCGCGCCAAGGAGAAGGAGCGCGAGCGCGAGAAGGAGCGCGAGCGTCAGCGCCAGCGCGAGATCGAGCGCGCGGAAGAGGCGAGCGGGGTCGGGGCCGACGATGGCGGCGATGCGGACTAGCGGATCGAGATCGTGATCAGAATGGTGGCTCTGTCGCTCGCAGGGCTGCTGGTCCTGCTGCTTGCCGCTCTCGGTGCGGCATACTGGTATTCGCTGAGCCTTCCGGGGGAGCCGTACGCCGGCCCTCCCCAACCCGTGACGGATGCGGAGCGCGACGTTGCCCAGCGCCTGCGCAAGCACGTCGAAGCCATCGCCAGCGAGCCGCACAACATCCAGCACTATCCGGTGCTCGAGCGCTCGGCCGCCTACATCGAGGCGGAGCTGAAAGCGCTCGGCTATGAGCCGCAGGCGCAAGTGTACGACGTCGGCGGTAAATCGGTGCGCAACATCGCGGTTGAGTTGGCCCCGCCGGGTGCCGACCCGCACACGCCGAGCATCGTCGTCGGCGCGCACTACGATTCCTATGGCGATGCGCCGGGCGCCAACGACAACGGCAGCGGCTCGGCCGCGGTGCTCGAGCTGGCGCGGCTGCTGAAGGGCATGCCACTCAAGGACAAGCGGCTGCGCCTCGTGCTGTTCGTCAACGAGGAGCCGCCCTACGACCGCACGCCGGACATGGGCAGCTATCGCTACGCCAAGATGCTGAAGGACAGCGGCGAGACGCTTCTCGGCATGATCTCGCTGGAGACGATCGGCGAGTTCTCCGATACGCCCGGGTCGCAGAAGTACCCCTTCCCGTTCGACATGATCTTTTCCGACGTGGCGAACTTCGTCGCCTTCGTCGCGCTGCCCGGCGGGCGTGCCTTCCTGCACGACGTGGTGGGGAGTTTCCGCCGGCACGCGCAGTTCCCGACCATCGGCGGCACCGCGCCCGACAACATCCCAGGCATCGGCTGGTCGGATCACTGGTCGTTCTGGATGGTGGGCTATCCGGCGATCATGATCACGGATACGGCGCTGTTCCGCTATCGCGAGTACCACACGCCGGAGGACACGCCGGACCAAGTGGATTACGAGAAGCTCGCGCGCATCACGCTCGGCCTCGAGCCGACGCTGCGCGATCTGCTGCGCTGACTTTCCTGCATTGCTCTCCGCGTTGCGCGGCAGGGTCGGGCGAGGGACCGCGGCGCGCACCGCCTGGCTAGTCGGGTGCCCCCTCGGGCCCCGGCTCTCAACGGCCGGCCGGCTATGTCGGCTTGGGTCCATTTAGCTGCCGCCGCATCGACGACAGTCGCCTGAGGTGGAATTGAGACCGGGGATGCTGCAGTGAACTTCGTGACGATGACTTGCTGTGAATTCATTCGTTCTCCTATGGTGCGCACGGGCAGCCGAGTGCGTATGCTCAGCGCGCTGAGAAGTTGATGAGGGAGGACAAGCGATGCGAGCGCAGACGATCGTCGTTGCGACGTTGCTCGGTTTGATCGGCACGGTGATTATTCAGCCGTCAGCCGCTCAAACGGAAAAGGGATATGGAAGTGGAGGGACGGGCGGTGCCGCTGGCTACTCTCCCCCGATGCCCGACACTTCAAGAGGCATGGGCGCCCCCAATCCCGACTTTGAAACGCCGTCTGCCGACGCACCCGAGCCCATGAACGCACCGCCCGCCGCGCCAGCGACAACTGGAAAGAGCGAGCCAGCTCCCGAGGACGCTCCGAAAGAAAAGTAGTGCGTCGTCGTGATCATCGGCCCGCTCTCGTGATCAGCTCTCCGTCTCAATTCCGGGGTCGCGGACTGTGCGCCCTCAGCGTCCATGCGAAGCACAGCTCCGCCACGACGAGACGCACGGACGCGCCCCCGGTAGCAGTTCAGCCTGCGAAAGCTTCAGTCATTCGCTGACTCGTGGACGCTTTCACCAGCAGCCGCGGTTGCGATACATGGCAACGCCGCCCCAACGGTAGCCGCGGTATAAGCCGGCACGCCGGTAGCCCCGCAGAGGCCGGTAGCCGCGATAAATGCCGACGCGGCGGTAACCCCTATAACCCAGGCCGGCACGCCTGTAGCCGCGGTAAACGCCGACGCGCCGAACGCCGCGATAACCGCGGTACCCGCGATATCCGACGTGTTCGACGACAGAGGCACTGTTCTGCTGAATGCTCTTGCTGAGCGGGGCGGCCGGAATGGCTTGGCTGCTGGCCGTGGAGCCGGCGATCAAAGCCGCTGCGAGCGCGGCTATAACGAGACTCGTCTTCATCGACTATCTCCTTTTGTGTTGTGGTTTGTTCGCGGAGATCTCCTTGTAAAAAGGACGCTGATCCGGGGGAGAACCAGCGCCCCAAGCTGCGCCACGAGGCCTGAGGGTGAGGCCATCTCCTCGAAGGGGACGGGGAAAGGTGGCGCCAGACTACGGTACTCTTCCGTACAATGCTTTCATAGTAAGAACGCGGCGTAACAAGAAGTAATTGCTGTCTAATAAACTGCCATTCAAATGCCGCCTCCGGCGAACAGCAGCGTCAGTGCACTTCGACGCCGTGTCCGCGCGCGCTGTGAAGAGAAGATAGTTGTACGCCCGCCTCCAGCGGCATCTTTAACCCGTAGCACCAGCTTGCGGGTCTCATATTCAGCGTGCCGAGTATTCCATCAACCGGCACACGAGATCGCCTGCAAAGCTACGCGTAGTCGCGCCGGTCGCTGCAAACCGAGAAGGCGACTCGCTCCACGAGGATAAAAATTACCGCACGTCTAGACTGGCGGCTTGCCTGGACGGTGAGAAGGTGCGTTTCCTGGTCGCCCACGTTGCCACACGCGGCTCGGCCCTGGAGGAGGATCGTTGTCATGAGCTATGTCCAGCGTGTCTTGCAGCCGGGTGAGCAGGTCCGGCAAATGTCGTCCATTCATTGGATCGGTTACTGGCCCGGCGCTGCGGTTGCACTCCTCGCGGTGGCCGCTTGCTGGCTCAGCGACACGCGGCTCCTGCCGGGAATTTGGCGGTATACGGCATACGCCCTCGCGCTCGTTGCGGTCGCTCTTTTGATCCAGCAATGGCTCCGGTGGTGGATCACCGAGATCGCAGTCACCGACCGGCGGGTGATCTACAAGAAAGGTCTAATCCGGCGGCAAACCAACGAGATGAACATGGACAAAGTCGAGAGCGTCCAGATCGATCAATCAATCCTCGGTCGTATGCTCGACTATGGCGATGTGACGATCCTTGGCACCGGCGAAGGCTTAGAGACGCTCCGCACCATCGCCAACCCCATCGAGCTTCGAAACAGCATCACCGGAACGACCCACAAAGCTTAGTTGACATCCCTCGGACCGCAGGCCGCGAAATCGAGAAGCGTTGCTTAGCGCGAACCGAGGAGGACGCCTCCGGTCATCGGCGCCGGCGCGCCGGTGGTCTCCGGAAAGGTGATCGGCAATTGCAATGCCGAGCGCACCGCCAGATAGGCCCACGCCTGCGCCTCGATGAAATCGCCGTCGAGGCCGAGCGCTTCGGCCGGCACCACCGCGTTCTGCACGTGCGAGGCGATCAGCCCCATCAGCGTCTTGTTCTTGCGCCCGCCGCCGCACACGACCCAGAGGCGCGGCTCCTCCGGCATGTGCTCGCGGGCCTTGCCAATCGCCGCGGCGGTGAAAGCGGTGAGCGTCGCCGCCCCGTCCTCGAGCGATAGGCCTTCAATAGGCGCGGAAGAGAAGTCGTTGCGGTCGAGCGACTTCGGCGGCGGCACGCCGAAGTAGTTGTTGGTCAAGAGTTGCTGAAGTGCATCCTCGTTGCACGTGCCTTTGGCCGCGAGCGCGCCACCGGCGTCGTGCGTTGCGCCCGTGTGCGCCAGCACCCAGTCGTCGATGAGCGCGTTGCCGGGGCCGGTGTCGAACGCGAGCATGCGGCCGTCGCGGCCGATCCAGGTGACGTTGGCGACGCCGCCGACATTGAGGAACGCGGCCGGCAGCTCCGGCACCTGCGTGGCGAGCGCGCGGTGATAAACCGGCACCAGGGGCGCGCCCTGGCCGCCTGCGGCGACATCGGCGGCACGCAAGTCGAACACCACGTCGACGCCGGTGCGATCGGCCAGCAGGCGGCCGTCGCCGAGTTGCACCGTCAGCCGTCGCGGCGCGTCGTGCAGCACCGTCTGCCCGTGATAACCGATGATGTCGATGTTGCCCTTGTCGACCCCGTTGGCACGCAGGAAACGGTCGACCGCGTCGGCATTGAGCTCGGTCAGCGCCCGCTCCACGTCGCCTAGAGAACCGGGACGCTGCTCGCGCGCGGCAAGCCCCTTGGCCTCGGCGAGCGCCGAGCGCAGCTTGACCTTGATCTCGGGCGGATAGGCGTAGCTCGCAGCCGGGCCCTGCCGTAACTCGCGATCGCCGTCGGTGTCGAGCAGCGCCACGTCGATGCCGTCCATCGACGTGCCGCTCATCAGCCCCAGCGCGCGCCGTAGCTTGCCCATGATGACCTTCCCGTGCATGTTCCGGCCGCCGCCGCGGCGAACCGGCTGATCCTGATAGCGAAGCTATGACCCAACTGAAATCCGACTTTCTGAAGATTCTTACCGAACGCGGGTTCATACACCAGTGCTCGGATACGGCCGGCCTCGACGACCTCGCCGCCAAGGGCGGCCTCGTTTCATACGTGGGCTACGATTGCACCGCGCCGTCGCTCCACGTCGGCAGCCTCATCTCCATCATGATGCTGCACTGGCTGCAACAGACCGGCGGCAAGCCGGTCGTGCTCATGGGCGGCGGCACCACGCAGGTCGGCGATCCCTCTGGCAAGGACGAGACACGCAAGATCCTGACGCTGGAAGACATCGAGCGCAACAAGACCGGCATGCAGCAGGCGTTCGCCAAATTCCTGGTGTTCGGCTCCGGCAAGACCGACGCGGCGATGGTCGACAACGCCGAGTGGCTGGCGCGGCTCAACTACATCGCCTTCCTACGCGATGTCGGAAAGCATTTCTCCGTCAACCGCATGCTGACGATGGATTCGGCCAAGCTGCGGCTCGAGCGCGAGCAGGAGCTGTCGTTCATCGAGTTCAACTACATGCTCTTGCAGGCCTACGATTTCGTCGAGCTGTCGCGCCGCTACGAGTGCCGTCTGCAGATGGGCGGCTCGGACCAGTGGGGCAACATCGTCACCGGCATCGACCTCGGCCGTCGCATGGGCACGCCGCAGCTTTACGCGCTGACCTGCCCCCTGCTGACGACTGCGTCGGGCGCCAAGATGGGCAAGACCGCCGCCGGCGCCATCTGGCTCAACGAGGAGCAGCTGTCGGCCTACGACTACTGGCAGTTCTGGCGCAACACCGAGGATGCCGACGTCGAGCGGTTCCTGAAACTCTACACGACGCTGCCGCTTTCCGAGGTGGCGAAGCTCGCGGCGCTGAAGGGTGCGGACATCAACGAGGCGAAGAAGGCGCTGGCGACGGAAGCGACGGCGCTACTGCACGGGCGGGAGAAGGCCGAGGCGGCGGCGGAAACGGCGCGCCAGACCTTCGAGCAGGGCGCCAGCGCCGAGGGGCTGCCGACGGTGGAGCTGCCGAAAGCCGACCTTGCCGCCGGCATCGGCGTGCTGACCGCATTCGTACAGGCCGGGCTCGTCAAGTCGAACGGCGAGGCGCGCCGCCAGATCCAGGGCGGCGGCCTGCGCGTCAACGATCAGGCGGTGGCCGACGAAAAGGCCCTGCTTACCGCGGCCGACGTGGCCGGCGACGGGTCCATCAAGCTATCGCTCGGCAAGAAGAAGCACGTCCTGCTGAAGCCGGTCTGACGCGGCTCACTGCTTGCGGGTCGGCGGCGAGACGGTCTGCGAATTCCAGCCGTCAACGGTGTCCGAGCCGACAACCGTGCCCGGCGCTCCCGTCGGCTTGCCGTCGTCGCCGGCCTTGCCGATCGTACTCGACGCGCGCACGCCCTCACGACTGCTGCCCGGGTCGTCGTCGCGCCGCTGCACCTTGGGATCGAACGGCGTCATCTGGAAGATGTCGCGGAAGATGCCCGGCGCCAGCATCGAGAGCGGATTAACAATCACCTCGGGCCGATCCATCGAGCCCTGGATGGCGAAGGTCATGCCGGAGATGCCTTCGCACTTCGGGCCAGTGATGATGGCGCCGAACAGGGGGATCTCGCACAAGGCGCTGTTGAGACCCTGGAGCGGCACGTAGGTGCCACCCAGGTTCACGCGCCGCATTTTGTAGTCGACCTTGCCGCGAATCGAGGCGCCCAGCATGGGCCCGCGCAGCTGAGAATCGCTCATCACGAACTGGCCGTAGCCGACCGAGAACGGCACGCGCATAAGGTTGAACTCGAACACCTCGCGCACGACCTGCTTGTTGGACCGGCCGGCGGCGCCGTCGATCGCCGGACGCCCCTCATCAGCGCCGCTGAACACTTCCGAAACAACCGGGTCGCCAAGAATACGGAACTGCTCGACCCAGAGCGTGCCCGTCTTCTCGGCGGCGCCCTTGCCTTCCAGGTTGACCTCGAGCCGCACGCGGCCGCCCTGGATGTTGGGGTAGAAGTCGATCAGCTTGAACGCCTGACCGGCATCGGTGGAATCCGCATAGAGCTTGCGCTGCTGTCCCGCCTCCTCGCGCAGCATCACCGCCAGCGGCTTTCCGCCATCGAGGGTGGAGCGCACGTCCAGTGCCGTCAGCTTGTCGGCGCGCTTCGACATTTTGACCGTGACGTTGCGCAGCGACACCTCGCGGTGGCCGATGACGGTGTCGATCTTGGCGTCAAGGTCGATACCCTCGCGCGGATTCTTCGGCTTCGACGCGGCCTGGTCGGCAAGCTGGCCAAGCGAGAACAGCGAGCGGAAGAAGTCGCGGCCGTCGAAGGTGCTGCCGCGCGCCGACACCTTCCATACGTCGTCGCGGCCGAGCTTGCCCTGCAGCTCCATGCGCGTGATGACGTTCAAGGAGAAGTCGGGGAAGAAGAACTCGCGCAGGCGGTTCTCCGCGTCGATCGCCGCCCAACCCTCGATGGCGATGTCGTCGCCGGCGACCTTGAAGTTCTGCAGCTCGGTCTTGTAGGTTTTGCCCTTCGCGATGTCGCACTGGAGCGTCGCGGCGCGGCCCGGCGGTTTGCGCCAGCCTACGCCCTCAAGGAGCAGATCGGCATTGGTCAGATCGGCGTGCAGCCGCACGATCGATTGGTCCGACGCGTCACGGCCCACGGTAACTTCGACCGGCACCACGCCCTGCACCATTTGATTGATGTCGAGCCCGAGCTGACTGCGGTCGGTGTTGTCGAGCGTCGCCGTCAGGCGGAGCGGCGGCTGCTTGTCCATCGGCGCATCGAAGATGCGCTGCCAGGCGAGCTTGGCGAGCACGCCGTTGATCAGCATCTGACCGTTGGCGCCGGCGGCTTTCTCCGAAAGGTCGATATCGAAGCTGGCGCTCTGCACCTGATAGGCGCCGAGAAACTGCTTGACGCGGCCGTCGGTGAGCTTGCCCTTGCCTTCAACCTTGATGGCGCTGGTCGGCACGTCGGCGAGCAGCGGCAGGCCGATCTTGAACTTGGACTCGAACTTGCCCTCCATGCCGTCGCGCGGCAGGTTCGTCTCCTCCAGGAATTCCGGGTCGGCATGGGCGATGAGCGCCATGACGGGGGCGACGGTCGATTGCGAGGCGAAGACGATCTCGCCGGTGGGCACCTCGCTCATGATGTCGACGGCGGTGAATCGACCGGCCTGCAGCGGCACGATGCGGTCGGGAGCCACGACGATATTGGCCTCGGGAATATTGACCTCGAGCCCATCGTTCTCAATGCGAGTCGTGGCCCGCGGCACCGTAATCGGCGGCAGCGCGTCGATGACGCGCAGCTCCAAGTCGGCGGTGTCGAGAAAGAACGAGAGCTGGTGCTCCTGCGCGCCGACGCTCATTCCCGGCGCCATGTGCGCGCCACTCAAGAAACGGAACTTGCCACCCTGGATCGAGGCACGATCGATCCTCTCGCCCACCCAATCGCGCGCGCCGGGCGCGATCGCCTTGGGCCACAGTGCCTTGAGCGTGTTGAGCGGCATCGGGCTCAACGTGCCTTCGATGCGCGTGCTCGCCGGCTCGACGCCGGTGACGAGGTCGCCGGAAAGGGCAATCTCGGCGCCTCCGGCTCGCAGCTTGAACTCGGCGAGCTCGATCTGACCGCGGCGCGGCACGATCCGGCCACTGGCACGCCATTCGTCGAGGGCCACGGCAGGGACCTTGAACTCCTCGGCAGCGAACGAGCCGGAGTCGGATCGCAGGCTGAATGTCCACGACGCGTTCTGGGGATCGGCCTTCTCCTCCGCCGCAGTCCCGGAAATCGTCACCCGGCTGCCGCGCCAGCTGAGTGTGGAAGGCGCGAGCGTGATCTTCTCCGCGGCGCCGTCGTAAGCGAGCTTCACGGAGCCGCCGTCGACCTCCAGCGGCGCCTCGGGCAATGCGGGCAGCTGAAGGCTTCCATGCCCGACATCGATCGACAGCGAGGCGGTGCGGATGTCGCCGTCGCTGGTCATCTCGAGCGTAGCGTTGCCGTTCACCGGCAGATCGAGGGCCTGCAAGAGAGAGAGTTGCGGCAGCGTGCCGGAAATCGAGCGCGGCACCAGATCGGTGACCGACGTCTTGATGGTCAGCGTCCGGTTTTTCTCCGACTCGTCGGTCTCGAAGGTGAGCTGCCAGGGCTTGCCGCCCGCCGCCGCCACGCTGGCGCGGCCGGCGATGACGCTGCGCGTGCGCGCGTGCGTCAGGCCCACGGTGAGGCTCGGCACGCGCCACTCCGTGGTGCGGCCGGAGTAGTCGACGAGCACGGTCGCATTGCGCAGACCCAACTCGCGCAAGTAGGAGCTTGCGTCGAGGCGCTGCCGGGCGCGCGACGACATGTCGGTGACAACGCGGGCGAGATCGATGCGCTTCAGCGGGCCTGCCGCCTCGCGCGAGGCGGCCACGGCCTGCGCCGGCCGCTCTGCCGGCACCGGCGTCGGTGCGATGGGTTCCGTCGCCGCATTAGTAAGCGGCGCCTCGGTCGCCACCGGCTTGGAGAAGCTGAGCGCCAGGCCGCCGTTCTCCGAATAGTAGAGAAACAGGCGCGGCTCGATCAGCTCGATGCGGGCGGGCACTACGCGCATCGACCAAAGCGCGGCGCTCGAGAGCTCGACGGCGGCGAACGGTGCGGAGGCGACGACATCGCCGTCCTTCTCGTGCATGCGGATGTTGCGCAGGCGGAACTCAAGGCCGCCGCTCTCAGCCAAGCTGACGACGACGTCGTCGATACGCACGGAATTGCCGGCGAGCTCGGCGTTGATGCCCCGCTCGATCGGCTCGGCGAGGAAATTGAGCGAGATGGGCCCGTGCCGCAGGCGGACGTAGCCGAGGCCGGCGACGAGCAGCGCCAGCATGAGGAACGGCGCGAGGATGAAGGCGAAACGCCCGACCCCGTGCAGGACGTTGTCGCAAGCGACGGCAGCCGTCGTCACCTTGCGCTTGAGGGTCGACGTCTGCTCCTCGTTGCGCCCCCTCCCGTAGCCGGGTTGTGTTTTTGGTCTTCCGGTCGTTTGCAAGCCCGGCCCCTCGACAGTTTCGAGACCTAGTCCCGACGCAAACAACAAACCGCGCCCGCCGCGCGCAACAAGTGCAGCATTCGGTTGCCTGCGCCGGCAGCCCCTCTGCCGGCCCCCACGTTGCCCCGCGCGCCGCCAAGCGCGCCCGCCCTTGCGCGGCCTAAAGAGCGCCGCTAAGCCTCAGGCGCAACGGGCAATCTCGCCGTGCGACGTAGATGCACGTGCATGGGCAAAAACGACAAAAGAAAGGCATCTCGGTGACCATCGCGGACGGCATGACGCCCCCCGACTTCGAGTTGCCCGACGGTGACGGCGAGAGCGTAAGACTGTCGGCGCTGCGCGGCCGTCCGGTCGTTGTTTATTTCTATCCCAAGGATGATACGTCGGGCTGCACCGCCGAGGCCAAGGACTTCACCTGCCTCGCCCAGGATTTCCGCGCCGCCGGCGCCGAGCTGCTAGGAATTTCTCCAGACAGCCCGGCCAGCCACCGCAAATTCCAGGACAAGTACGGCCTCGACGTTCGTCTGTTGTCGGATGAAGCCCGCAGCGCCGCGGAGGCGTACGGGGTCTGGGTCGAAAAGCAGATGTACGGGCGCAAATACATGGGCGTCGAGCGTGCCACATTCTTGATAGATACGGCGGGCAAGGTGGCCCGGGTCTGGCGCAACGTCCGCGTGCCGGGCCATGCCGAAGAGGTTTTGGCTGCGCTGCGGGCGATGAAAGCTTAGGCGTAAGCGTCGGTTACGTTGCCCACAATTTGTGCCGCGAGGGGTGCCGCAGCCGATGACCCACGTCTGGATTTGTGCTTAGATGACGGAAGGGGAAGGGGGATTTCGGCCGCAGATGCCGCTTTGATCCCTATCGCTGAGACACACCCTTACGGTTGCGGTTGTTGCGTCAGAGCAGAGGTGCACGCATATGTTGCCGAATTTCAAGAGATCCGAGACGGAGCCGCCCAAGGTCAGCCCGAGCTTCGCACCCGCGAGCACGCCGCCCACGCCTTCGTCCTCGTCCCGCCCGATCGGGCTCGCCCGCTCGTCCGAGCGTAATGCACCTTCCGTCATCGGCCCCGATCTTACGATCAATGGCAACCTCATCTCCAAAGGTGAAGTCCAGATCGACGGCGAGGTCCAGGGCGACATCCAGGGCACCTACGTCGTGATCGGCGAGAAGGCGCGCATCACCGGCGGCATCGTCGCCGAGGAGATCGTCGTGCGCGGCCACGTGATGGGCTCGGTGCGCGGCAAGCGCGTCATGCTGCAGTCCTCCAGCCACGTCGAGGGCGACATCTTCCATCAGGCGCTGGCCATCGAGCAGGGCGCCTTCTTCGAAGGCAAGTCGCGCCGTTCGGACGATCCGACGGGCGACAACCAGAAGCCGGAATTTCCTTCCCTCTCCGGCTCTAGCCTTGGCTAAGGCTCCGTCGCGAGCGATCGCCTAGAAAAATTCGACCCCGGGCACCGCGAGGCGCTCGGGGTTTTTCTTTCGCCGATATCGGATCAGGCGGCGGCGCGTGCGTCTTCCCAGGTGGACAGCGCGATGCGATGGCCACCCAGGTGGTCGAAGTCGCGCTGCCGACAGGAGAGCACCAGCACCTGATGCCGTTGCGCGGCGTGCTGCAGCGCCTGGAACAGGCGCATGAGCCGATCGTCGTCGGTGTTGACCACGGCATCGTCGATGATGAGCGGTGCGGGCGTACCGGTATCAGCGAGAAGCCGCGCGAAGGCGAGGCGCACGAGCAGCCCCAGCTGCTCCTGCGTGCCGCCGCTCAAACGCGCAAAGTCCTCCCGCGCGCTGCCGCGCTCCAGCGACTGCGGTGCCAGGTCCTCGCCGAGCACGAGCCGCGCCTGCGGCAGGATGAGTTGCAGATAGGGCGCCAGGCGTTCGACCACCGGCTTGGCGAAGCGGTCGCGGGTGCGGGCCGCCGACGCGTCGAGCTCCTGGGCGAGGAGTTGCAGCGCCGACGCCTCTTCCTGCAGGTCGCGGCAGCGCGCTTCGGCGCGCGCGACGAGATCGTTGAGCTCGTCGAGGCGCGCGGCGACGTCGTCGGCGCGATCGGTCTTCAGCTCGCCGAGCAACCCGGCTTCCTGCTGGCGCAGGAGGGCGAGATCGTTGCGCGCCTTCTGGCAGGCATCCTCTGCCGCCGCCGCGGCGCGTTTCAAGTCAGCGAAGCTCGTCTCGTCGGGCGCCTTCTCGCGCCAGGCGGCGGCGTCGCGCACCGCGGCGTTGAGCGCCGACTGGGCGGTGGCGAGCACTTCGCGCTTCTCCAGGTGCACGCTCGCGCGCACATCCGGCGTACCGAGCTCACGGACCAGCTTCTCGATCTCGGCCGCGCGGCCGGTGGCGCGGGCGCGCAAGTCAACAAGCTCCTCGCGGGTGTCGCGCTCGGCGCCCTCGGCCGAGGTGAGCTGCGTCTCGGCGGCGCCGAGCGCCTCCATCACTTCGGCAGCGCGAGCTTCCAGCCCTTCCGGCGAAGGCAGCGCATCGGCCGCCGCCGCCTGCGCCGCCAGCTCCGCGTGCGACCGCTGCAGGCGATCCATGCCTTCCGGCGCCGAGGCCTTGAGCCGCGCGGTGGCATCCGACAGCCGCGCCTCCCCGTCGCGACGCTCGGCGAGGAGCCGCTCGGCATCGTCCAGAGTCGCCGCGCCAGCGCTCTGCAACAGCTTCGCCAGTGTGCGGCGGTGCGCGGCAAGGTCAGCCTCGTCCTGCGCAACGTCGTCCGATTGTCCCGGCGCGATGGTGATGACGCCAATGCCGGCGATCTCCAGCGTGATCGGCCGCGTCGGCTGCAACATCTCGCCGTCAGCGAGCGGGCGTCCATCGACCCTAACCTTGCCTGCCGCGCCGGGCGCGTAGGCGAGTGACACGCGCGGTGCCGCGGCGGTAAGGCGCGCCTCGATCCTGGCAATGCTTGCCGCCTCGCGGCGTGCGGCGTCGACGACCTTGTCCTCGGCGCCGTTGCCGGCCAAGGCCTCGATAACCTGCGTGCGCTCGGTGTGCGCCGCGCGCGCCGCATCGAGCCGCTGCGTCAGCTCCGCCAGACGCTCGCTGCGCTCCAATGCTTTGCGGTCACGCTCGAGCGCCGTGAGCGCATTCCTGAGGGCGGTGCGCGCGCCGCGCGCGTCCAGCGTGCGTGCGCTGCAGGCCGCGGCGCGCGCCTCGCAATCGGCCAGCAGCGGCGCGGTCTCGGTAGCCGTAGTTTCAAGGCGGGAAAGGTCGCCGGCGCGGCGCTCGAAGCTCTCCAACATCGTTTGCGCGGCGCCGAGCTGGCGCTCGCAGGCGACAAGAGCGGCCGCGGCGGCACTGTATTTCTCGCGCGCGTCGCGTGCCTCCTCAAACGCCTGGCGCGCCGCATCCGCAGTCCGCACCCGCTCGGCCATCGCCGCCGCGTCGGACAGCGCCGCAAGCTCCCCGCGCAGCCGCTCAAGCTCGTCGAGACGCATCTGCGCGCGCTCGAGACGCCCTTGCGCCTCGTCGCGCTGCTTGACGAGCCCGTCGCGCTCGTCGAGTGCCGTCTTCAGGGCGCCCGTCGGACGTGGTGGATTGTGGCTGGTGAGCAGCGTAGCCAACTCGCTTTTCACGCGCTCGGCGACGAAGCGCGCGGCGCTGCCGTCGGTGACGTTCTCTATCTCGCTCTCGATTGCCGCCATGAACGTCTGGCCGCCGGTTTTCACCGGCGCCATGCTCGCCATCGCCGCACCCTGCTCGACGCATAGAAGCGCGAAGTGCCCCGTACCGCCGAGCAGCATCGCGAGCTGCGTCTCGGCGTCCGCCCCGCGCGACACCTGCCCGGTGGACAAGTCGCGAAGCTCGGCTGAGCGCGACGACAGATACTGCTTGCGCAACCGCCAGCCGCGACCCTCGACCTCGAGGTCGAGTTCGATCAGCGGCGCGCCGCCGGCGTAGGGACGCAGCTCCTCGATCTCCTGCTTCTTGGAGGTGTGCGGCAGGAACAGCGCCGTGTTCACCGCCTTGAGGATGGTCGACTTGCCGAGTTCGTTCGGCCCGGCCAGCACGTCGAGCCCGCCCGTCAAGCCTTCGAGCGCAACCGGCGCGCTGAAACGGCCGACTTCCTTCAGACGAATGGCGCGGATCTTCATGCCTACACTCCCGCTTCCGCTTGCCGCGCCAGCGCGAACAGCCGGCGCAGCGCCCGGCCGGCAACGGCGGCGTCGCTGCCGCCCGCCTCCGACATGACCCTGAGACGTTGGGCGATATCGCCGAGCGCCGGCGAGTTCAGCGACGCGAGATCTGCCGCGTCGGCAAACGCGGCGACGCCGCTCAAATCGAAGGCGAGATGGAACAAGCGCGGCGCCAGTTTGCCGAGCCGCTCCTCGATGCGCGCCAATTCGGCGAGCGGCACCGTGCCCGACAGTTCGAGCCACATGAGCGACCGTCCAGCCGCACTGGCGAGCGCGGCGACCTCGGCCTCGGCCGGGTCCAGCGAATGCGCGCCGTCGATCTTCTGCTCGCGCCGCCGCCAGGTGAAATGTGCTGTTGGCACGCGCTCCACTGCAGGCGGCGCATTGCCCTCGAGGCGCACGATCAGCGCATTGCCTGGGTCGTTGTCGCGAAACCCGTCGGGCTCGGGCGTGCCGGAGTACCAGACGCGATCAGAGATGCGCGTGGTCCCATGCCAGTCACCCAGTGCGAGATAGTCGAGGCCAGCCTTCTTGCAGCGCGCCGGATCGATCGGCACGTTCGCCTCTCCGGCGCTGCCGAAACCTTGCACGGAACCGTGTGCCAGACCGACGCGCAGCGTGCCCGAGGGCGACGCCGCAGCATCCATCCACGCGGTCGGATCGGTGCTCGTGCGCTTGGACGTGAGCGGCGCCGGCAGCAGCACGACTCCGGGTGCGACGTCGACCGCCTTGGGCTCGACGTGCACGAAAACATTCTGTGGCAGTCCGCCGGAGATGATACCGGCCCACACGCCGCCGGCGCGTGCCGGGTCGTGATTGCCGGGGAGCAGGTGCCAGGCGAGCGCCGGGTAGGCGCGCAAGCGGGCCATGAGCTGTTCGCCCTGGGCCTCGGGGATGGTCTCGGCGTCGAACACGTCGCCGGCGACAAGCACCGCCGAGCAGCCGGCGGCAGTCGCCGTTTGCGCCAGACGATCCACGGCCTGCAGACGCTGGTCGCGCAGGACCGCGGGCTTGTCGCCCGGGAAGGAACCGAACCGTTTGCCGATCTGCCAGTCGGCGGAATGCAGGAAGCTGAAGCGCATGGCCTGATAATGTTCGATATTTGTTCCCTAAACAACCCCTAAATGATCACGGAGAACAAAGTTATCCACAGGGTTGGAGAGAGGATGCTGGCGGCCGCGCGATGCGCCACCGCCAGCTGAGAAAAGCTCCCCAGAAGTACGGGCTCGGCTCAGTCCTCGTCGTCGCCTTCCTCGTCCTCGTCGTCGATGAGGCTCTTAAGGGTTTCGACGATCTGAACCTCTCCGTCCTCTTTCGATTCCACCAGCCATTCGGTCAGGATCGTCTCGCCCTGCTTGAAGACGACCTTGAACGGCATCTCGTCGCCCGTAACGGCAACGACATCGCCAGTGACAAATGCCATGAGACCCTCCATGCGTTTTGCCACGCACGGGTTGAGACATGCGCGGCGTGACGCACCGTAATTAGGATTCGAAATATTTCGAGCGTGCCGGCGACAGCAATTCCCCTGTGGAAAACCGGCCCGGAACAAAATGTTGGCGCACGAAGCTGAATCGGAGCGCCGCACATTGCTCGAATGCCGAGCACCGGATCGTCGCGTAAGCGCGCCTCACCGGCCGACGCGATGAAGCCGAACGGCACTTTCACAAGCTAGGCGAGGCACGCGAACGGCCCTAGGGTGGCCGCCGATTTTGCGCCGTCCAGGGGGAGGCGCGACGACACTTGAGAGGGAATGCGATGGCCAAGCTGTTCTTTGCCTCGTTCGTCACCATCGGCTTGCTGCTCGGCATGGTGTGCGGCGTCATCCTGGCTGGGCTGGTCTACACCGACAGCGTCAACCTCGGCTTCGCCATCACGCTGACCATCATCATCAACGCCGTGATCTGGCTCATCAGCCCGTGGATCAGCGACTGGTCGCTGCGTTGGTTCAACAAGCTGGAGTTCCTCGACGACGCCGAGGTGAAGACGCGCTATCCCGCCGTGCACCAGCTGCTCCACGACGTCGCCCGCGACTATAGTTTCAGCGCGCCCCGCATCGGCCTCATCCCCGATCGCAACCCGACCGCCTTCACCTACGGTTTGCTGCGCTCCAATGCGCGCATTGTCGTCACCGATGGCATCTTCGAATTTCTCAACGAGGACGAGCAGAAAGCCGTCGTCGCCCACGAGCTGGGACACATCGTCAACCGCGACTTCATCGTCATGACCGCGGCCGGCACGCTGGTGCAGATCCTCTATCAAGTCTATGCCGCTTCGATACGGTCGGGGAGGTCGGGCGGCAAGAACAAGGGCGGACAGGCGCTCGTCGGCATCGCCGCGCTCGTCATGTACTACGTCGGCATCTACCTGCTCTACTATCTGAGCCGCACGCGCGAATATCTCGCGGACGCCTTCTCGGCGGAACGGGTCGAGGCGCGCCATCTCGCTTCAGCGCTCGTCAAGGTCGCCTACGGCATCGTCAAGGTCGAGGACGACGAGTCGACCCAAAGCCTGCTGCAGTCGACGCGGCACATGGGCGTCGTCGACGTGAAGAACGCGCGCTACTCGGGCCTCGAGGCGGAAAGCGATCTCGGCGACCCGGCGCGCGCCTCCGAAGCGATGCTGTTCGACGCACACAATCCGTGGGCGCGGCTGATCGAGCTCAACTCGACGCATCCGCTTACCGGCATGCGCATCTCGGCCCTTGGCGATATCGCGCGCCAGAAGGCGCAGTCGTTCCCCGACTACGACTTGAAGGCCGCCGCGCAGCGCGTGCGCCTCGACCAGGGCGCGCTGTGGGGACAGTTCTGGTACGAGCTCGGTATTCTCGCCGTACCGCTCGGACTGGCATTGCTCGCGGCGCTCCTCGGCAGCTGGCCGCTCATCCCCGCCGCCGCCGCCATCGGCGTGCTCGTCACCCTGCCGCTGCGCTACCCGTCTGGTGACGCACGACCGGTAACGGTCGCCGACTTGATGACCAACCCTGCCGCCTCGCCCGTCGTCGGACGCCTAGCTCAACTCACCGGCAAGGCGATCGGCCGTGCCAACCCCGGCTTCATCGCCGGCGAAGACGTGATCTATCAGGACAAGACCGGGCTCATCACCGCCGACTTCCGCTCCATGCTCGGCTTCATCGGCGATCTCTTCGCCGGCTGGCGGCGCGTGCCCAAACATTTGGGCCAGGACGGCAAACTGACCGGCTGGTTTCGCCGCGGCATGGGCGGATACGTGATCACGAAGGAGATGAACTCGACCGCCGGCACGCTGCGCGCGCAACCCTACTTCTGGCAGGCCGCGGTGTCGGTCGTCGTGATCGCTGTTTCTATGGTCGCGCTGCTCGCCGGAACCGGAAACGTCGCCCGGCAATTCGGCTATGAAACGCACCATGATACGCAACGGCAAGAGCACCATCGCCACCGCCGCACCGTCAAGGCTCCTGATAGCTCGGTAACACCGGACGAAGCCGACACCGCAACACCGGAAGAGAATTCTACGCCCAGCGAGGAAGGGGAGCCGTATCCGCCACAGGAGCAGCCGCAATAGCGCCTTGACCGCCTGGGTAGATTGTCGACGGCGCTCGTTCGTGGCAAGGGTGACCTTTAGGTCACGACAACGATTGATGAGGGACTACAGGCGTATGCGGGCCGTCGCACTTTGTTTGGCAGCCATATTTGCCGCCGCCATATCGGCACCGGCTCGCGCCGAGAACCTCGACGGCTACTGGATCGATTCCCACGGCGAGGTCATCCTGCAATTCGGGCCGTGCGGTCGCGACCGTTGCGGTCGCGTCGCGTGGCTGAAGAAACCGCGTGGTCCGGATCGCGGGCCGCTACGCGACTTCCGCAACTCCGATCCGAAGCTGCAGAATCGGTTCGTGTGCGGGCTCGTCGTCGTCACCGGCTTCAAGAAGCAGCCGGACGGAACCTGGGCCGACGGGAGTGTCTATGTGCCCGACCACGGCATGAGCTTCTCGGGCTACGCCCAGGTGCTCGACCGCAACCAGGTCAAGGTGACCGGCTACATGCTGCTGCCCATATTCGGATCGTCCGAGGTGTGGACGCGCATGTCACGCAAGCCGCCCACCTGCGAGGAGCAGGCGAAGATGATCGCCGAGAACCGGTGGTCGGAGGACACTTCGGGTTGGCCGCCGGCGCCGCCGCCGGTTGCCTCGCGGTAAGCTCGCGAACACGGGGGTGACATGATCCGTGTCTTGATCCGCACGACACTCACGGCCGTGGCGATCGCGGCTCTACCCGCGCTCGGCGCTGCTCAGACGATCCCCAAGACCAAGGGGCCGACGCGCACCATCGGTCTGTTCGATTTTCTTTGCCTGAAGCAGCTTCCCGACCTCAACGGCATCGAGCGCGCCGCCGGCTTCGGCGAATTCGATCAGCTGACGGGCGAAGACCTCGCGCCCTACGCGCCGCCAGTGCCGACGGATAAGCTTTTCGCCTGGCGCTATCACGATCACGGCGAGCAGTTCATCCTCACCGCATCGCAAGCGAAGCCGGACGACGAATTCAAGAAGAAGATGCCGGCGTTCGCCAATGCGACGAACACGGCGTGCTCGCTGCTCGTGCCGAGTGCAAAGCCCGATCCGCTGCTCGGCGAATTGACGCGGGTCATGGGCCGCGCCGCCGATCAATCGTGGCAGGAAGGCCCCATGCGCGTGTACACCTGGACACACCAGCGGCCCGACGCGCTGAGTTATGTTCACTACTACGCGCCCGAAAACGCAGGCGCAAAGGCCGTGCTGAGGGCCAGCGTGTTCGTCAGGAAGTGAGCCTTACACTTCTGCAATGATGCGTGTTCCGTGCGGAACAGCGCGCTACGCGTCCTTCATGACAATTCGCTCACGAACAAGTTCGCTTGCGCGCGCGTGCGCGTTTTCATAGGTCAAGAGCAATAGGTTTTTGGGAGGTGCACATGCGTTTCAACCGTATCGTCCTGCGCAGCGCCATCATCGCCGGCGCAGCGTTCGCGGCAGCAGCAGCGCACGCAGACAACTCACCGCTCGGTGTGTGGATCGACCACACCGGTCGCGGTGCCGTCGAGATTACCGACTGCAACGGCAAGCTGTGCGGTCACGTCGCCTGGGTGGATGACGCCAAGAACTCCGATCAGTGCGGCAAGCAGATCATCGGTAACGTCAAATCCGTCGGCAAGAACAAGTGGGACAACGGTTGGATCTTCGATCCGGACCGCGGCTCCAAGTACGACGTCGAGGTGACGGCGCTGAATGGCGACAAGCTGCGCGTCATGGGCTATGCCGGCACCAAGTGGCTGAGCGAGACCTACACGTGGAAACGCGCTCCGGCCGACATCAAGAAGTGCAACGGCGATAGCGCCGCGGCGACGCCCGCGGCTCCGGCCGAGAAGACCGATACCGCCAAGGCCGATGCGACCAAGTCCGAGGCTACGCCGACGACCAAGCCAGCGACCGAGGCGAAGTCGGAGCCAATCGAGCTCAACACGGCCAAGTCGGAGAGCGACGATATCGACAACGGCAAGTCCGACAAGGCGAAGTCGAAGTCAGACAAGCCGGCGGCGAACGAGACTGCGAAGACCGAGCCCGCCAAACCGCAGGCAAAGGACAGCGCAGACACAGCAAATGCCGATGCCGAAGATGACGCAAACGACGAGCCGAAGGGCAGGAAGGGCGGCAAGGTCGTTGCCCGCCTGATGGACGAGCTGGAGAGCGGCGACGGCCCGGTGAAGCTGAAGCGCTCCGGCAAGACCTGCAAGGTCACCGCACCCTTCGTCGGCGTCGTCACCTTCCCGTGCGACGGCGACAAAGACTAGATCGGCGTTTCTAGCGACGCCCCCAGAAGCCCGCGGTCCATGCCGCGGGCTTTTCCTTTTCCTTCTCCTCTGCGCGCAGCGCGAGGACATCGGCCGGAAGCTCGCGACCGCGCTTCACCATGATGATGCCCACCGGTTCGGCCACGCCCCGCACGCTTACCTGGTCCGTCAGGGCCGCCGGCGGAATCCAGCCGGTCATGCGCACCACCCCGCGCGACATGATGAGCTGGACGTCGCGCTCCTTGGTGAGAGACTCGAGCCGGCTTGCGACGTTCACCGGGTTGCCGATCACCGTGAAGTCGACCGATTCTCCATAGCCGATGCGGCCAACCAGCAGCGGCCCGGCGTCGATGCCGATGCCGACGGCGAGCGGGCGGCCAAGCTCGGCTTCGAGCTTGGCGTTGATGTGATCGAGCGCCAGATCGACGTCGCGCGCGGTGCGCAACGCCTGACGGCATCCGGCCTCGACGCCGTCGCGCTGGCCGAACACGGCGAGCAATCCGTCGCCGAGGAACTTGTCGATCCAGCCGCCGTGCTCGGTGATCGCGGCGCCGACGACACCGAAGAACTCGTTCAAGACATAGACGACATCGAAAGGCAGGCGCTTCTCCGATAGCCGCGTAAAATCGCGAAGATCGACGAACATGACGGCGAGCGTCTTCTCGACGCCGGCGGAATCCGCCTCCTCGATCGCGATGTCCTCGGGGCCTGCCGTCTCGGACTTCAGAAGGCGGGTGACGATGAGATAGTGCTCGGGCCGGATCTGGCACGCGAGGCGGACATTGGGCGGCGCACCGATGCTGCCGAGCGTGACGACCTCGGGGAATACCGGGGGCGGCAGGCCGTAGGAGCCGCGCTCGATGCGCACGCGGCAGGTGGAGCAGCGCGCCCGACCACCACACACAGACGCGTGCGGCACACGCGACATACGACTGATCTCGAGCAGCGTCGGTCCTTGCGGGACGCGTACCGTCGGGCCCGACGTATAGGCGACCGTCACCTTTGGCCCGGCGACACGCGCGAAGTATGTCCAGGCGATGCACCCGAAGATAACGGCGAGCACGGCGCCGAACTCGATGCGTGCAAGATTCCGCAACCAGGCGAGCGATTCACTCGCGGCGGCATCGGGCCAGCGGGTCAGCACTTTCAGATTGGCGAACACCGACGGGATCTCGATCGCCGCCGCGACGTTGCTGCCGGCTACGGCAAAGCCGCCGAGCGCAGACAGAGGGATAATTACCGCCAGCGTCAACAGCAGCGGGAAGATTCGCCGGTAGGCCGGATAGAGCCGCATCCAGAAATGGATGCCCATGCAGCCGTGCACCCAGACGATGACGAGCAACAGGCTCTGGATGATGGCGCTCGCCGGCCACAGCTTGGCGAGCTCGTAGACGTAGATGTCGTTCACATTGAAGAACACGTGCGCGATGCGCGTGTTGATGATGTGCGGCAGCAAGAGGAACGGGATCGAGATACCGAGCAGGATCTGGACGAGCTCCCAGCGCGGCAGCCGCAGTGTGGCGCGGCCGGCCAGCTTGTAGAGCCCCAGCGAAGCGTGCGTGAGAAGCGCCGCCAGCAGCACGATGGTGCCGGGCCAGGAGCGGGTGACCACCCAGCGCCACTTCTGCATCTCGTGCATCCAGTCGACGCTGATCAGCCCGAGCGAGTGGTTGATGAAGTGCGTCGCTGCAAATGTGAAGAGGATGAGCCCCGAGACGAGCCGCAGCCGCTGCAGAGTGTCGCCGCGCCATAAGACGTGCATAGGTATAGGCCATCCCAGATATGACGGGCGCCGACTATACGCATCGGCAGTGGCGGGGAATAGGAGGGGTGACCGCTACAGGCGGCGCCCGAGAAACACGAGATCGCGGCCGTTCACGCTGGTGCGGGCCTGCTCGCTGAAACGGGACCGCTCATAGAAACGGACGTTGCGGGCGTCGGCCGAGGTGACGATGTGCATGCCCTTGGCGCCGGCCCGTATCGCGTCCGCGGCGAAGGCGTCGATCAGCGCCGCGCCGATACCGCGGCTGCGGTACGCGGGCGCCAGATTGACATGCAGGTGGGCGGGGAACTCCCGGGCGGCGTCAGCGAAGTCATCAAAGCCGCTCGCCTCGTCGAGCGCGCCCACCAAGTAGCCGGCGACGGAGCCATCGGCTGCAAGCGCGACGTAAGCCCACTGCGGATGCTGGGTCAGATAGCGGCCGAACCAGCGCTCGCGGAACGCGGCGCGGGCCTCCTCGCTGGGAAACGCCTTGGTGTTGCTCGCCTCGAAGAAGATCGCGTCGAGCTGTTCGACAAGCGATGCGGACCGGTCGATATCCGTCCAGCGCCGCACGGCGACTGAAGAGCGGGTGTCGGGCTTGGTCTTGGACATCATACAATGGTGCCTGCGTCGGCGGCTCTGCGCTACTGGCGAGGCCCCGACGCAGAAAAGGGCCGGAGAAACTTCCGGCCCCGGCGTTAATTAAGAGTTCTCGTCGCGGCATTCCTCGTAACGCGACCACCAGTAGCCGCTACCGGTTGCCTCGGCACGACGCCGTAGCCAACCGCAACCGCTGCCGCGGTAATAGCTATCACCATAGTAGGCGCCATAACCGACGAACGGGGCAGCATAGTAGAGGCGGCGGTGATTGTGGTTTTGGCCGTGTCCGTGCCCGCGTCCCATGCCGCGATACATCCGCGGTGCGGCGGTACCGCCGCGATAGGCGAAGCGACCGGCGCCGCCGATACCGGGCCGTCCGATTCCCATTCCACGTGAACCCATTCCTCGCATGCTGCCCATGCCCATTCCGCCGCCGCGATAACCTTGAGCGACGGGCGTCACGACATTGGGTTGTGCTGCCGCGGTGACCGGTGAAAGCGGCGCGGCCAGCGCGGGAGTTAGAGAATATGACATCGTCAGCAGGCCGCCGGCCGCGGCTGCTGCTATCAGCATTCGGTGCATTGGTGCGTCTCCTTCGGTTCGCCTACGCGGCCTCGCGCTTCCGCCGAAGCGGCGTTCGGAGTCGTTAATCCTACGTAGGAAACGCGTCGCGGAAGGTCCAGGATCCGACTCCCGAAATGACTCCGCGGCAAAGCGCGCGGACTATTTCAGGCACGCGGTATAACGCGTCCACCAGTTGCTGTTCTTGGTGGCGATGGCGCGTTGCGCATAGCGGCGACACGAGCCGGGCGAACGATCGGTGTCGCTGTAATAGCGATAGTCGTAAGGCTCCTTGCCGGCGCGATCGCGCATAGCGGGCACTTTCGAAGGGCCACGCGACTTCAGGCCGCCGTATGCGCCGCCCACACCGCGGTGCGCGTCACTCGCATAGGGCTTGTTGCTCGGTGCAGCGTGCGCAGCCCAAGTGAACCCCGCCACCGACAGGGTGAGCAAAGCCACACAGAGCGCGCGCGTGTACATGGACCAATTCCTCGCAGACGCCCAGAGTATATGGGAGGCCGGCGAGGATATGCGAGCCTCAGGCCGGCGCCGGCGGGACATCGTCGCTCTCGTCCGCGTGCTGTGGCAGGGGGACGTCGCCATAGTTCGGACTGAACGGCTGTGTGGGATCGTCCGGCCGGCTGAACATGCGCATGCGCGGCGGACGCTGCGCTTCCATGCCGTCAGCCTCGAGATCGACCGGCGGCTGGGCAGCGTGCGGAGGCGGCTGCGATGCAAACGCGCTGATCAGGCCGCTATTGGCCATGGGTGCAGCAGCGCTGCAGCCACCGAGGGCGAGCGCCGCGAGGGAAAAGAGGAGCGTCACGCGGGCGCGCGACGCTCCTATTCCAGCCGTACTCAGGCGGGTACGCACGAATACCGAACGCGGAAACAGCATGGGACACGCCTCCACAAACGCGACTGTCCCAATTCTGGACGCTTACGGTTAATGGGGGCCTAACCGGCGTGCCGGTGTGGGTCTCAAGTCGGGAGATGAATCACGCCGATGGAGGCCAGCCCGTTGAACATCGCCTGCACGGCAATGGCGGCCAGCAGGATGCCGAACACGCGCATCAACACGCGCTGCGCGGTGATGCCGATCATCTGATTGAGCTGATGGGATAAGAGCAGGAGCGCCAGCGTCACAGCCATGACAGCGGCGAGCGCGCCCACCGTCGTCGCCAGCGACAGTGCGTTGCCGTCGGCATTCGCCGCCAGGAGGATTCCAGCGCTCATGGCACCCGGGCCGGCGAGCAGCGGCATCGCCAGCGGAAAGACGGCGATGTCGTCCTTGGTCTGCGCTTCCTCGTCCTCCGGCTGAGTGAGCTTGAAAGCGCTGGTCGGCTTGGCGAAGATCATGTCGAGCGCGATCAGCAGCAGGATGATGCCGCCGGCCGATTGCAGCGCAGCAATGCTGACGCCGAGCTCGTCGAGCAGGGGTTGCCCGAACAGCGTGAAGATGAGCAACAGCGAGCCGGCAATCGCGGTGGCGCGAATGGCGATGGCCGCGCGCGCCGACTGCTCCATTTTCGGGGTGAGCGTCGCGAACAGCACCGCCGCCTCCACCGGACCGATGGTGGCGAAAAAGGTCGTGAAACTCGTCAATGCGATTTCAAGCATCGGATGCCTATCCGAGCAGCAATGTGGTGCGCCGCTCGCCCAATTGCCCGGCATTTATCAGCAGTCGAGCTAAGAGGCTGCTAACGCACTCAACTTGCGGAACAAATTCATTGTCAGCGGCTTTCCCTGATCTATCATTCTTGTGTCGAGTCCGGGGGACCGACACTGACATGGGGGACTGCGATGCACGAACCTGAGATCGCAACGCTGCTCAAAGGGTACAGTCTAACGACCGCCGAGATACTCTATCGGCTTCCGGACCACCCAGCGCTTTTGCAAAGTTTCATCTGGCAGGACTACGACCTGCACCCACGCTTTCCGAAGCTGACGAGCTTTCTCGATTTTTGGACCGCCAAGCTCGAGGGCAAACTCTTCAAGGTGACGGTCGCCCACTCGAAGCTGCTGACGCCGGCCGAAGTGCGCCTCGTCGGCGCTGAGTTCAGGGTGCACTGAGCCCCTCGGCAGGCTGGAGCGGGAAGAAGACGCCGCCGCTCCATACGCCCGGTATGCGCCGATGCCCGGCCGAGTGCTCAACGGCGAGGGCGACAAGGTCGTGCACCAGAGCACGCGTGAGCAAGGCTTCCAGCCGACCCCGCACCAATACATAGGGCTTCAATCCGCCGCCCGGCTGCTGCTCGGCGAAGCGCAGCGGATGCTCCGCCCCGCAATCCACCACATCGTCCACATTCGTGCGAAACACGAGTTGCTGCTGCCGGTCGCCCCCCTCGACCACCATATCGACCGCAAGGAAGGGCGCGTCCTCCACCTCGACATCGACCTTCTCGGTGGGCGTCACGAGGTAAGTGCGTCCGTCGGTATCCTTGCGCAGGACGCCGGCAAAAAGCTTCACCAGCGCCGGACGCCCGATGGGGCTGTCGCGATAGAGCCAGCTGCCGTCGCGGCGGATCTTTAGTCCGATATCGCCGCAATAGGGCGGGTGCCAGCTTTCGACCGGCGCCGGGCGGCGCTCGGGCACGGCATCCATCAAACCCTGCAGCTTGCCGAAATCGCCCACGCTTCTTGCCTTCGTGTCGTCCATATTCCGCTTTCAGCGCCGGATACACCACACCTGCCGGCGTGTGACACCCTTACCCCCAATCTAACGTAACATTCACTTGACCCAGCGCATGCCGCCTTGGATCGTTCCGTTCATAATTTTGTTAAGCTAGTGCCGGCCGACAAACCCATCCCCAAAACGACAAGCGAGCCTGGTTCACCATGAGCACCGTCATCGACACGCACGCTGATATTGTACCGCGCCTCGAGGCGGCTTCCGAGCGGGTGCAGCGGGCACATAAGGCGGCGGCGTCCGTGATCTTCGGCCAGGATGTGGTCATCGAGCGAACGCTGGTCACCATCCTGTCCGGCGGCCACGCCCTCCTCATCGGCGTCCCCGGCCTTGCCAAGACGCTGCTCGTCGAAACTCTGGGCAAGGTGCTCGGCCTCGACGCCAAGCGCGTGCAGTTCACGCCGGACCTCATGCCGTCGGACATCATCGGCTCGGAGGTTTTGGAGGATGCGCCCGGCAAGTCGCGCTCCTTCCGGCTCGTCAAGGGTCCAATCTTCACGCAGCTCCTGATGGCCGACGAGATCAACCGCGCCTCGCCGCGCACCCAGTCGGCGCTGTTGCAGGCGATGCAGGAGCATCACGTCACCGTCGCCGGTACGCGCTACGACATCCCCTCTCCGTTCCACGTGCTCGCCACGCAGAACCCGCTCGAGCATGAAGGCACCTATCCGCTGCCCGAAGCGCAGCTCGATCGCTTCCTGTTGCAGATCGACGTGACCTATCCCGACGTGCTCGCCGAGCGGCGCATGCTGTTCGCCACCACCGGCACCGACGATCGCCACCTCGACGCCGTGTTGTCGGGCCAGGAGCTGATGAGCATCCAACGGCTCGTTCGCCAGATCCCCGTTCCCGACAAGGTCGTCGACACGATCCTGAAGCTCGTGCGTTCGGCGCGCCCCGGCACCGGCGTCAGCGAGGAGACGGATCGCTTCGTCGCCTGGGGTCCCGGCCCCCGCGCCAGCCAGGCGCTGATGCTCGCCGTCCGCGCCAAGGCGCTCATCGACGGTCGCCTCGCCCCGTCGGTCGACGATGTGCTCGCTCTCGCCGCGCCGATCCTGAAGCACCGCATGGCGTTGACGTTCGCAGCCCGCGCCGAAGGCCAAGACCTCGGCGCCATCATCGCCCGGCTCGTCGCGGCGGTGGAGTAAAGTATGGCGGTCGCCGGGCAGTCCCGTCAGGGCGGTGCCGGGGTCCTGGCGCTCGAACGCGAAGCGCACGGGCTTGCCGACCGACTTCCGGAAATCCTCATCGATGCGCAGCGCATCGCGCAGACGGTGGCGCACGGCCTTCACGGCCGCCGCCGTGCCGGCCCGGGAGAGACGTTCTGGCAGTTCCGCCAGTTCCAATCGAGCGACACACTGCGCCAGATCGACTGGCGCCGCTCGGCAAGCTCCGATCATCTTTACGTGCGCGAGCGCGAGTGGGAAGCGGCGCATACAGTGTGGCTGTGGCCTGACCTGTCGCCGTCGATGAACTTTCGCAGCCATCTATCCTCGACGACCAAGCGTGACCGCGCGCTGCTTCTGACGCTGGCGACGGCGGAGCTATTAGTGCGCGGCGGCGAGCGGGTGGCGCTGCTCGGGCTCACCGCGCCGACCGCCAGCCGCAAGGCGACGACGCGCATGGCCGAGGCGATCCTCGCCCACGAGGACACACCGATGCTGCAAGCGTCGCAGCCGCCGAAGGTACATCTCGCGCGCTTTTCCGGCGCGGTCATCTTCAGTGACTTCCTCGATCCGATCGCCGAGACGCGCGCGCACATCGAGCAGCTCGCCGCCGATGGCGCCTCTGGTCACCTCATCGAGATCGTCGATCCGGCCGAAGAGACGCTTCCCTACGAAGGGCGTACCGAGTTCCTGAGCCCTGACGGCGGACAACGCTGGGTCGCCGACCGCGTGCAGACCCTGCGCGATCAATACAAGGAGCGCCTTGCTGCGCATCGCGCCGAGCTGGTGGAAATGACGCGCCGCCTCGGCTGGTCGTTTCTCGTGCATCACACTGACCGTTCTCCATCCGAGCCGCTCTTGTCACTCATCATGCGCATGCACGGCGATGCGGGCGACCACCGCTGGCAGGGCCAGGAAAGCAGCCCGCAACCCGAGGCGACGCCATGAGCTTCGGTGCGCTGGCATTCCTTAATCCGTGGCTCCTGGCTGCGCTGGCCACGCTGCCGCTCATCTATTGGCTGTTGCGCACGGTGCCGCCGAGCCCGCGGCAGATCACCTTCCCGCCGACACGCATCCTCGTCGGCCTGGAGAACCAAGAGAAGACGCCGGCCGCTTCGCCGTGGTGGCTGACGCTGATCCGACTGCTCGCCGCCGCGTTGCTGATCTTCGCGCTGGCGGAGCCCGTGCTGAACCCCTCGCGCGACGCAGCGCTGAAGGGCACCGGCCCCGTCGCCATCGTCGTCGACAACGGCTGGGCGTCTGCCGCGCGCTGGAATGAGCGCACCCGCATGATCGATCACGTTATCACCGAGGCGGAAGGGCAGAGCCGGCCGATCGTCGTCGTGCCGACGGCGAGCACGGGGAAGAACTATGCTGCCCGCATCGAGGCGCCGTCCGAAGCGCGCTCGACCGCCGCCGCGCTCATCCCCCAGCCGTTCGCGCCGGATCGTCTTGCCGCTGTCACGGCTCTCGACAATGCGCTCGCGGGCGCCAAGGGCACGAGCATCGTGTGGCTCAGCGACGACATAGACCACGACGGCAAGTCCGCCGAGGTCGCCGACAAGCTCCGCGCCCTCACCGAGGGTGGCACGTTCGCGGTGATCCAGGACGGCCGCAGCGCCGAGCCGCTCGGCGTCTCCGCGGGCATCGGCCAGAGCGGCAAGCTTGAAGCGCGCGTGCTGCGCCCGCAGGGCAGCTCGCGTGCCGGGTTCGTGCATGCCATTTCCACCCGCGGGCAGAGCCTCGCCGAAGCCCCGTTCAAATTCGGCGCGGGCGAGAACCTCAATACGGTGGCGTTCGAGCTGCCGCTCGAGTTGCGCAACCAGGTCGGCCGCGTCGAGATTGCCGGCGAGCGCTCTGCCGGTGCCGTCAGCCTCATTGACGCGCGCTCGCAGTGGCATCGCGTGGCACTGATCTCGGGCGAGAGCCGCGAGCAGGCGCAGCCGCTGCTGGCGCCGCTCTACTACATTGAGAAGGCGCTCAATCCCTACGCCGAGCTGATCAAGCCGAAGGGCTCCAACCTCGCAGCCGGCATCAAGGAGGCTCTGGCGCAGAACGCCAGCGTCCTGATGCTCGCCGATATCGGCACGCTGTCGGGCGAAGCCGCCAAGCACGTCGAGGAATGGGTGAAGAAGGGCGGCGTCCTCGTGCGCTTCGCCGGTCCGCGCCTGGAGAACGGCGGCGACGACCTGCTTCCCGTGCCGCTGCGCGTCGGCGGCCGCACGCTGGGCGGCGCATTGTCGTGGTCGACGCCGCAGAAGCTGGCGGCGATCGAGGACAACAGCCTGTTTGCAGGCACGCCGGTCCCGCCCGAGGTGACGGTCAGCCGCCAGGTGCTCGCCGACCCGGCGATGCTCGGCCCGGAGGTCAACGTGTGGGCCCGCCTGCAGGACGGCACGCCGCTCGTCACCGAGCGCAAGCTCGGCGACGGCCAGATCATTCTTTTCCACGTCACCGCCAATTCCGACTGGTCGAACCTGCCGCTGTCCGGATTGTTCGTCGAAATGCTGCGCCGTATCTCGGCGCTCGGTGGCGGTGTCGCCGACGGCGGCGGTACCGGCACGTCGGGCGAGAGCGCCGCCGACACGCCGGCCGTGCTGCCACCTCTGCAGACGCTCGACGGCTTCGGCATCCTCGCGCCACCGCCGCCCACCGCGCAGCCGGTCGCTGCCGCCAAGGTGCACGATCTGGTGCCGAGCCTCGATCATCCCCCGGGCTACTATGGCGCGGGCGGCTCGCCGCGCGCCGTCAACGTGCTCGGACCGAAGAGCACGCTGAAGCCGCTTCCCTCACTGCCCACGGGCACGGAGCGCCTCAGCTACGAGAGCGAGAGCGCCCAACCCATGAAGGCATGGCTACTCTTCGCCGCCCTCGCACTTCTGTTCGCCGACATCATCGCCGTTATTCTGCTGCAGAGCGGCGGCCTGGCGCTCAGGCGCCGCCGTCCCGCGCACGCCGCGTTGGCGCTCATGATCTTCGGCGCCGCCGCGCTTCTCTCGGCACCCGGCGTCGACGCGCAGCCCGTCGATGTCCCGCCGACCCCAGGCGCCGTCAGCACGCAGGCGACCGACGAGCGCGCCATCGAGGCGACGAGCAAGGTCACCATCGGCTACGTCCTGACCGGCGACCAGACCGTCGACGAGACGAGCCGACTTGGACTCGACGGCCTCGGCCGTCTGCTCGCGGTGCGCACCGCGGTCGAGCCGGGCCGGCCGATGGGCGTCAACATCCTTACAGACGAGATCGCCTTCTATCCGGTGCTCTATTGGCCGGTGCTGCCCGACGCCAAGGCGCTGCCGGAGGAGACGCTCGCCAAGATCGACGCTTACATGAAGCAGGGCGGCCTCATCATTTTCGACACGCAGGATTACGGCCGCGGCGTTGCCGGCGGCACGCCTGGCCTCGGCGAATCCGCCTTGCAGCGGATCATCGGCAAGCTCGACGTGCCACGCCTCGAGCCGGTGCCCGAGAACCACGTGCTGACGAAAGCCTTCTACCTGTTGCGCAACTTCCCCGGCCGCTGGGACGGCGGCCAGCTGTGGGTGGAGGCGCTCGACAATTCGAGCGGCGCCGACCAGAGCCGTCGGGCGCGCGTCTCCGACGGCGTGACCTCGATCATCGTCACACCCAACGACCTCGCGGCGGCGTGGGCGCTGGATGAAGGCGGCCGGCCGCTCTATCCGACCGTGGGCGGCGGCGAGGATCAGCGCGAGATGGCGTTCCGCACCGGCATCAACATCGTCATGCACGCCCTGACCGGCAACTACAAAGCCGACCAGGTGCACGTGCCGGCGCTGCTCGAACGACTGGGGCAGTGAGGCGCACATGAGCTGGTCGATCGATTTTGCTCCGATGCTGCCCGCCCCGTTCTTCTGGGCGGCGGGCGCGCTTGCCGTGCTCCTCATCGGCTATCTCCTTTACCGGCGCTCGCGCGGTGCGCTGCTGCGCGCCGCCGCGATCGCGGCGCTGCTCGCCGCACTCGCCAATCCGATCCTGCGCGAAGAGCAGCGCGAGAGCCTCGCCAACGTCGCCATCGTCATCGTGGACGAGAGCGCCAGCCAGACACTGGGTGACCGCAAGGCGCAGACGGCGGCGGTGAAGGCTGATCTCGAGGCCAAGCTCGGCAAGATCCCCAATCTGCAAGTGAAGTGGGTGCCGGCGTCGCGTCCCGGCGACATGACCTCGCCCGGCACACACCTGTTTGCCGACCTCAACAAGGCGCTGGCCGACACGCCGCCCGACCGCCTCTCTGGGGTCGTCATGCTGACCGACGGCGAAGTGCACGACGTGCCGAAGTCGGCCGCCGCGCTCGGCTTCGATGCGCCGGTGCACGCGCTGATCACCGGCGCACCCGATGAGTTCGACCGGCGCATCGAAATCCTCTCGGCGCCGCGCTACGGCATCGTCGGCCAGTCGCGCGATATCGAGGTCGCCGTGCGCGAGGCCGGCAAGAAGGGTGCGGCGCTCGAGCCGCTCACCTTGAAGGTGCGCCGCGAGGGCCGCGCCGACGAGATCATCACCACGACGGCGAACAGCCCCGTCAAGATCGAGATGCCGTTCCCGCACGCCGGACAGAACATCCTCGAGGTCGAGCTTGATACGGCGCCGGGCGAGCTGACGCCTGCCAACAACCGCGCCGTCATCGCCGCGGAGGGCGTGCGCGAGAACCTGCGCGTGCTGCTCGTCTCGGGCGAGCCGCACGCGGGCGAGCGCACCTGGCGCAACCTGTTGAAGTCCGACGCCGCCGTCGATCTCGTGCACTTCACGATTCTGCGTCCCCCGGAAAAGCACGACGGCACGCCCATCAACCAGCTGTCGCTCATCGCCTTCCCGACGCGCGAGCTGTTCTCGGAGAAGATCAACGACTTCGACCTGATCATCTTCGACCGCTACCAGCACCGCGGGCTGCTGCAGCTGCCGTACTACGACAACATCGCCCGCTATGTAGAAGAGCACGGCGGCGCACTGCTGGTTGCGGCCGGTGACGACTACGCGGGCAACCTCAGCCTGTTCCGCACGCCGCTGTCGCCGGTCCTTCCCGCGGTTCCAACGGGTCGCGTGCTGTCTCAGCCGTTCAAGGCGAAGCTCACCGGCGACGGGCGCAAGCATCCCGTCACGCAGGGGCTCACCGGCGCCGGCGCCGAGAACGGCCAGCCGACTTGGGGCCGCTGGTTCCGGCAGGTCGAGGTGCAGCCGGAGCACGGCCGCACGCTGATGGACGGCGCCGAGAACGAGCCGCTGCTCGTGCTCGATCACAAGGGCAAGGGCCGCGTGGCCCTGCTGACGTCGGATCAGGCGTGGCTGTGGGCGCGCGGCTACGAAGGCGGCGGCCCGCACAGCGATCTCCTGCGCCGTCTGTCGCACTGGCTGATGAAGGAGCCCGACCTCGAGGAGGAGCGGCTGATCGCGTCGGCGCGCGGCCTGCACCTGACACTCGAGCGCCGCTCCATGGAAGATAAGGTCGCCCCCGTCACGCTTTCGGGTCCGGGCGGTGAGACCTCGCAAGTCACTCTCGAGCCGGCCGGCGCCGGCATCTGGCGCGGCGCCGTCGATGTGAAAATCCCCGGCCTCTATAAGGCGCAGACGCGCACCAACGACGGGGAGTTGCAAGCCGTTGCGCATGCCGGCATCGACGATCCGATCGAGATGAGCGAAGTGACGGCGACAGACGCCAAGCTGCAGCCGATCATCGACGCGACCGGCGGCGGCGCCTTCTGGACCAGCTCTTCGGCGGAAGCAACGCGCGCCAACCCGTCTTCGGTTTCCGTGCCGCGCATCTCAATGCTGTCGAATGCTCGGGTGCTGGCCGGCTCGGGCTGGCTCGGCCTCAAGGACCGGCAGGCGTTCGTCACCCGCGGGGTGAAGCTGACGCCGATGTTCACCGGGTTCGGTGCGCTCGCGGCGCTCTTGATGCTGGTGTCGCTCGCCTGGTGGCGCGAGGGCCGTTAGCCCTCAACAGGCCCGACGATGATGCCTTTAGACCGTCTCCCCCGGACACGGCTTGCAGCGCTCTGACGCCGGGCGCACTGTCCGCACATTCGATTCGAATGACTTGTGGGAGGACAGGATATGGACACGTCGATGTTTCTTGCCCGGTTGATCGGGCCCGTGCTCGTCGTGCTGGCCATCGGACTGCTCGTACGCCAAGACTCTTGGCGCAGCATGGCCAAAGAGTTCATCACCAACCGGCCGCTGATATTCCTGACCGGTTTCCTGACGCTGCTCGGCGGTCTGGCGCTGGTCAACACCCACAACGTGTGGGAAGCCGGCTGGCCGGTGATCATCACCATCTTCGGCTGGCTGGCGGTGATCGGCGGTGTAGCGCGCATGCTGTTCCCGGAGACCGTGATGGGCGTCGGCCAGAAAATGCTGGATAACAAGACCTATCTCACCGTCGGCGGAGTAGGCGAAGGCCTGATCGGCCTGTGGCTCTGCTACGTCGGCTATATCGCCTGACGCTGCTGCCGACTTGCACGCGCGGCGACGAGGGTGCAAGTTGACGCCGTTCCGAGGGGCGCCGGAGGTGACCGGCTGAGATCGCGCTTGTGGCGCGAGCACCCTTCGAACCTGATCCGGGTCATGCCGGCGAAGGGACGGAATATGATGGGCGCTTTAGCCACGCATCTCCGACGTTATTTGCGGCCCGCCGTGTGCGCTGGCGCCGTGGCGTTTTCCCTTGCGCTTGCGTGCGCGATCCCGGCGCAAGCAGGCTGCCGCGCAACGACGATCGAGCACGCCAGCTATGTGATCTGCGAGTTCAAGGCGGGCGACGGCATCGAGTTATTCCTGCGCGACGCGCAAGGCGCGACACTCGGCCAGTTCGACCGCGTGCGCGAGGCGCTGCAGACGCGCGGCCGACAGCTCGTCTTCGCCATGAACGCCGGCATGTACCACGAGGACCGCTCACCGGTCGGGCTGTACGTCGAGAACGGCCAACAGGTGAAAAAGCTATCCACTGCCGACGGTCCCGGCAATTTCAGCATGAAGCCCAACGGCGTCTTCTACATCGACGGCAAGTCAGCGGGCGTCGTGGAGACAAAGGCTTTCCTCAAGCGCAAGCTGAAGCCGCAGTTCGCCACACAGTCCGGGCCGATGCTGGTGATCGACGGCAAGCTGCACCCGCGCTTCCTCAAGGACAGCACCTCGCGCAACCGCCGCAACGGCGTTGGCGTGAAGGGATCGAAGGTGATCTTCGCACTGGCCGACACGCCCGTCACCTTCGACGAGTTCGCGCGCGTGTTCCGCGACGTCCTGAAGACGCCGAACGCGCTCTACCTCGACGGCTCCATTTCGCGCCTCTACGCGCCCGACATCAACCGCAACGACATCGGCTTCGCGATGGGCCCGATCGTAGCCGTCTCCGCTCCCCTCCCCGCCCAGAAGCAGAGTGCCAAGCCATGAACAAACCGACGCGCAAATCCGAGCTGACGCTGCCGAAGGTGACGACCGGCTCGCTTCCGGCCTCGCGCAAGGTCTACTCGGCGCCCGACGGACTCCCCGATCTCAAGGTGCCGCTGCGCGAGATCGCGCTGTCGGAGAATAGCGGCGAGCCCCCGTTCCGCGTCTACGATTCCTCCGGCCCCTATACCGATCAGAATATGACGATCGACGTGGCGCAGGGTCTGCCGCGGTGCCGCTCGGCATGGGTAAGAGTGCGCGGCGGCGTCGAATCCTACGACGGCCGTGCGGTGAAGCCCGAGGACAACGGCAACGTCTCGGGCGCACGTCTCGCACGCGACTTTCCCAACAAGCCGCAGCCCTTCCGCGGCGTCGGTGCCGCGCCCATCACGCAGCTCGAGTATGCGCGTGCCGGCATCGTCACCAAGGAGATGGCCTACGTCGCGCACCGAGAGAACATGGGCCGCGAGGCCGTGTTGGAGCGGGCGAAGGCGGCGCTGGCCGACGGAGAAAGCTTCGGCGCCGCCATCCCGTCCCACATCACGCCCGAGTTCGTCCGCGACGAGATCGCCCGCGGCCGCGCCATCATTCCCGCCAACATCAACCACGGCGAGCTGGAGCCGATGATCATCGGCCGCAACTTCCTGGTGAAGATCAACGCCAATATCGGCAACTCCGCCGTCACCTCCTCGGTCGAGGAGGAGGTGGAGAAGATGGTGTGGGCGATCCGCTGGGGCGCCGACACGGTGATGGACCTCTCCACCGGCCGCAACATCCACACGACGCGCGAGTGGATCCTGCGCAACGCGCCGGTGCCGATCGGTACGGTGCCGATCTATCAGGCGCTGGAGAAGGTCGACGGTGATCCGGTGAAGCTCGACTGGGAGGTCTACAAGGACACGCTGATCGAGCAGTGCGAGCAGGGCGTCGACTATTTCACCATCCACGCCGGCGTGCGCCTGCGCTACGTGCCGCTGACGGCGCATCGCGTGACGGGCATCGTCTCCCGCGGCGGCTCGATCATGGCCAAGTGGTGCCTGGCACATCACAAGGAGAGCTTCCTCTACGAGCGCTTCGACGAGATCTGCGATCTCATGCGCAAGTACGACGTGAGCTTCTCGCTGGGCGACGGCCTGCGCCCCGGCTCTATCGCCGACGCCAACGACCGCGCCCAGTTCGCCGAGCTGGAGACGCTGGGCGAGCTGACCAAGATCGCCTGGGCCAAGGGCTGCCAGGTGATGATCGAAGGCCCCGGCCACGTGCCGATGCACAAGGTGAAGGTCAACGTCGAGAAGCAGCTCGAGATATGCGGCGAGGCACCGTTCTATACGCTCGGGCCTTTGGTGACGGACATCGCGCCGGGCTACGACCACATCACGTCGGGTATCGGCGCCGCCATGATCGGCTGGTTCGGCACGGCGATGCTCTGCTATGTGACGCCGAAGGAGCACTTGGGGCTTCCCAACCGCGATGACGTGAAGACGGGCGTCATCACCTACAAGATCGCCGCCCACGCCGCGGACCTCGCCAAGGGGCACCCGGCGGCGCAGCTGCGCGACGATGCGCTAAGCCGCGCGCGCTTCGAGTTCCGCTGGGAGGACCAGTTCAACCTGTCGCTCGACCCCGATACGGCGCGTTCGTTCCACGACGAGACGCTGCCCAAGGACGCGCACAAGGTCGCCCACTTCTGCTCCATGTGCGGGCCGAAGTTCTGCTCGATGGAGATCACCCAGCAGGTGCGCGACTACGCGGCGCGGCTGAACGAGGGCGCGGTGGAACTCGCCGAGGAGACGACGCAGGTCGATCCGGAGACGGCTGCCGGCGATGCGGCCGCGCGCCAGGCCGGCATGGACCAGATGAGCCAGAAGTTCCGCGAGCTGGGCGGCGATGTGTATGTCGATGCTGGCAACTTGAAGAAGTAGCGCATCGACATGGGCTCAAACGCGGCGAACGACACCAAGGAAGCGCACAATAGGTTGCGCGTAACCGCGTTCGTCGTGTCGTTCCTCATGTATCTGATTTTCATCGGCGTGAACTTCGACCCGGCGGTGACGAAGGCCCAGGTGGGCGTGGCGGGCGAGCGCCCGTTCGGCATTCCAGCCCAGGTCTTCTTTGCTGGGCTCAATGCCATTCTGTTCTTCCCAATCTTCTGGTGGACGTCGAGCCTGATGAAGCTTCAGGCCCACGCAAACCAACAGGATAGAAGCTTTGCATCTGTCCTTCTCTCTGCGATGTACACGCTTGTTGACCTCTTCTCCCTGTTCACGAGCGTGCGCGACACCGCCCCCGCAGAAATCAGAAAAGCCCGCAACGTTACGTTCGCGGGCTTTCTGTACTTCGCCGCCTTAGCGGCGGTGTGGATCGTCTTGGCGGCCCGCGCCGGCGTTTGACGTCACCAGGGCCCATCGAATTGCGCTAGCCTGCGCCCGGGTTGGCGTTATGCTCGCGGCCGGAGGGCAGCATGGCTGACACAGGCTCCTCGTTCCCGCCGCGGACGCGCAGCGCAACGTTCCGCCGGTGGCTGTTGCGCATCCATGGCATCGTGCTGACCGTGGTCGCTCTCACGCTGGCCGTCGCCACGACGGTCGGGAAGGTCTCCGGTGCCGGTCAATTCGGATTCCTGCACGACCAGCCGCTGGTGTGGGTCGGGCTGATCCAGGCCTACCTGCTCATGACGATCATCGCGGTGCTGCTGCTTCTCGGCGCCGACCAGCCCAATACGCGCAAATGGAACGTCGTGGGCGCGCTGGCGCACGCCGTCCCGCTTTTCGCGGCGCTGTCGGCGCTATCGGTCTTCCAGTCCATGGGCGCGCTGGAGCTGGCCGAGATCAGCATCGGCTTTCATGTCTTCTGGCTGGCATTGGAGTCGCTCGCGGCGCTGCTGCCCGTCAGCAAGCCTTGAAACCTCCAACAGCGCGCGCTAGACGCGACGTAGCGTTCATCGGGGGGAGTTCCATGCGCGTCTATCAATTCGGCGAGCTGATCGGTATCGTGTTTCTGCTTGGCTCAACGGCGATGCAGCTCTTCTATCTGGAGCCGCTGAAGCGCGAGATCGAATGGCGGCTCGTCGCCTTCAATACGCAGCAGTCGGCGCAGATCGGGCTCAAAACCGCATACGAAAACCAGCTCGCGCTGCTGAAGCTGTTGAACGCGCCGGCGGAGCAGGTGGCCGCCACCGAGAAGAGCCGCAACGAAACTCTAGCCGCCTACAAAAACTCGGACGCCAATATTTCCGACTACATGATCGCCAAGGAAGGCGTCGAGAGCTACCTCGAGATCATCGTCATCGCCTTATTCGCCCTCGGCTCCTTGCTCGCCGGGTTGGGACGGGCGCTGGAAATGCAGGCGGCGCGCCAGGCGACCGGCGACTGAAACGCGGCCAAGCCGTTGGCGCGCCTTCACAACTCCTCCACAACCGTGCACGGACCGAATCGGTCGATAGTCGGCGAAGGAGTGCCGATAGCGGCGCACCGCACTTGGCAGCATCCCTAGAGGTGCACGTGGGCCGCGCGTTTCGCAGCTTGGCGACGGCAGTGCTGCTGGTGGCGGCAGCACCGGCGGCTGGCCTTTCCGCCGAAACCTCCGTTGCCGAGACGATCCTCGAAAAGGCCATCGCATCCTACCGCGACGGCAATCTCGAGCCGGCGCTCGGCGGCATCAACGCGGCCCTGCGGGGCGGGCTCTCTTCGGGCCCGATGGCACGCGCGCTCTACTATCGTGGTCTCGTCTACCGCAAGCAGGGAAGCCCCGGGCATGCGATCTCCGATCTGACGCGCGCGCTCGACTACGATGGGCTGTCGGAGCAGGAACGCTCCGACGCGATGGAGGCCCGCGCCGCGGCCTATCAAGAAGCGGGTGTTGCCAATCAGGAGGTGGTGGTCATCTCGCCGACGACGGGCGGCGGGGGCAAGGCGCCGTCGCAGCCGCCACCGCAGACCACCGCGGCGATCGTATCGCCGCCAGCGACGAAGCCCGCCACAACGAACTGGGGCGGAGCGACGCAAGTCGCAGCCAATGCACCGCTGCCGGTGCCAACGGCCTCCCAGCCAGAGCTCGCCGCTCGGAGCGGAACAACGCAGCTTGATCCGCCGGCGAAGCGAGTGGAGAAGCCCGCGCCTGCGCCGGCACCCGCGAAGCCTTGGGTGACGGAAGCCAAGAAGCCAGCGATCGCAGCTGAGAAGTCTGCTCCGGTGGCGAAGGCGCCCACGCCGCCAAAGAAGCCGGCCGTAGCCGCAGCGAAGGCCGAAAAGCCATCGGCGCCGCCGAACCCGGCCGCCATCGAAGTCACGCCGCTGGCCCCGCTTCCCGCATCCGAGATGAAAGTGACGGTCGCCGCGGCAAAGGCCGTCGAGGCGCCCCCGCCGGTCGATCCGTTCGTCACCCAGGTCGTGGCCGTCATGCCCCCGCCGCCACCCGCACCGACGGTCGCATGGGTTGCACCGGCGTCCACTCCGGCAACCACCCCGATGGTGCCTGCCCCTGTGACCGCAGCGCCCGCCGCGCCCCCCGAGATCCGCTTGCTCGTCGGCGCGGCGCACTCGCGCACCGAGGCGTTCGCGCTCGCCGTCCGGCTCACCTCCCAGCGCGGTCCGCAGCTCGGTCCGCGCCGGCCGCAGATCGCCGACACGACGCCGCCGGGCACCTCGCCGCCACTCTACCGGCTGCGGCTCGGCCCGTTCGCCGATGCGGGGCAGGCGCAATCCCTGTGCCGCTCGCTGAACGACAGCGGCTACGCCTGCGCGGTCGAATAGGAATTCACTCCACCACGAAGGCGATGAAGCGGCCGCATACCAGCGCGCCGAGCCAGCACACGAGCGACAGCGCGGCATGCACCGCGACGCGCCGCTCGCTCGCTCCGTTCAGGGCCAATCCGTAGGCGCGATGCAGGGTCAGCGCGCCCGCTATCCCGAGGGCAATGAAAACCAGCTTCAATCGGAATATACCCAGGGCCGCGTATTCCTCGGCGCGCATCGCAAACAGCAATGGACCTGTTGCGGCCGCCAGCACCAAGCCCGCCACTGCGACTGGCACGAGGATGCGCGTGAGATCGGCGCGCGAGGTTTGCGGCCAGAACCCTAAGAGGCGTAGATCGAGCGGTAGGATGGCGCCCACCAAGACCGCAATGCCGAACACGTGGGCCGTGTTGAGGGCGGCATAGCCCCAGCGCGCAGTGCGGAGGTATTGCGCGACCGGCGTGGCCTGCAGCGCTGCGAGCACCTCGTCCACGGCGCTAGTCCCGCTCCGGATAGAGGTCGTAGGCCTTGTCGCCGAGGTACAGCCGCTCGACCTTCAGTCGCTTGTTGGAGGCGTCGGCCGCCGGCTCGCCGCTGACCCGGATCTCGACGCCCTCCGCCAGATCGCCGTCTTTCAGACCCGCTTGCTCGTTGCGCCACGGCTGACCGACCTCGAACGTCCACAGTTCCGGGCCGACCTGGACCTCCAGAATTCCGTGCGGGTTGCCGAGCCGCACCTTCTTGATGGTGCCGGTCATCTCGATGTTCTTGCCCGTCGTCCACGCCCAGCCGTGATGCGCCTGCGCAGCGCCGTCCACCAGTCCTAAGAACAATATCAATCCGCTGACGGCGAGCAGTCGCATCATGGTGATCCTCCGGTTTACGCCGACACCAGCATTCAACACTTATGCACGCCGAACGAAGCCACAAGCAGGCGCCCCTGTTCCGCACGGAATAGCTGGCCGTCAGCAGCCTGATTAAATCGTCCGCAACCCGGCATCGGTAAGACTGTAGCCGGCCTCGAACATCGTTTGGCGATGGGGCGTTTCATGCAAATCAACCGGCGCGATACTCTCAAGGCATTCTTCGGCGGCGCTGCCGCAACGTCGCTTCCCTTGGCGTTACCCTTCCCGGCCCGGGCATTTCCGGTCAACCAGGCGGGCGGCCACCAGACATTCACGCTGGACAATGGGCTGCGCACGCACTTCATCGCCAACAACTCCGGCTACGTGACCGCGGCGCTGGTCTTGCGTAGCAAGGAGATCACCCACAACGGCCTGGCGCATTTGTGCGAGCATACCTCGTGCGCGGGCGCGGCGGGCAACATGTCGGCGGCGCAGGTCACCGCGCTGTTCAAGGATTGCGTGCAGGACAGCAACGCCACGACGGAGGCTGGCGCGCTGCGCTGGTTCGCCTCGTTCCTTCCTCAGTATTTGCCCCAGGTGACCGACCTTCTGTCCGCCATTTCGCTCGATCAGAAATTCGACCTCGAGACGGTTGCCGCCCAGCAGCGCGTCGTGCGCGAGGAGCTCTATCTCGACAAGTACAATCCCTCGCTCGCCGCCGAGCAGAAGTTCGACCGCGAGCTCTTCGGCAAGTCGCATCCCTACGCCAAGGAGACGCTCGAGGAGGAGATCGCCCGCTGCAAGATCGCGCCGGAGAAGTGCGCCGCCGAGCTGGGCGCCTTCGCCGACCGCACGCGCCTGCCGGGCAACATGGACCTCTTCGTCGTCGGCAGCATCGAGCCCAATGCGCTGCAAGATCTGGTACAGAAGAGCTTCGGCAGGTTTGCGCGCGCCGAGGGTCCGCGCCTCGACATTCCGCGCGTGGACGTCACTCGTGCCTACAAGCCGCTGGTCGAACCGTCGTTCGAGTTGCAGCGCCCGATGAGCGAGCTGCGCATCGCCTGGAACACCGGCGTTTGCAACACCGGCGCCGACGCCCGCACCCTGCTGGCGCTCGGGTCCTATCTCGGCACGGCGCTGTTCGATGAGCTGCGCGAGAAGGACGGCGACACCTATACGCCGGACGTCTCCTACGAGCCCGACGCCTGCAGCGGCGTGTTCCGCGTCGCCATATCGAGCAGCAAGGACCCGCAGAAGGTCGAGAAGAAGGTGTTCGAGGTCGTCGACAAGATGAAGTCGGCGATCGACGCCAAAGAGCTCGCCCGCCTGCGCGACCGCATCGCGCTCAAGCGCTGCAAGGAAGCGGGCGACAACCAGGCGCTGCTCGACCGCCTCGTCGACCGCACGCTCGAAGGCTGCGGCGTCGGCGACCTCGCCGTCGACACGGTAACGCCGGAAGAGATGATGGCGGCGGCGCGCAAGTACATGCCTTCGCACCGGGAAGGTTACGTCCGCCTGGCGCTCAAGGGCCAGTGACGGTTACCAGTAACGCCTAGCGGACGCCGAAGCGTACCTCGTTGCGGGCGCGCGCCTTGGCGGCCTCCGTCTCGCGGTCGCGCGGCGGCGCCATGGTGACGAGCGAGCCGAGCAGCTCCTCGGCGGCGGCGGCGACCTGTTCCAGGGCGCGGTTGAAGGCAGCCTCATTGGCCTTCGACGGGCTGTTCATCCCCGACAGCTTGCGCACGAACTGCTGTGCCGAGGCGCGGATCTCGTTGTCGGTCGCCGGCGGCGAGAAATTGTAGAGCGTCTTGATGTTGCGGCACATGAGCTAGGCTTCCTATCCTCCGGTTAACGCGGGTCGCGTCGAGCTTAGCAGCCGCGGTACGCCGATGGCATGGCGCAGCGCAACAGCATTTTAGATAGGCAGCCCCCTGCCGCTCTGTCAGGCTTAGGGCACGGCCGGTCATAATGGCCGCTTCCCGCATTGCACGAGCGGAGCATTCCAATGAAAGTCATACGCATCATTCTCTATATTTTCGGCGGGCTCTTCCTCGCCCTCGTCGGGCTCTTCGCCTACTTCGCTATCTTCGTCGACCCCTACACCATGTCGTCGGCTCCCCCCAGCATCGCCCAGACCATGTCGGTCGGCGGCAAGACGGTGCACATGATCACCAAGGGACCCGCATCGTACTCGGCGACCAACGAGGGCAACGACATCCTGATCAATGGCAAGAAGCTCGATCTGTCCGGCGGCGATGAGTTCACGGTCGAGATCAACGCCGACGGGACCACCCACCTCCGGCCCGGCAAACCCTAGCACCTGTCGTCCTAAGCGGCGACGGCGAGCACCGGCGGATGGAAGCGCTTGACCGCGCGCCAGCCGGCCCAGACGAAGGCGGCGAGCAGCGCCGTCTGCGCGATGACGAACGGCGCCTCCGACTGCGTCGGCGCCAGAGCGGCGAGCTCGGCGATTTTCTGGAACGACTGCACCACGAATACGAAGCAGTTGAGGTAGAGCGCCGCGATGGCGGTCGTCACATAGATCCAGCGCCAGGGACCGGCGAGGTTGAAGGCGTAAATGGCGGCGAAGGCCAGGGCCAGAACCGCCGTGGAGACGATGCCGGTTGCGACGGCGGGGGTGATGACCGAGATGGGGAACAGGAAGCCCGTCAGCGTCGTCAGCGCCGTGGTCCACAGGAAGACGTGCGTAACCCAGTCAGGCGCCGCGCCGCGGATCATGGCGACGAGCGCGATGAGCCCCGTGACGATGGCGACAATGCTGATCAGCACGTGCAGCAGGACGAACGTCTCGAACGACAATCCCAAGGTCATGATGGCATCCCCCGTTGGCGGCAGCTACGGCCCGTGCGCTCCCCAGCGCGCGGCCAATCATAGCAAAGACACTGGCTTTTGCGCCATGATGACGGGCATCATGATCGCAACTCCACCGATCCCGGAACGGGGAAGCCACCGTGCCCAAGTCCACTATCCTGACCGTCGCGAGCTATATCGCCGACAAGCCGGCGCCAGCACGCCGGGCGCTCAACGCCATACGCGCGGCGCTGCGCAAGGCCGTGCCCGGAGCCGAGGAGGTCATCTCCTACGGCATTCCGGCGCTGAGGAAGGACGGCCGCATCGTTGTCTTTTTCGCGGCGTGGAAGGAGCATTGCGCACTCTATCCGGTGACCGGCAAGCTCATCGCCGCCTTCAAGGACGAGCTCGCGCCCTACGAATTGAGCCACAAGGGGACGGTGCGCTTTCCCCTCGATCAGGCGGTGCCGGCGGGGCTCATCGGCCGCATCGCCAAGTATCGCGCCGGAGAGCTTGCCCAGGCGAAGGTGACCAAGCGCAAGAAAGCTGCCAAGAAGCCGGCACGGGTGAAGACGAAGCGCTAGAGCGGGTACAAAAGCCGCGGTTCGGCGCGCAATTTGGCCATGAACGCAGGCAATTAGTTGGGCGAACGGGACCGAAATACCGGGGGAATCAAGGATGTCGCGTAGTCTGTTGTGGGCCGTCATGTGCGCTGTGAGCCTTATCGCCGCAGCGCCGCAGGACAGTCGTGCGGCCTCCGCCTACGAGATCGACGTCGGCGTCGACGAGACGCTGGAGCGGTTTTACTACAGCATCCGCGGCGCCCGCGAGCTGGCGCACAAGGCGGTCGGCGTCCTCGTCTTTCCATCGGTGGTGAAGGCCGGCTTCGGCTTCGGCGGCGAGTACGGCGAGGGCGCCCTGCGCATCCGTGGCCGCACCGTCGACTACTACAATACGCTTTCCGCGTCGGTCGGCTTCCAGCTGGGCGTACAGGAGCGCTCGGTGATCATCATGTTCATGACCCCGGACGCGCTCGATCAGTTTCGCCGCACCGCCGGGTGGAAGGTCGGTGCCGACGCCTCCGTCGCCATCATCACCGTCGGCATCGGCGGCTCGATCGACACCAACAAGATCACCAGCCCGGTCGTCGGCTTCGTCCTCGATCCGAAGGGGCTGATGTATAACTTGACGCTTGAAGGCTCGAAGATCAGCCGCATCCGCCGCTAGCGGCATTCCTCTTTCCAAGGCCAGGCAGACACCTCTGGTGCTACTGCCCGGCAACGCCCTTGGCGGCGCGCCGCTCGAAATTCTCCGCCGCCTTCTTCAGCTCCTTCTCGGCGGTCTCGCCTGCCTTCTTCACGCACTCGCCGAATTCCTTGACCTCGTCCTTGTAGTACTCAAGGTCGCGTTTGCAGCCGTCGAGGTCGTAGGCGCTGTTGAACTGATCATACCAGCTGGTGCAGGCGGGCGGCTCGGGCTTCTCGCAACCCGCGGCGGCCGGGCACGCGTGCACGGAAATGGCGGCGGCGAGCAGCAGGCTAGCGCGGATCATGTCGCGGGGGCTCCGTTCTTCGTCTGACATCAGCGGCATGCCATGCCTGGGCGGCGGCGGGAAGTGGCGCTATGGTTGCCCGCAACCTGGCGGGGCACTCTTGCCACACTCAGGAGAGTCGCAATGGCCGACACCTGCACGCACCTCGACACCATCCGCCACGTGACGCCGAACACCGACGGCTGCGAGGAATGCTTGAAGATGGGTGCGGAGTGGGTGCACCTGCGTCTCTGCCTGACCTGCGGGCACGTCGGCTGCTGCGATAGCTCGCGGTACAAGCATGCGACCAAGCACTTCCACCGAACCAAGCATCCGATGGTGCAATCGATCGAGCCCGGCGAGAGCTGGAAATGGTGCTACGTCGACGAAGTTTTGATCGAATAGCAGGCAATCCCGTCGCCGGCCGGGCGTATAACGGGACCCACCTGGCGCAACGCTCCTGAACTTCTGGAACGAAAGTCGCAGGGCGCCGTTCGACGTGCGCTAGAGGGCGCCGTGGGACGGCACATCGGCCGCCAAAGAAAAAATGATCTTGGAGGAAGCCATGCTCAGACTCGTGATGTTGGCGGCGGTCGCCGCCACGATGCTCGCACCCGCCGGCGCGCGCGCCGACAAATCCTGGTGCACCGACGAGCACATGCAGAAGATGGACGCCATGGTGGCGAAGATGACCGACGAGGCGAAGAAGAAGTCGGCGCAGACGAACCTCGACGCCTCGAAGGCGGCGATGAAGTCCGGCGATACCGAAGGCTGCATCGCCAGTATGAAGCTCGCCCATACGGACATGGGCATGTGAGCGGCGCCCGCGGCGGCATCATGCGCCGTCCGCGGGCGGCACTTTTATTTTCTAGTCGTGCGACTGAGAGCTTGTCGCCGCGCCGCGTTCCAGCTCGCATCGCGCCCGACGGCAACGATCGAGCACGCGCGCCGCCCCATCCCATGCGTCCTCGGGCAACGACTTCTCGGCCAGTAGCTGACTGATCGCGGCGGCGGCCAATCGAATGTTTCTGACGCGCTGTGCGGTTTCATCCGCAGTGCTTTGGCTCATGGCTGTCCTCCTGGTTGGCGAGGAGAGTGTGGCTCCGCAATGGGGCCGCCAGCAGGCAATCGACTTCACATTCGATGAGCAGACCGTAAGCAACGGCGCGAGATAAGGCCATTTCGCATGGCGTTGCGGGCGTCGCGCGCGCAAAGGCCCGCAGCACTAGCGCTGCGGGCCTGTCAACGGGGCCGAATTCACGCCTAGATGTACGCGGTTTCAGTTCTCCGGAAGCGCCATTTGCACGCCGCCGTATACGGCCAGGCCGGCGGTTCCGAACTGGGCGATGGTCTCATACTGTTCATCAAGCAGGTTCTCGCCTCGAACGTATGCCTTCCAACCCGGAACGATTTCGTAGGCGGCTTTCGCGCTCAACAGAAAGTAGTTGTCGAGTTGGTCAGTCCGGCTTTGAAACGTATCGGCGACGTACTGGCCGGTGACATTGAGTTCAACCTTGTCGATCGGCTGAAAATCCAGCCCCAAGACGAAACTGTGGCGCGGCACGAAGGGTAACCGAGTATTGGTAGGCGTTTCCGTCTGCACATACGTGTAGCCCATGCTCACGGCCACGGACTCTGTGAAGTGCGCCACGCTGCTCAGCTCAACACCCTTCCGGTTCGTCGTGCCGGCCACATTGGCGAGGCAGGGGATGGTCGGATCACTAAAGCAGTCGCCGTTGAACCCAATGAGGTTGAGCGTGTCGAGTTCGAAGTAGGTGGCGCTGACCGTGTATGCCCCCCTCATGAACCCCTGATCGACGCCAATGTCCCAGCTTTCACTCTCTTCGGGTGTGAGGTTGGGGTTGCCGTAGTTGGGCATGAAGAACTGAGGATACGATCCGTACAGCTCATCGAGGCTCGGGGCCCGGAAACCCGTGCTTGCGCTGGCTCGCAGCTTGGTCTCGGTGCCCGGCAAGAGATAGGCCGCAGTGAGGCGGTACGTATCGAACTGACCGAAGGCGTCATGCTCGTCGATGCGGCCACCGCCTGTCAGGAGCAGGCCATTTATCGGCTCTATCATAAGCTGGGCAAAGCTTCCGATGATCTCCGCTTCAGGCTGATAGGGTAGGCTATTGTTCGCGAGCGACGTTCTTTCCCAGTCTGCGCCAACCAGCAGCGCGAGATGCTCGTTGAAGGACAGCACTCCCTTGTATTCACCCTTTACGCGTTTGCCGGTGTAGGACGAATCGGTGGGCGCGCTCGTGACGTCGTGGAAGTCGCGTTCAATCCGCATTCCTTGGATCGCCAACGTGTTCTGGAAGGCGCCGTCAAGAAACGAAAAGCGCGTTCCGGCGCGTCCTGCCGACTGACGGCTGGTGCCGGAGTTCGCCAGATCTCCGAAAATGACAGCGCCGAACGGATCGGGGTTCACGTTGCCATCGAATTCGTTCTTGGCGTCGTAAGTGCGAGCGGCAAAGAAGACGCTAACCGACGGCGAGATGAAATACTCGCCTCGCCCCGAGAGGGTGAGGTTGCGATATCCATCATCCTCGTTGCCGGCCGACGCGGCAGAGAATCCCGCCGTGTTAATGCCCTGCACCGTCAGCGCGACGTTGCTCCCATCCTGCGAGGCGAAGCCCGCCGTATAGGCACCGCGATAGGTACTGTAGGAGCCATACTCGGCACCACCACTCTGGGAAAATCCCGGTTTCGTCGCGACCTTCGTTTCTATGCTGATCACGCCGGCGACTGCGTCGCCACCGTATAGTGTGCTCTGCGAGCCCTTCAATACCTCGATGCGCGATACGTCGCCCACCAGCAGATGCTCGAAATGGGTCTGTGTTTCAGTGCCCGACGGGTCGCTCACGTCGATACCGTCGATCAAGACCTTAACGTACTTCAGCGCGGCGCCGCGCACACTCAGACGTGTTGTGGATCCCGGAGGACCGTTCTGGCTGAAGTTAACGCCAGTGACTTGCTGCAGATAGTCCTTGAGGAACGTCTTAGACTGCTTGTCGAGATCCCTTTCCGTCAACACCGTGACCGACGAGCCGACCTTGGCGGCATCGGTCGGTGTGTTGTTAGCAGAATGCACGACAGGGGCATCCGTATCGGATGCGGCGCCGCTCACCTGGGTAACCGGAACCTGTGGCTCTGAGCCCGGCCGCTTCTTGACCTTCTTAGTCGTCTCGACCTCGAGCGGCGGCAGCTCGGTCGCCGACTGGGCGAGCGCGCCGGTGGCCATGGCGAGCGAAAGGATGGAAGCGGATGCGGCAAGAATGCCGGCATAGATGGATGGTCTAGGCGAACGCCTCGAAAAACGCAGATACATGGTAGCCCCCCGTTACGCAGAACTGAGCCTCGGGGAAGCTCGACATCACGCACACTCTATACGCATTGAACTCCGCCAAACGACAGTCGCCAGCCGAAGCTGCAGCGATCGCGGCAACATCGAGCTCGAATTGCTAGTGTCTGGAGATGACACCGTAAAATGACATGCCTGACGTAGCTCCCCTTCGGTTGCACATCAGTCGCCGCTACGGGTAACCGTTCCACCGCGCGGCCCGCACGGAGGATGGGCGACTCGCGACGGAAGGTCTCCTGGCTTACGGCTCGAACGTTTCTCTCCGCCTTCCCAGCAGCCGAGTTGGCTGCCAGTGGCATTCGGGAGAAACTTGCCGCTTACAGTTGCGGGCGCAGCCGCGGCTTCGACCTAAGTCTCACCGCGTTCCCTTACTCCGTCACGGGCGATATGTGCGCTGGTAAGCGCCGTTCGTGTCAACGATGAATTGCAACAGCAGCGTGGAGCGCGGAGTCTCGCGACGGATTTGCAACAGCCCTGCGCTCTCCAATTTTATCTGGTCGGGCAATCTATCGTGTTGATCTGGCGACCCGTCCAACGCCGGTAGAGCCATTCGGCTACGAACGACGCAGCCGCGATGAGGACGAGTGCCGCGATCGCCGCAGGCTGCTGCTGGAGTGTGTAGACCCCGAGAACAGCGAACATGGCGAGGCAAGTGAGCAGCGACAGCCAGACGATCAACGCATTCGCCCCCGTCTGCTTCAGAACCAGGAGGTGGCCCGCATTCACCGCGCCATAGACGAGAAGGAAAGCGGCACTTCCCATCATGGCAATTCCGGAGAGGTCGAAGCACAGCATCACCACGATGACGAGCGCTGCGGTGAGGAGGAGGCCACCCGTCGCCTGCTTCCATTCGACACACGAGAGACGTGCCGGCAGTTCGCCGTCGCGGGCGATCATGTAGCAAACGTTGGCCGAGCCGAAGAGCGTGGCGTTGATCGCCGACGCGGTCGAGAACAGCGCGGCGATCGCGATGAGCCGGAAGCCCGTTTCTCCGAGGAACGGCCTGGCGGCCTCCGCCAGCGCGTAGTCCCTGGCGCGCTCGATTTCAGCATCGGACAGATTGCCGGTTACGGTCAACGACACGGCGAGGTAAAGGACGATCACCAAGAGCACGGCGATGTACAGAGCGCGCGGCAAGGTCCTTTGCGGATCGCGCATGTCGCCGGCCGCATTGGTGATGAGCCCGAACCCCTCGTAGCCGATGAACAGCACACCGGCCCCGAACAGGATCGCTTGCTCTCCGGGCCACAGCGCGGGCGACAGGTTCTCCGGCCTGATGAAGTAGAGCCCCACGGCGGCAAAGACGACGAGGATCGCCACCTTGACGGCAACGATGATCGTTTCGCCGCGCCCCATGATCTTGGCGCCGAACGCATTGACGACCGTCACGAGCAGCACGGCGCCGATCGCCAGGAACTTGAGCAGCAATGCCGACGGCCGATCAGTGATGAAGGTGGCGGCGTAGTTGCCGAAGGCCGTCGCATAGAGCGCGAGCGAGATGATGTAACCGGCCCACATGAACAGGTTGAGGCCGCCGGCGAACACGCCGTCGCCGAAGCTCTTCACCAGGAAGTGTACGGCCCCGCCGGCGGAGGGGAACGCCGCGCCGAGCTTGGCATAGGAATAGGTGGAGAGCAGCGCCACGACGCCGCCGATCGCGAAAGCTAGCCACATGGCGTTGCCGGCCGCCTGCGCGACCACGCCGAGGATCGAGAAGATGCCTGCGCCAACCATGCCGCCGATGCCAATGGACACCGCGGCTACCAGGCCGATTTGGCCGGCATCGGGCTGTGATGAAGGAGCGTGGTCAGAAGATTTCTTGGTCATGGCGCGCAGTGTAGCGGATTCGCTTCCTGCGAGACGCCTTGCACGGCCTTGTCACTTTCGCGACGGGCGCGCGGCAAAATACCGAATCCTAGATGCGGCCTACGGCGCCGATGTCCTGGTCGTCCATGCCGAGTTCGCCGAGATCGAGCGTGAGGTAGAGACGGAACCACGGGGTGAACCGCTCCGGCGTCGCGACGGCGGTTCGGCGCACAGCGAACAGAGGCTGCCAACTGTGTGCGTCGGCTTCGGCGGGATCGGGCTCGACAGCGCCGCGCCAGCAAGCCGTGAATAGGTGGACCAGCTCATGCTCGACGAGGCCACCGCCGACATCGGCGCGATAGATGAGGGTTTGCAGCGGCATCAACCCGCAATCGACGCCCATCTCTTCAAAGAGGCGGCGCCTTGCGGCGACCGCAGTCTCCTCGCCAGGACGCGGATGCCCGCAACAGGCGTTGGCCCATTGGCCGCCCGAGTGATATTTGCCGCGCGCCCGCTTCTGCAGCAGCAGGTTGCCGGCGCCGTCGTGAACGAGAACAGAGAACGCGCGATGCAATTGTCCGTTGACGTGCGCGTCGAGCTTGGGCGCCGTGCCGAGCGGCCGATCGTCGCCATCGACCAAGATCACGCGCTCGAGGGCATCATTCATCGCACTGCTCGCATGGTCGGGCCCGTTTGGCCGCGCACCTGTTTTCCGAAGATGTGCTCGAGCATCAACTGTTTGACGTCGGTCGCCTGGCACGCGCCGTCCGGCAGAGCGTCGGCCACCGACGAAATGACGACCGGGCCACGCGCTTCCGGCGTGTCGGCTCGACCGTGCGAGCCGCGCACCAGTGCAGCATCGAGCGGAATGACGTCCATCAGCGTTCGCAATCCGAGCTTCCGCTTCAACAAGCGCCAGGCGACGGCGAGCCTTGGAAAACGGATGGCCGGATCGAGGAACAGCTCGACGGGGTCGTATCCTGGCTTGCGATGAATGTCGACCGTGCGCGCAAAGTCGGGTGCAAGCCGATCGTCGAGCCAATAGTAATAGGTGAACCACGCATTGGGCTGGGCGATCGCCACCAGTTCGCCCGACCGCGCGTGATCGAGCCCGTGCGCGCGCTTTTCCTCTTCGCCCCAGACTGCGGCGACGCCATCAAGGGCTTCGATGAGCGCGCGAACCTGCGGCACATCGCGCTTGTCCTCCACGTACACGTGCGCGACCTGATGGTCGGCAACCGCGAAGGCGCGCGACTGGGGCGGATCGAGGAGCTCGCCCCCCTCTTCGACGCGGACGGCGAGCAGCCCCGTCTCGCGCAGGGCGCGGTTGATGTGCACCGCTTTGTCGACGGGGACGATGCCGTATTCGGAGAGTATGAGCACACGCCGGCCCGACGCCTCGGCCGCGGCGATCAGGTCGCCGACGACGGCGTCGACCTCGCGCAGATCGTCGGCGATGTCGTCGTCTGCCGGTCCAAGCTTCTGCAGGCAATAGTCGAGGTGCGGGAGATAGACGAGGGTTAGCGTCGGATTGCGCGTCGCCATGACGTGCAGCGCCGCGTCCGCAATCCAACGCGTCGACGAGATCGACGTTGCCGGTCCCCAGAAGGAGAACAGCGGGAAGGCGCCGAGCTTGGCGGTCAGCTCGTCGCGCAGCTCGGAGGGCTGCGCGTAGCAATCCGGCAATTTGCGCCCGTCGGCTTTGTATATCGGCCGCGGCGTCACCGCGTAGTCCGCGCTCGAGGCCATGTTGTACCACCAGAACATGTTGGCGCAGGTGAAGCCCGGATCCCGCTTCTTGGCCGCGTCCCACACGCGCTCGCCGTCGAGCAGGCGGTTCGACTGCCGCCACAGCCATATCTCGCAGAGATCGCGGAATAGCCAGCCGTTGGCAACGGCGCCGTGACCGCTGGGCGGCAGACCGGTGAGGAACGTCGCTTGCACCGAACAGGTCACGGCCGGCGTCACGGTACGCAACGGGCGCGTGCCGCCGCGCTGCGCCAGGCGCGCGATGTTGGGCGTGTTGGCGCCGATAAGTTCCGGCGTCAGCCCAACGACATTGAGAACCAATAAGGGATGCATGGCCGTTTCCACCCCCGGCGGCGATCGCTCACTTCTTAAGGGTGTGGATGTAGGCAATCATCTGCAGGATCTGATCTTGGGTAACGCCGCGCTTGGAGAAGGGGCGCATGGCGCCGGCAGCGCCAGAGTGGATCACCTCGAACATCCCGACGTCGGTGTTGGCCCGCTTGTTGACGTACGTATTGTCGATGAGGCTCGGCCCCATGCCGCCCGAGCCGTCCGGCTTGTGACAGACCTGGCAGTTGGCGTCGTAGAGCGCTTTGCCGGCGGCTATGGCATCGGGATTGCCGACGTAGGGGTTCTTGCCGGTTTCCTGGAACGACTTCACCGCGTCGGTGAACACCTCGCCCTTGATGGGGGAGATATCGATGGGCGAGTCGTCGAGCGCATTGAGGAACTCGATGGCGGCGGCGGGAACGACGAGCGCTAGTCCGATGGCGAGGCTGGCAAGCGCACGGGATAGGCGCGGTTTGGCGAGCATCAGAAATTCCTAAGGGCGCGTTGGAAGCGGACACAGGGTCCCTCGCGACGGGAGCGAGGGACCCTGCTGGCTAGACCGACGAAGCGGTCACTTTTTCGTCTTGGCGACTTCAGCGCCGGCGGGGACCTTGTCCGCCGCCACGATGCGCCACAGCGCGCCGGGCGGGTTTGCCAACGGTCCCTTGTCGTCGGTGTAGAAGCAGTCGCAGTTGACGGCGAGCACGGTGCCGTCCTCGTCGTTGTTACCTGACGTGAACTGCAGCGACGTCTGCACCAGTTCCTGGAGCTGCCACTTCTTGCCGTCCCAGCCGGTGCCGAACACGCGGCCCGAGCACCAGTCGCCGGTCAAGAACACGCCGTTCATGCCGGCGTAGTTGGCAACGCCAAGGCCCATGACCGAGCAGCCCCAGCCGTCCTTGAGCTTCTCGGCACCCGGATAGGGCTCCTGGTGCGGGTACTCGGCGACCGGCAGCACGCCGACCTGCGGGCACTTGTCATTGGCTCCGGTCATCGGGTGGCAGTTCGTACCCATGTTGAACTTCCAGCCATAGTTCTCACCGCCCTTGCTGCCGGCCGGCTGCCAGTCGATCTCCTCGAGATGGTTCTGGCCGACGTCGGCGATGAAGAGGCCGCCGTTCTTACGGTCGAAGCGGAACGAGTACGGATTGCGCAGACCATAGGCCCAGATCTCCGGACGGGCGCCCATGTGGATCTTGGAGAAGCCCTCCTCGGTGATGCCGAAGAGCGCCATCATGCGATCCTGGTAGGCATGGCCGAAGGGATTGTCGGCGGGAACCTTGTAGCCGACACCGTCAGGCGTATTGACGTCAAGGCGCAGCATCTTGCCCCACAGCACGTCCTTGCGCTGACCGGCATCCAGAGGATCGCCTTCCCAGCCGGCATCACCCTTGCCGACATAAAGATAGCCGTCGGGACCGAACTCGATGCCGCCGCCGTAGTGGTTGTAGTAGGGCTGCGGGATGATGGTGATGACCTTGGCCGACTTTTGCGCCTGATCGACCGTCACCTCGTCAGGGCTTCCAGGGTCGACAGTATAGCGTGTGATCATGTGCGCGCCGTTGAACGGCAGTGAGGAGTAGCTGACGTAGAAGTAGCCGTTCTCTTTGAACTTCGGGTCGAACGCCACTGCCCACAGGCCCTGCTCCACGAAGCCCGTCTGAACTTCCGTGCCGAGCGGGGTGTTCTTGGTCAGGTCGAGGAACGGCTTCTCGGCGACCTTGCCGTCCTTGACGACCTTGATCCGCCCGACGCGCTCAACGACGAAGATACGTCCGGTGCCGTCGAACGCCGAGGCGACGCCGACTGGATCGTTGAATCCATCGGCCAGTTTCACGAGCGCGATCTTCGGATCGCCGGGCAGCTTGCCACCCGGCCGCGCGACTTCGGACGCCTGGGTGGGGACAGTCTGCGCGACCGCTACGGTCGAGCCTACGGCTCCCAACACAGCCATCCCCATCGACGCGGCTTTGATCAACCGCATTCCCATTGAACGTTCTCCCATTTCGATTGTTATTCAGCGACACTTTTTCGCGTTGCACATTTGTGCCCGCTCGCATTTATTCAGTTATCCGACCATTCAGTCGGCTTTCTGATTGCGAGCTTTGAACGCTAGTGAATGAAATATCCCCCGGCAATGGAGCCGGGGGTGAATTGCAGAAATTGACCCCGATTTGCAAATTGGGGCAGCGTTATTTGCCATTTTCTCCCGGCTGTTTTTGCCGCGTTTCCCCTTGCTCGCAATGGGCCGCCGTGCATCGGGCATAAACCCAAGCAAACCCGTTGCTTAGGTCGAAATTCCTGCGCATGATCCGCCCCGCCGGGCTCCTCTCCTCCGTCTTCACCCGCGATGACCACGCGTCGCTCGCAGGCAACTTTGGAGGGAATTCCGGGAAAAATGCCGATCCAAAAACGATAAAAGCGGCAAACAAACGCCATGGGGAAACGAGTGGGCTTAGCTGTCAGCGATGCGTTGTCGAAATTCGAAGCTACGGGCGAAGCCCGCGCCTTTGTCCAACGCTTCTCGGTATCGTACGAATTTCCTGTCTATTTCACCCGCGATGTTTTCTCCGAGAGTGGTTCCGTCCTTCTGGAGGCCATACGGGCGGAAGCATCCAACCGGCGCAGCCGCGTTGTCTTCATCCTTGATGAAGGCGTCGCACGCGAGATGCCCGACCTGCCGCGCCGCGTTAGCGCCTACGTCGCTGCGAACTCTACGGAAATAGAGCTCGCCGGGCCTGTCGAGATTGTCGAGGGCGGCGAGCGCTGCAAGAACGCGCCCGAACTCGTGGAACGCCTTCAGCGTCTCCTTGTCTCCTACGGCGTCGACCGGCATTCGTATGTCGTCGCCGTTGGCGGCGGCGCCATGCTGGATCTCATCGGCTACGTCGCAGCGACGACGCATCGGGGCATACGCCATATCCGCGTCCCCACTACGGTACTCGCGCAGAACGATTCCGGCGTCGGCGTGAAGAACGGCGTCAACGCCTTTGGTTTCAAAAACATGCTCGGCACCTTCGTGCCGCCGGTCGCCGTCATCAACGACAGCGCCTTCATTGATGTCCTCTCCGGGCGCGACAAGCGCGCGGGGATGGCCGAAGCGGTGAAAGTGGCCCTCATTCGCGATGGCGAATTCTTCGACTGGCTCGAGGAGAAGGCCGAGGCGCTGGCGCTCTTTGCCTCCGAGCCGCTCGAGCGGCTCATCCGCCATTGCGCGCTGCTGCATATGCGGCAGATCTCAAATGGCGGCGATCCCTTCGAGCGCGGCAGCGGCCGGCCGCTCGACTTCGGCCATTGGGCCGCCCACAAGCTCGAGGCGCTGTCCGGCTACGAGCTGCGGCACGGCGAGGCGGTCGCCATCGGCATCGCCATCGACACGCGCTACTCGGTGCTTGCCGGCCTCCTCCCCGCCGGCGCCGACCAGCGTGTGCGCGCCCTCCTGGAGCGCCTCGGATTCAGCCTCTGGCACCCGACCTGCGATGCGCGCCGCGCCGGGCGTCAGCGTCTGTTGCTCGCCGGACTGGAGGAGTTTCGCGAGCACCTCGGCGGCGAGCTCACGATCACCCTCCTGAGCGCCATCGGCACGAGCGTCGACGTCCACACCATGGACCACACGCTGATCGATCAAGCGATCGACTGGCTGCGGCCCCGCGAGGGCGTGTAATGCAGCTCTCGCTCCCCGGCTCGCCGCATCTCACCTATTGTACCAATATCCACGCTGGCGAACGCTGGCACGAGATCGACGCCGCGCTTAGACGCCACGTCCCGTCAATCAAGAGCCGCGTCTCGCCGGACAAGCCGATGGGTGTCGGATTGCGGCTGTCTGGTTCCGCCGCAGAGGACCTCTACGATCCCGCGGCGATTGCAGAGCTGCAGGCGTTCCTGCACGACGAGGACCTCTACGTCTTCACCATCAATGCGTTCCCCTATGGTGCCTTTCACGGCAAGCGCGTGAAGGAACAGGTCTACGAGCCGGACTGGCGCGACGAGGAGCGGCTGCGCTACACCAATCGTGTCGCGGACATTCTGGCCCGACTGCTGCCCGAGGGCATGGACGGCAGCGTCAGTACCGTGCCCGGCGCCTTCAGGGCGAACGTGCGTAGTGGGACCGACATCGCGCGCATCGCCGAGGTTCTCACGCGCCACGCCGCATACCTGCATGCCATCGCCCGCGAGACAGGCAAGTGCATCGTGCTGGCGCTGGAGCCGGAGCCGTGTTGCTTCCTCGAGACCATCGACGATGCGGTAACATTCTTCGATGAGCATCTGTTCTCACGCCGCTCGATTGAGGCGTTCCGCTGCCTGACGGGCCTGCCGGCGAACTGGGCCGAGGAGGCTCTGCGCCGCCATCTCGGCATCTGCCTCGACGTCTGCCACTCGGCCGTCGAGTTCGAAGACCCGGCCGAGAGCGTCGCACGGCTGGAGGCAGCCGGCATCCGCGTCGCCAAGATACAGCTCAGCTCGGCGCTGCGCGTCTCCGCGGCCGATGGGGACACCGCCGAACTGCTGCTGCCGTTCGACGACGGCGTCTACCTGCACCAGACAGTCGCTGCCAACGACGGGAAGCTCACGCGCTATCCGGATTTGCCTGAGGCCATCGCCGCGTTGCGCAACGGCGCCGCCGTCGGAGAGTGGCGCGTGCACTGTCACGTGCCGCTGTTCCAGTCGAGCTTCGGCGCGTTGCAGTCGACGCAGCAGGCGCTCGCCGATCTGCTCGCCGTCTGCCGCCAGCGTGCCCTCGCCCCGCATCTCGAGGTCGAGACCTACACCTGGGACGTCCTTCCGCAACACATGAGAGATGGCGATGTCGGCAGTGACATCGCCCGGGAGCTGACATGGGTTCGCTCGCAACTGGGCGCGTGAGCAGCTGGCGCACGGCGCTGAAGCTGGGACGCGTCTCCAACCTGCCGACCGTTTGGAGCAATGTCATCGCCGGATGTGCGCTGGCCGGAGGGGCGTCGCTGCACCTCACCGTCGGTGTCGCGCTCGGCGTGTCGGCGATGTACGTCGCCGGGATGTTTCTCAACGACGCGTTCGACCGGAACATCGATGCGCGCGAGCGCCCCGAGCGGCCCATCCCCGCCGGCGAGGTGGCCGCCGACTCGGTCTTCGTCGTCGGCGGAGCACTGCTCACGATTGGCGTGGTTTCGCTGGCGGTCGTCGACGGCAGCGTCGGCATCGCCGGCCTGGCCCTCGCAGCCGCCATCCTGCTCTACAACTGGCGCCACAAGGGAAATCCGCTCGCGCCCTTCGTCATGGGGCTGTGCCGAGCGCTTGTCTTTATAGCCGCCGGCTTGGCGGTCACCGCCGACCTGCCCCGCGAATTGCTCCTCGCTGCGGGGGCGACACTCGCCTACGTCGCGGGCCTGACCTTCACCGCGCGGCTCGAAAGCGTCGACCGGCTCGCCAGCGTCTGGCCGTTGGCAATGCTGGCCGCACCGCTCTGCGTCGGCATCGCTGGCACGGACTTCTCCGCGCCGGCGGTTCTAGCCCTCGTTGGACTTGCGGCTTGCGGCGTGCGCGTCACGCAGCTGCTGCGCCGCCGCGCGTCCGGCGACGTCTCGCAGGCGGTAGGGCTCCTGATAGCTGTCATTGCTCTCAACGATGCCCTGTTCGCCACGACCACCGGAGAGACCCATGCAGCATTTGCCTGCATCGCCTGTTTCGTCCTCACCCTCGTGCTCCAGCGTTTCGTGCCTGCCAGCTAACCTCCACCTCGCCAACGGCCACCATGCGATGAGCACCACCACGGACGTTACCCAGCGCATCACGCTCCTGCGCGATTGGCTCGCGCATCGGCTGGCTGCAGAGCAGCTCGCGTGGATCGATGAGCAGTGCACGCGGATCGCCACGTCGCCAGCGGGCAGCGCGCTGCCGGTGGCCATCGGTCTTGCCTCGCGCCGCACCGGCAAGCAGCCGCTGATGCTTTCCGACGAAGAGCGAGCCGCTGCGGAAGCCGCGCGGCCCGGACTCGACACCTCCGCCTGGAGCGTCGAGCAGGTGGCGCGCATCCTTTTCGTGCTGGCGAGCTACGCCGGCGCCGAGGACAGCTTTGCCGCACGTCTCGGCGCGCGCGTCCGCTCCGGCGAGATCGGCGAGCAGGTCGCGCTCTACCACGGGCTGCCGCTCTACCCACAAGCCGTGTCCGTCCTCGCAACGGCGGCCGAAGGCATCCGCTCCGCCGTGCAGCCCATCTACGAAGCCGTCGCCCACCGCAGCCCGTACCCGTCCGAGCAGTTCAGCGAGGCGATGTGGAACCAGATGGTGGTGAAGGCGCTGTTCATCGGGTCCACGCTCGCCCCGATCCAAAAGCTCGACGAGCGGCGCAACGCCGACCTCGCTCGCATGCTCGTCGACTACGCGCACGAGCGTTGGGCGGCGGGACGCACCGTTAGCGCCGAGCTGTGGCGCTGCGTCGGCCCATTCGGCGACAGATACATGGACGACCTGCTGCGCGTGTTCGAGTCCCCTTCGAATGTCGAACGCCAATCCGCGGCGCTGGCATTGTCCGAATGCCCCGACCCGGACGCCCTCGTCGTTCTCGAATCCGATCCAGCCCTCTGGCGGAACATCCGCAACGGCCGCCTCGACTGGCACACCCTCAAACAAGCTTGAATGCACGGAGCACAGCGATGCCCTACATCGACCCGCACACGCACATGATCTCGCGCACCACCGACGACTACGAGGCGATGGCCGCCGCCGGTATCGTCGCGGTCATCGAGCCGGCCTTCTGGATCGGCCAGGCACGCACCAACGTCGGCAGCTATCGCGACTATCTCTCCCACATTCTCGGCTTCGAGCGCTTCCGCGCCAGCCAGTTCGGCATCCAGCACTACTGCTGCATCGGGCTGAACTCGAAGGAAGCCAACAACGAGGCCCTCGCCGAGGACGTGATGCAGATCCTGCCCGAGTTTGCCTCCAAGGAAGGCGTCGTCGCCATCGGCGAGATCGGCTTCGACGAGCAGACGGCTCTGGAAGAGAAGTACTTCCGCTTGCAGCTCGACCTCGCCCGCGAGATGGATCTGCCCGTGATGATCCACACCCCGCATCGCGACAAGAAGCGCGGCGCGTCGCGGTCGATGGACATCATCATGGAGCACAGGCTTGCTCCGCAACGCGTCGTCATCGATCACGTCAATGAGGAGACGGTGCGCGAGGTAAAGGAGCGCGGCTTCTGGGCGGCATTCTCGATTTACCCGCACTCGAAGATGACGGCACCGCGCATGTGCGAGATCGTTCGGCAGTACGGCGCCGGACAGCTGATCGTCGACTCCGCCTGCGACTGGGGCATCTCCGATCCGCTGTCGGTGCCGAAGACGGCGATGCTGCTCGCCGAGCAGAGCATCTCCGACAACGATGTGCACCGTGTGACATATGCCAACGCACTGACGGCCTACGGGCAGAGCGGACAGATGCGCGAGGCGGACTGGGCAACCGCGGCGATCGACCAAAGGGCACGCTATGACGGCAACACCGTTCTGCGTGGCGGCCAAGATCCGCGCGTCGAAGCCGACAACTGAGCAGGGGGCGACATTGCGACTTCCGCTTCCGCACGTCTTGTTCGCCATCGCGCTTAGCGCGGCCGGAACAGTAGCCCGTGCCGCGGATCAATGCCTGTCGAAGGCCGAGCTTATGGACGTGGCGCGCATGGGCTCGGTCATGGGACTGGGTGGAGCGCTGAAGCGGTGCGGCAACTGCCTCGGCGAGCGTTACCAGAAGACCGTCGACAGCTACGAAGAAAGCGGGATGCTCGTCGAGTTCCGCCGCGCCGAAGTGGCGGTGCAAAGCAGCCAATCGAAGTTCGAGTACGCCGACGAGCTCGTGCGGGTCGCCGCCCGCAAGTTTGCGTCCGATATGAGCGCGGACTGCACCGCCTGCGAGAGAACGGCCGACACGGTCGGCACCCTCGCCTCCGCCGATATGCGATCCAAGCTTTACGACGCGGAAGCCGCGAAGATCACCCAGATGCCGGCATACAAGAGTTGCCCGTAGGCGCGCCTACTGGACGGTGACCTTGCGGCCCCGTATTGAACCGCGCCGCGCAGGACTAGACGTCGTGCTTGGCGTTGGGTGCCTGCTGCAGCGAGCCGAACACCGTGCCACTCCACCGTTCCACCTTCTCGGGCAGGAACATGAAGCTGTGCAGCTTGAACACCAGGCCGTCACGGATGACGGTGTGCTCGCCGGTGTAGATCGCGTCGGCCGGCGTGTAGTACGCGCAAGAGAACTTGCCCAGGCTCTTGTTCACCGCGTTGGCGGCCATCTCCTCATTCTCCCCGCCGGCCTGAGCGACGAGGAAGTTCAGAGAGTCGTCCTTGGCGTTGCAGAAGAAGCCGCGAACGCGCTCCGGCATGGCGGAGGTCTCGGCCTGCGAGGCGACGCTGCCGGCAATAGCGCCGAGGCCGCAGAGTGCGAGGGCCAAAATGCCGAGGTTGATCCGGGGATCGCGGGTACCGGCAGCTAGCCGCCGCGCGAGGTTCGCAAGAGCAAATGAGCCAAACACAGTCACCTCCGAGGTAACTAGCGCACTGGCCTGCTGACTTGGGCCAGCGCGGGAAGTGTAGGTGGATTTTGCCACCTCCGCCTGTGCTTTTTGCCACAGGTGGCAATTTCTCGTGGATGCTGTGCTCTGTACATCGGGTGGCGCCACGGATGGACCGCGGTGCTGAGCGCCGGAGGCCGCCGCTCGGCCTCCGGCTAATGGATGTGGTTACCGGTTAGTAGATGAGCTTCAGGAGCTCCTGGCCGGCAGGCGAGCTCAGCTCCTTCTCGTCGATCGTACCGTCATCGTCCGGGTTGGCGGCCTTGAACTTCGCCGCGACGACAGCGTCGTACTCTTTCTCGTCCAACGTGCCGTCGTTGTCCGGGTCGGCAGCCTTGATCGCGGCCTCGTCGAGGATGCCGGTCAATTCCTTGGCATCGAGCGTGCCGTCGTTGTCGGGGTTCAGCGCGGCAAACTTCTTCTTCGCCCCTGCCTGAGCCTCGGCGAGATCGATCGTGCCGTCGTTATCCGGGTCGAGTGCCTTGAGGGCCGCGGCTGTGTCCGCGATGGCAACCGGAGCCGCCAACGCGAGCAGAACGCCACCGACAATGAGTGTGCGTGCAAATTTCATTTGAGGTCCTCCATAAGAGTCGAGTGCGGCGAGCTTTGCACGCCCGTTTACCAAGGAAGATGTGGCAGAACGTACCGGGAAAAAGTCCTATTCGTTTTCGGGAATCCGCATGAGCGTGATTGGCATGCGCGATCCATCCCCAAGTGCGCGCAACACAACTACTTTCTCGCCACGTGCAATGGAGAGGTCGGATGGATCAGCGGTTCGTTGTGACGGCAATGATTGGTGTCGGATGCCTATTCGGTCAGGCGTTCGCCGCCACGCCGGAGGTTCCGAAGCGCAAGGCGGGGCACTGGGAGCTCACCACAGTCTCGCCAGGCCTCGGCAAGACCGTAACCGATGTCTGCATCGGTCAGGATGACAACATTGCCATGCCGGCCGACAGCGGCGATTGCGCGCAAACGAAAGTTGCGCAGGCAGGCAGCGAGGTGATCGTCGATGTCGTCTGCAAGAAGCCGCACGGCAAGCAGACCATGAGCACCGCATTCGGCGGCGACTTCAACGCGCGCTATCATGCGATTATGAAGATGACCTTCGATCCGCCGGAAGGCGTCGCCAGCATGGGCGTCACCATCGACGGCAAATACATCGGCCCCGATTGCCCCCGCTAGGCGCGAGGCTCACGAGCTCGGCTTGTTGGTGCTGGCCGGCAGGTGCTGGATGGCGATGCGCATCAGCTCCGGCAGCGTGCGAACGCCGAGCTTCGCCTTGAGCTGCGCGCAGGTATTGACCACCGTCTTGTAGCTGACGTGTAGCTCGTCGGCGATCGAGATGTAGGGCCTGCCCTCGGCGATCAACGACAACGTCTGCAGCTCGCGCAGCGTCATGCGGCTCAAGGGATTGCGATCGCCGCGCGCCTCCATAAACGCAATCTGCGAAGCAAGCTCGTGGTTCAGATAAGGCTGCCCGTCGCGCACGCGGCGAAAGGCCTTCGCAAACTCCTCAGGCGAGGTGTCCTTCAACAGATACCCGTTGGCACCAACCTCCAGCGCGCGACTGACGATCATGCGATCGGAGTGCATGCTGAGGACGAGGATGGGCGTCTTCTCGTCGTATACGCGGAGGCGGCGAATGAACGACAGCCCGCCCAGCGCGCCGGACGGCATCGACAGGTCGACGATGATGATATCGGGGTGCTTCTGCCTATAGATGCGGAAGCCCTCCGATAGCGTCGCCGCCACGTGGACCTCCTCGACACCCATGTCCTCGAGCAGCCGCTGACAACCCTGTATGACCACAGGATGGTCGTCGATGATCAGAACCTTCATCGGACCAAGTTTTCCATCGGATCTACGGGAGCTCGGCATAGGTTTGCTGACGTCACCCGCTCGGCGAGCCATCGTTGCTCCGTTGTCGGCGGCCTGATGATCAGCCCGGCGCGTATTGCCGGCAATCCGGCTCGCCTCGTTCACTTCGATCTCCACGCGCGCCGCTACATCAGCGCCCTAAAGGACTGGAAAGCCTTTTGAATTGATACGCTATAACGTTAGGTCTATGTCTTTAATGCCCTTAAGCGCAAGGGAAATACTGGCAACGATGGGGTGACCTTGCGTTGCCGGAGGCGAATTCGCTAGGCCAACGGGCCATTGCCGTTCGGCAAGCGGTCCCGGAACCGCTCGCGGCGCGCGGTCAGGTGTCATTGTCCCGGGGCCACTTGGCGGCGCAAGGCATCCGTTGCTTCACCGCGGCTCAGGCCGCTGGTCCGCAGATTGTAGTACTGCTGCGTGAGGGACGCGAAGCTCTCCACGTAACGCTGCTTGCCCGGCACCTGCGATAGCGTGACGATGAGGCGGGGCGCCCGCTCCTCGATATTTTTTTCCCGAAGCATGGTCTCGAGCTGGACCGCACGATTGGCAATCATGCGCGGGTGGTCACGAAAGCGCATCGCCGCCACCTGGAGCACTGCGTGCATGTCGCTCACCCGGCCGTCGAAACGATCGAGCTCGTGGCCCGCTTCGCGACTGGCAAGCCATTGCTCCGGCAGAAGCCCGTCTGTCTGCTTCAGCCACTCGAGCTCGTGATCTGCCTGATGCGCGACTGGCACCGGCGGAGTGTGTTGAGGAGCGGCGGGCTCCCCGTCATCGCTACACGCAGCGAGCCCCGCAATGACACAGGTAAGCAGAAGCGGTCGCATCGAATGCATGAGCGTCTGCACGAATGGATTCACTCTCGTCATCTCGCACGCTGCGCCTCGTTCGCCCACCATATTTACCGAACCAAACGCTGTCATGCGATGGGCACGACATACCCAATGGTTGCCACCTGTTCCGTCGGACTCTTGGAAGTCGGCCTAAAGACGCACCCTCCCCAGGCCTCTAGCTTCCATCCTGGCTGAGCAGCACTTCGCTGGCGTAAATACCGGAGAAATCGCCGCTCAACCGTGCAGTTTGGGTTCTCCACCCGTCGGCTGCAGCTAACGAAGGCAGAGCGCTCGTTGCCGTCCGCACGCATCGCGGATCGACGGCGGCGGCCCGCATAAATCTGCCTTCACCTGGGAGCGAAACCGCGAGGGTTTGTTAATGAAAGCACACCTCAAGTCAGGCCTGCTGGCGACCGCATCGTGTGCGGCGTTGGTTGGCTTCGTTGCTGGCGCTAGCGCCAACGACAAGCTCATTGAGCTGTCGAAGAGCGACGAAAACTGGGTCATGACCGGCAAGAATTATGACTCGAACAACTACAGCCCGCTGAAGCAGATCAACAAAGACAACGTCAAGAAGCTGAAGGCCGCCTGGTCGTTCTCGACCGGATTGCTGCACGGCCACGAAGGCACGCCGCGCGTTGTCAACGGCGTGATGTACATCAACTCGTCCTTCCCCAACAACGTCTACGCCCTGGACCTCGCCAATCCCGGCAAGATCAAGTGGCAGTATAAGCCGAAGCAGGATCCGGCAGCGCGCTCCGTCGCCTGCTGCGACCTCGTCAACCGCGGCCTCGCTTACTGGCCCGGCGACGGCAAGACGCCTCCGCTGATCATCAACAACCAGCTCGACGGTCACGTCGTTGCGCTCAATGCCGACACGGGTGAGGAGTACTGGAAGCTCGAGAACTCCGACATCAAGGTCGGCTCGACGCTCACCATCGCTCCCTACGTCGTGAAGGACCTGGTGATCATCGGCTCGTCGGGCGCCGAGCTCGGCGTGCGCGGCTACACCACTGCCTACGACATCAAGACGGGCGAGCAGAAGTGGCGCAAGTATGCCACCGGTCCCGATGAGGAAGTCGGCATCGGCGACAAGTTCAACGAAGCCAACCCGCACTACGGTCAGAAGGGCCTCGGCACCGCTACCTGGGAAGGCGACGCCTGGAAGATCGGCGGCGGCACGAACTGGGGCTGGTACGCCTTCGATCCGGAAGAGAACCTGATCTACTACGGCTCGGGCAACCCCTCGCCGTGGAACGAGACGATGCGTCCGGGCGACAACAAGTGGACCATGACCATCATGGGCCGCGATGCCGACACGGGCGAGCTGCGCTTCGGCTACCAGAAGACGCCCCACGACGAGTGGGACTACGCTGGCGTCAACGTGATGATGCTGTCCACGCAGAAGGACAAGTCGGGCAAGATGCGCAAGCTTCTTACCCATCCTGACCGCAACGGCATCGTCTACACCCTCGACCGCACCAACGGCGATCTGATCTCCGCCGACAAGATCGACGACACGGTCAATGTGTGGACCCACGTCGACCTGAAGACGGGCATCCCCGTTCGCGACCCGGAATACGGCACGCGGATGGATCACAAGGCGACGAACGTGTGCCCCTCGGCCATGGGCTACCATGACCAGGCTCACGACAGCTACGATCCGAACCGTCAGCTCTTCTATCTCGCGATCAACCACATCTGCATGGACTGGGAGCCCTTCATGCTTCCCTACCGTGCCGGCCAGTTCTTCGTTGGCGCCACGCTGTGGATGTATCCGGGCCCGAAGGGTGACCGTCAGAACTACCTCGGCCTCGGCCAGGTGAAGGCCTACAACGCCATCACCGGGAAGTATAAGTGGGAAGTCATGGAGCGCTTTGCCGCTTGGGGTGGCACGCTGGCGACCGCCGGAGACCTGGTCTTCTACGGAACGCTGGACGGCTATCTCAAGGCTCGCGACAGCGACACCGGCAAGTTGCTCTGGAAGTTCAAGATGCCGTCGGGCGCCATCGGCTACCCGATGACCTACACCCACAAGGGCACGCAGTACGTCGCCATCTACTACGGCGTCGGCGGCTGGCCCGCGGTTGGCCTGGTGTTCGACCTGAACGATCCGACTGCCGGTCTCGGCGCGGTCGGCGCGTTCAAGAACCTCGCCAACTGGACCCAGATGGGTGGCGGCATGCTGGTCTTCTCGCTTGATGGCAAGGGACCGTACGACGACGTGATGCTCGACGAGTATCCGCCGGAGCTGCCGAAGCTCTGATCTTGAGATGTTCGCTCCCGCCAGGCCTTACCGGGTCTGGCGGGGGTGGGCGCTCCAGCGACCGAACCGTCTCCTCCTCCAACGGAAACGCGCTGCTTCCCAAGCCTTCATCGGCGGCCGGAGGGTCAGCTTCAGAGAATGCAAAGCGTCAAACATGAACATGAGTTTCAGAAGTGATCAGGCGGCGGGGGTTCTACTCTCGACCGCAGTCGTCCTCGCCACGCTCGCCGGCGCCGCTCGCGCAGCAGAGGAAAAGGCTCCCGAGCCGGCCGACCCGTCGGTGCTGCGCATCTGCGCCTCGGAAGTCGAACAGCCCTATTCGAGCCGCAACGGCGAAGGCTTCGAGAATAAGATCGCCAAGGTTCTGGCCACGGCCATGGACCGCAAGGCGAAGTTCGTCTGGACCGACAAACCCGCGATCTATCTCGTCCGCGATCAGCTCGACAAGAAGAGCTGCGATGTCGTCATCGGTCTCGATACCGGCGACCCGCGCGTACTGACGTCGAAGCCGTACTATCGCGCACCGTACGTATTTGTCCTGCCGAAGGACTCCAAGCTCGACATCACGAGCTGGGATAGCGAAGACCTCAAGAAGGCCGAGCGCATCGGTATGGCCCAGGACAGCCCGGCGCAGGTGATGCTCGAGAAGCTCGGGCTCTTCAATCGCAACTTCAACTACATGAAGTCGCTGATCGGCTTTAAGAGCAAGCGCAACCAATATGTGCGCGTGCCGCCTGAGCGGCTCGTCGGTGACGTCGCCGACGGCAAGGCTGAAGTGGCCGTCGGCTTTGCGCCGGAAGTCGCCCGCTATGCCAAGGCCCGCAGTGACGCGCTCAAGCTGGTTGTCATTCCAGACAACGCCACACGCGCCGATGGCCAGCACCTGCCATTCCACTTCGACCAGTCGTTCGCCGTCCGCAAAGACGACGCGCAGCTGCTTGCCGACATCAATACCGCGCTGGAGAAGGTGCGGCCGGAAATCGAGAGCATCCTGAAGGAAGAAGGCATTCCTCTGGACGAACTCAAGAAGACCCCAGAGGGACGCCAAGGATGATGAAGTTCACTAAGTGGATTGTTGCGAGCGCGGCCGTTGCACTTATCCCGCTCGCAGCGGTGGCGCTCGAGCCGTTCCGGCACACGATCACCGGCGACGTGCTCGACATTGAGACTGCTCCGAAAGAAGGGCGGGACGTTGAGGCCGTAAAGAAGTTTCTCGAGACGGGCGTCAATCCGTTCAACGAGATGAAGGAGTGCCTGCCGCGCGGCGAGTACATCTACCTTTCCTCGTGCTCGGGCTGTCATGGTCACGTCGCCGAGGGCAAGGTCGGTCCAGGCCTCAATGACAACTATTGGACCTATCCCAAGAACAAGACCGACAAGGGCCTGTTCGAGACCATCTTCGGCGGCGGGCAGGGGATGATGGGTCCGCACAATGACCTGCAGCTCAATGAGCTGCTCTTGGTCATGGCGTGGATCCGTCATGTCTACACCGGCCCCGTCGAAACCGCGAAGTGGCTGACCCCGGAGCAGAAGAAAAACTTCACGCCCTACAAGCTGCCCGAGGGCAGCGATCACGGCACGATCGATCAAGCGAAAGTGGCCCCGGATGCCTTGTGCGGTCCGATGGCCAAATGACGAAATGTTCGCTTCCGGAGGGGCGCGAGCAAAGAAGGCGGACATACCGCCGGAATTAAGAAGTGAACGAAGCCAGGAGGAAATTAAGTCATGAAGAAGTTGCTATTCGTTGGCACGGCCGCTGCCGCTGCTCTCATCGCCGCCACGTCGGCCTTCGCCTACGACGGCACCAAGTGCAAGGCCCCGGGCAACTGCTGGGAGCCGAAGCCCGGCTTCCCGGACAAGGTCGCCGGCTCCAAGTACGACCCCAAGCATGATCCGGCCGAGCTGGCCAAGGGTTCCAACTCGATCAAGGAAATGGAAGCCCGCAACGCCAAGCGCACGGCCAACTTCGTCAAGACCGGCAAGTGGGTCTACGACGTGGACGAGATCCCGAACTAAGCGGGCGGCGAAATTCCTCGGAGCAGTGCCACGCTAGAGCTGCTTCCTCCCGAGGAACCGGGGTGCGGCTGCCGCCGCACCCCACACCGTTTTTGAATCTTCGATGCATTCGGAATCCGGCGCATACCCGCCGGGTGTCGCACAGGAGTCCTCCTTGTCCCGCGAAACTGTGCAGGCGGTCAGGGACTTGCAGGGCATCGATCTTGCGGGTTGGCATAAGCGTGCCCTCGCTTTCGAAGGCGAGCTGAACAAAGTCGTCATTGGCCAGCAGCGCGTTCTGCGGCTTCTGACCATCGCTATTTTCGCCCGTGGCCATGTGCTGCTCGAGGGCGATGTCGGCGTCGGCAAGACGACGCTGTTGCGCGCCGCAGCCCGCGGTCTCGGCGGCGACTATGAACGGGTCGAGGGCACCATCGATCTGATGCCCGCCGACATGATCTATCACACCTTTATCGGCGAGGACGGCCGGCCGCGCGTCGAGCCAGGCCCCGTCATCCGCTACGGCAGCGAGCTCACCGTCTTCTTCTTCAACGAGATCAATCGCGCCCGCCCGCAGGTGCATTCGCTGTTGCTGCGGCTCATGGCAGAGCGCAGCATCAGCGCCTTCAATCGCGAGTACCACTTCCCCTATCTCCTCGTGTTTGCCGACCGCAATCGCATTGAGCGCGAGGAGACGTTCGAGCTGCCCGCAGCAGCGCGCGACCGCTTTCTGATGGAGATCGCCATCGCGACACCGGCGGATACGGAAATCCGCCGGCAGCTCGCCTTCAATCCTCGCTTCCACGACAGCGACCGTCTGATCGCCGCGGTCCCGGAGTCGATCCTCGATCACCGCGAGCTACCCGCCGTCGCCGCCGCGATCCAAACCCGCGTCGAGACCAGCCCCGACCTCGAGCGCTACACCCTCGACCTTTGGCAGGCCGTACGCGATCCGGCAGCCGCCGGCATAGACATCCAGAATGTCGACATGCAGCGCCTGATCAACGGCGGCGCCAGCCCGCGCGGCATGAGCTTCCTGATGCGCGCCGCCCGCGTCGCCGCCTGGCTCGACCAGCGCAGCATGGTCGTGCCCGAGGACCTGCGCGCGGTGTTCTACGAGACGATGGCGCACCGCATCTTCTTCGATCCCATCTACGAGCTACGGCGCGAGCCGATCGTTCGGGAGCTCGTTCGCCAGCTCTTCGAACGCGTGCCTGCCCCATGAGCAACGAAGCGCCCACGGACCTGCCGTATCGCCTGCCGTGGCGCAGCGCCGACGTGCGCATCGGCGCGCATCGCGGCAAGCACGAGGGTGCCGGCGGGCTCTTCCGCGACGCCGTGCCATTGCTGCGCAACCCCGACCCGCGCCGCCTGGACCTACGTGTCAGCGCCCGCGATCCGTTCGAAGGGTTGCATGTCCGCCGCTTCGAGCAGAAAACGTCCGTAGCCGTCTACACGCTGGTCGATGTCTCGGCGTCGATGGGTTTCCGCGGCAGCACCGACAAGATGCGCCTCGCCGCCGACCTTTGTTCCGCGCTCGCGGCGTCGGTGCGGCGCGCGGGCGATGCATTCGGCCTTATCGGCTGCGACGAGACCGTGCAACCGGAGTTGCGGTTTCTCGCCACCCGGGCGCGCGGCAGCGAGATCGAGATGCTGCGCCGCCTGAGCACCTTCGTGCCGACCGGGCGTAGCGCGCGCGGGCTGATCGACGCCGCGGCGCTGATTGGCGGGCGCCGCAAGCTCGTGTTCCTCGTCTCGGACTTCTACATGCCGCGCGAGGACATCGAGGATATCTTCGCCGCGCTGGCGCATCACGACGTCCTGCCCATCGTGCTGTCGGACAGTCTCGAAATCGAAAAGCTACCTCGGTGGGGGATTCTTTCTCTCACCGATTTAGAGATCGGCCGGCGGCGCCTGGTCGTCATGCGCCCGCGTCTGCGGGAGGCATGGCAAAGGAGGAGTGGGCGCCGCCGCGCCGAGCTAAAGGCGATTGCCGCACGTTTTGGCCGCCAGCCGTTCGAGATCCGCGACCGCATCGATTGGGACAAGCTCGGCGCCTATCTCGTCGGTGATGCAGCATGACGCCGCGGCTCATGGCGCTCGCGGCCGCACTCATCCTCGCGGCCGGCGGTGCCTTTGCCGGGGCGCCGGTTCTGACGTTGAGCGATACGCGGCCGTTCGGGTACTTCCTCGGAGATGCCGTTCAGCGCGAGGTCACGCTGCGCGTCGGGCCAGGCGATGTGCTCGACACGGCATCCCTACCCCGCCCAGGCCCACTCAACTACTGGCTCGAGCTCAGCCATGCCGACCTCACCAGCAGCGCCGAGGGTGACGACACAATCTATCGCCTGGCGCTCACCTATCAGACGTTCTACGCCCCGCTCGATACGCGCCGCCTGACAATCCCGGCGTTCAAAATCAAGGTTTCCGGCACCACGGATGCGGAAATCACCGTGCCCGAGTTCGGATTTGTCACTTCGCCAATACGCCAGCTGTTCGCCGACAAGGGCCAATCGTCGGATACCGCAACGAAGTTGCGCCCGGATGGAACCGCTCCGCGCATTGCCACCGGCGCCGTACGCACCGCGATGCTCGCGTCCGGCGTGACGGCGCTGGTTGCGCTTGCCGGCCTGGCATGGCTCAACGCCTGGTGGCCCTTCCATCGGCGCCCGGCGCGACCCTTTACCGAGGCGGCGCGGTTCCTGAGGTCGAACGTCAGGCGCCTCGATGGCGCTACCGGCTATCGCGTCGCGCTCTTGAAGTTGCACCGCGCCTTCGATATCGCCGCGGGCCGGCGGGTCCTCTCTGATGACGTGGGTGCCTTCCTCGGCCAGCACCCGGAATTCGCGCCGTTCCGCGCCGACGTCGAGCGCATGTTTGCCTCCTCCCGCCAAGCGTTCTTCGCCAACGAGGTCGATCAGGCGCGCGAGACGATGCCTCTGTCGGCGCTTTCGAAGCTCGGAGACCACCTCGGCGCCGCCGAACGGAGCGCGGCATGAACCTCGCCCTCGACACGCCGATGGTGCTGGTTTTGCTGCCGTTGGCACTGCTGCCCCTCATTTTTGCGGTGCAGAGGTCGCAGGGCTATCCCTCGCTCACCGCCATCGAGCGCGATCCACTCTCGCGCGCTGTCGATGTGGGCTTGCACCTTCTTGGCGCGGTCGCCATTGGGGCGCTCATCGCGGCGATCGGCGGCGTGCATCTCAGGGGCCAGACCATCGAGCGCGTGGGCGAAGGCGCCCACGTCGTGCTGCTGCTCGACCGCTCGCGCAGCATGGACGACACGTTCGCCGGCCGTCCCCCGGGCGACGGCGAAGCCTCCAAATCGGCGGCCGCCCGCCGGCTGCTGCGCGACTTCATAGAGCGCCGGCCGCACGACCGGTTCGGAGTCACCGCCTTCTCGACCTTGCCGATGTACGTGCTGCCGATCACCAGCCACAAGGACGCGGTGCTCGCCGCCGTCGAGGCCATCACGCGCCCGGGCCTCGCCTATACCAACGTCGGCCTCGGCTTGAGTCTGGCGTTGTCCATGCACGAGCAGGACCCGACGGCCGCGTCGCGCGCGATCCTGCTCGTGTCCGATGGCGCGGCGGTCATCGACCGGCGCGTGCAGGAGCGGCTACGGGCGCAGATTGCGAAGCGCCCGGTCAATCTCTACTGGCTCTATCTACGCACGGCCGGCGCACCCGGCATCTTCGACAAACCTGCGCCCGACGTTCCCGACACGCCGCAGGCGCTGCCCGAGCGCCATCTCAATCTCTTCTTTCACACACTTAAGGTGCCCTACCGCGCTTTCGAGGCCGAGAACCCGAAGGCGGTGGCGGACGCCATTGCCGAGATCGACAAGCTCGAGCGCAACCCCATCCGCTACCAGGAACGGATACCTGAGAAGGATCTCTCCTGGCTCGCGTACGCGATCGCCGCCGCGGCGCTGACTTTGCTGCTCCTCGCCAAGCTGGCTGAGGTTCGTCTCGAGGCCGGTGGCGCGGGCGCCCCGGCTGCCGCTCCCGCAGCAAGGCCGGTGGCGCGCGCGACAACCCCGGTGCGGGAGGCGGCATGAACGTGCTCACGCAACGTCTGCGTTCCGGCGGCTTTCTCGGCATCAATATGAAGCAGCTCGCTCTGCGCGCCGTGCTTGTGATCGCTCTCGACGTCCTCGCCGCGTCGACCTGGCAGTTTGCCGTCAAGCAGCGGGCCAATGCCGCGATCGACCGGCTGCGGGCGGGCTCCGAGGTCGAGATCGACGCCGCCGAGGCGCCGCCGGAAGTGCTCGATGCGCGCGCCGCGTTCCTTCTGAGGCGCAATCGTATCGACGAGGCGCAGCCGCTTCTCGACCAGGCGCTGCTTCGCGCCGATGCGCCGATCCAGATGCGCATGCTGTTCAACATGGCCAATGCGCGCATGCGTGCCGCTGTCGCTGCCATCGGCAAGGGCGACTACGACAAGGCGATACCCCTGGTCACGTTGGCCAAGTCCGAATACCGGAGCGCGTTGCGCCTCGACTCCACCTACTGGGACGCCAAATACAATCTCGACATCGCCATGCGCCTCGTCCGCGACCTGCCGCAAGCCGTCGGTGAGGACGAAGAAAAGCCGCTGCAGACGCCGGAGAAGCTGTGGACCGATCTCCCCGGCGTCCCAAAGGGGCTGCCATGAGTTGGGCTTCGCTTCGTGATCCGCGCACCTTGTTCATCGCTGGCGCCCTGGCGCTCGCGCTGCTGGCGCTGGTGGTGCCGCGCGTCTTGTTGAACCGCGACGCCTACGACGTTGTGGCGGTCATCGACATCACCACGAGCATGAACACGCGCGATGCGACGAGCAACGGCGAGACGACGAGCCGCCTTGCCGCGGCGAAGGCATCGCTGCGCGAGCTTCTGGCTAAGCTGCCGTGCGGCTCGCGGCTCGGGCTCGGCATCTTCACCGAACGCAGCTCGTTTCTGCTCTTCAATCCGGTCGAGGTCTGCGACAACTTCTCTCCCATCGACGAAGCCATCAATATGCTCGACTGGCGCATGGCCTGGGAGGGCGACAGCTACATATCCAAGGGGCTGTACAGCGCGATCGACATCGCCAAGAGCCTTAAGTCGGATCTGATCTTCTACACCGACGGGCACGAGATGCCGCCGCTGCCGTTTAGCGGCATTCCGGCCTTCGAGGGCAAGCCGGGCGACGTCGGTGGCCTCATCGTCGGCGTCGGCAGCCTGAAACCCACGCCGCTTCTCAAATACGACGAAGCGGGCCGCGAGGTCGGAACTTACGCCGCGCAGGAGGTGCCGCAGGAAAACCGCTCCGGCCCACCGCCGCCCGACGCCGCCTCCCGTCCCGGTTACCATCCTAAGTGGGCGCCCTTCGGCAACGCCGTGGTCAATACAAAGCAGCACATGGCGTTCGTGCGCGAGCCGCACCTGAAGCAGCTGGCTGTCATGACGGGGCTTTCCTACGCGTGGCTCGGCGCTTCGAGCGACCTCACCGGTCCGCTCGCCGCGGCCGCGCACCCGCGCACCCTACAAGTGGCGACCGACGTCCGCGCTGCACCCGGCTCGCTCGCAATCGTTCTGCTAGCAATCCTCTACGGCCTTGCGGCGCTGGCGGTCTTTACCGCGCGCACGCCGCGGGCCACTGCCAATTCAGCTTGATATGAAGGAGCATGACTAGATGTCGACGATACGTTTCCTGCTGGCCGGCCTCACTTTCGCGGCGATGAGCCTCGGCGCCCACGCACACGGCCCGACGCCGCAAAAGGTCGAGGAAAAGATCGAGATCGCCGCACCGCCGGAGAAGGTGTGGGGCATCATCAAGGACTTCGCCAAGGTGAGCGACTGGAACCCGGCCGTCACCAAGAGCGAGGGCACGGGCGGCAACGAGAACGGCGCCGCGCGCACGATCACGCTCAAGACCGGAGAGCTACAGGAAGGCCTCGACTACTACAGCGAAAAGGAGATGACCTATCTCTACCGGCTGTCGAAGGAGAAGGTCGATGTCCTTCCCGTCAGCTCCTACACGGCCGAGATCACCGTTAAGCCGGGTACAAGCGGCGGCAGTCTCGTCACCTGGATGGCGCGCCTCTACCGCGCCGATACCGGCAACGAGCCCGCTCCCGACAGGAACGACGCCGCCGCCGTCAAGGCAATGAAGGCCTATCTCACCGAAGGGCTGCAGGGATTGAAGGCCAAGGCAGAGGCCAAGTAGGCCATGCTGGTTCGGGGCGTCATCATCGCGTTGGCGGCCTCGCTCCTAGCGACGCCGTCTCCGGCGGCCGATGACGCGGCCCTCATTTTTGTGGCCAACCAGGACGCGGCGACGATCAGCGTCATCGACACCGCGTCCGATGCTGTCGTCGCCACCATTCCCGTTGCCTTCGCACCGGCCAGCATAGCCGTCGGGCGCGATGGAAGGATGCTCTATGTCACCCACCCGGAACGCGGCGAGATCACCGTCGTCGACGCCGGGACGCGCCAGGTAGCGCGAACTCTGAAAGTAGGCGGCACGCCGTTCGGTATTGCCGTCGGCCAAGACGAGACGCTTTTCGTCAGCGACTGGCACGCCAACTCGGTCATTGCCGTCGACGCCCAATCCGGCAACCAATTGCGGCGAGTGGCGGTCGGCCGCGCGCCGGCCGGGATCGTCACCAGCCCACGCGGCGCGCTTGTCTTCGTCGCCAACCGGGAAAGCGATTCTATTTCCATACTCAGTGCGACGACGCTGGCTGTGGTCGCCACGCTGCCCGTGGGGCGGGCGCCCTTCGCACTTACCGTCTCGCCCGACGCCACCCGGGTGTACGTCGCCAATGTGCAGAGCGCGACCCTGTCCGTCATCAGCACCGAGACGCTGCGGCCGGTACAGACGGTGTCGGTTGGCCACATGCCATACGGCGTGGCGGCTAGCATCAAGGGGGATCGGCTCTTCGTCGCCAACCAGAGCACCGGGTCCGTGTCGGTGCTCGACAGCCGCGACATGCGTGTGCTCGCGAACGAAAAGGTCGGCCGCTTTCCTGAGGGCATCGTCGTCGAGCCGCGCGGGGCCAAAGCCTATGTCGCCAACTGGTTCTCTGGCGATGTCTCCGTGCTCGACGTCATCAGCGGGCGTGAGTTGAAGCGCATCCCCACCGGCAGCGGCTCGCGCGCCCTTGCAGTCGCCGCACCCAGGCCGACGCAAGCATCGAAGGCGCCAGACGCATCGGTAGAACAGCAGCCGTGAGAAACTGGGCGCCTAGGCATGTGTCGCTGCCGCTGGCCGCCTCGATCCTTTGGCTGTGTCTGGGCCCGGCCTCGGGCCAGCAGCCGTGCACCGAGGATGCGATCCTCGTTTTCGACGCGTCGAAGTCGATGGCGGCCTCGGCCGACGACAACACGGGCCTGCGGCGCATCGATGCCGTCCGTTCGGCGCTCGCGCGCATCCTACCGCGGGTCGCGCCCAAGCGGCGGCTCGGTCTCATCACCTACGGTCCGGGGTCGCGGCCAGCATGCGTTAACGTCGCCCTCGAGCTGCGCCCGACGATCAATGCGGCGGCGGCGATCATGGCGCGCGTCGACCGCCTGAGACCTGACGGGCGCACGCCGCTCACGCGCGCCGTTCAACGCGCGGCCGATGTCCTCGACCTTCGCAACCAGCCGGGGACTATTGTGCTCCTCACCGACGGCGAGGAGACCTGCGGCGGCAATTCATGCCAGCTCGCGAGCCAGCTCAAAGCCGTGGGTGTGCGCACGACCGTGCACGTGATCAGCTATCACATCGCCAGCGCCATCGGCTCGGAGGGCGTGTTCGCCTCGCGCTGCCTCGCCGACGAGACAGGCGGCATCTATGCCGCCACGAACACGGCGGACGAGGTCGCGGCAGCGCTCGAGACGGCGTTTGCCTGCCCGCTCATCAGCCAGTCGACGATCCCCAGGCTGAGCCGAGCATTCCCTTAAGAGCCGGCGAGCGACTTGCCGGCGAACTTCGCGCCGTTGCTGTCGGTGGCGCGAACCTCCAGTGCGTCGCCGGAGCTTCCGTCGTAGTTGAAGCGTATGTTGGGGTCCTCGGAGATGGAGATGCCGCCTTCCATGCGCAGGACCAGGCTGCCGGCGCGCGTCACCTCGACGAGGTTGACGAAGCGGGCCGGCGTATAGCCGCGCGAAACTAGATCCATCTGCATGCCGGTGAAGTTCGGGTGGCGGATCATGACGATGCCTTCGCGCCAGCGCTCGCCCAGCGCCGGCTGCGCAATGGTCTTCACCTGCATCTTGCCGAGCATGGCTAGGGCCTCGTCGGCATCCTTGGAGGCCGGTGCGGAGCAGCCGCCTGCGCCCCTGACGAACTTCGATACCATGTGCAGCTTGCCATCGGCGGTTTCCAGAACGGCGCGGACGTAGGAGAAGCTGTCAACGCGCACACGAGTCATCAGCTTGCGCTCGCCCACCTCGGGCGAGGCGCTAAAGCCGTCGCCAAAGCGGAAGGTCGCCGCCACCGGAGCCGGGTTGCGGTCGATGATAAGGGTAATCGACTTGGCGGTGTTGGCGATGTTGGACGGCAGGTGAATGGCGATCGGCACGATCGCGGCATCTTCCGCCTGCTCCGGTGCATAGAGAGCCATCGTGCCGTCGTTCTCGGCGATGGGCCGGTTCTCAAACACGCCGGCGCGGATGTCGGGCCAAGGCTCGTCGGCGCGGACCGGCGCTACCGCCGATCCAAGGAGCACCACGCCGATGACAGCGGTCAGCGACAGCAGCGATGCGATGCGCATGGTTGAGGTCCTCCGGCAGACCATAATCTGTGCGCCGATTATAGAGTGAAGTCGCGGGAGTTTTTCCCGCGCTCCAATCACAACTTGGGCGGCTCGATCTTTAGTCCGTCGCGCAAACTGAAGGTGCCGTCGAATAGCCGCTTGTCGGGCTCGGCCTGTGACGTCACGATGTTGCGCACCGGCACGCCCAGCGCCTTGTCGATGTAGACCGTCTGCACGTTGTCGACGGCAGCACCCGCTGCCGGTATGGCGGGGGCGCCGTCCGCTTTGCCGGCGCTGCGCTTCGCCCGGTAGGCGGCGTAGGTCTTGCCCTCAAACGTCACGTCGCCGAGACATTCGAACTGTGATTCATCCTTCGGCGGCTCGACCACCGTGTCCTTCATCTGCTTGGCGATGGTGGTGGCGAACTTCTCCGGCACCTCCGCCCAGCCGGCGTTGCCCTGATTGCTCCAGGCTTTGCCGCCGACGAGGATCATCTCCATTTGCTGCGGACCTTCCGAACCCATCGACACCGTCTGGTGCATGCGATCGGGGAGCACGTAGTCGTTGCTCATCGTCAACGTGCCCTGCGGGTTGGTGATCTTCGTCTCCATGCGGAAGGCGGCGGACTTGCGCAGTTTGGTGAAAGCGTCGTTGACCTCGGACGTACAGTCGGCTCGTACCGTGGTGACGCCAAGCAAAAGAAGACAGAGTGCGAACGCGGTGCGCATGGGATGCCCGTGGATGGTTGGACCGCGCGGAAGCTCGCACACCCCACCCGAGACAGTCGTGGCAATCCCCGTGGAAAGTTTGGCAAGCGCCGCCGCCCTCGAAAACGAAGACGGTGGGGTACGACCGTTTATCGCAGTATAGGGCCTTATCTGGACCTACTCTTTGCGATGGAGCTTGCCGTCATCGGCGCCCATGGAAACGCGCACGAGATCCAACGACCTGCGCAGGCCAAGCTTCGCCTTGATCGTCCCGCACGAGTTGGAAATCGTCTTGTAGGCTCGACCGCTTTCGGCCGCGATATCGCGCACGCTCTTTCCTTGTCCGAGCTTGCGCAGAATGTCGGCTTCGCGCTCGGTCAGCTGGGGCGTCTCGAGAACTTCCGCGCTCTCCGCAAGATCGGCGGCGATCCTACTCTCGACATAGCGCGAGCTCGCCATAATCGCGCGGATTGCAGCGATGAGCTCCTCGGCCGGAGCGCTCTTGCTGACGTAGCCGCGCGCACCGAGGTTCAAAGCTCGGAGGACGTGGCCTGTCTCGCTGTGCATGCTGAACACAAGAACCCGAACGCGCTCGTTGCGCGCGAACAGGTCCTTCAGCAGCGAGAAACCGTCGCCGCTCCCGAGGTTGATGTCGAGGATGACGAGATCGACATTGTCCTTGCCGTAGGCGCGCAGCGCCGCATCCACATCCGCTGCCGTTTCCAGCTCGATACCGGGGAACGCGGACGTCAGCAGACGGGCGATGCCCTCGCGAACCACCAGATGATCGTCGACGACGAGGATCTTCACGCGAGCGCTCCATCGAGCTTTTCCCGAACACTATAACGTAGCGTCGACAAAGGGCGATGGGACTATTTCCCGAAGCGTTCCGAAAAAAGTCGGAGGTCAGCGCTCGTGGCGACAGAGAAGTTAAAGCCGTTACACCGGCAGCCGCTGTTTGGAGACACACCCCCAGCCCGCCAGGAGCCAGCCCTTGCGGTTTTGCTCAAGCCAGCGGAGCGCCTCGCCGATGTCGGTATTCCGGCAAACTTCGCCCGGCGGCGGCACCAGGAAGTGCGTGATCCACCGCTCGCGATGGGCGCGGTCGCAATCGCCCTCGCGGCAATACTCGAACTTCAAAACCTGACCAGGCATGCCGTCGGGCAGGCGAATGATCCGCTGCCGGCAATCGTCCTTTTCGTTCATGCATTGGACGATCACGCGCCCGTCCTCGGAGAGGGCAGGGGCCGGTGCAAATGCGGGCAGTCCCAGCGCGACAAGGGGAAGGAATGAGCGGATCCGGGTTCGGGCCATGCGGCACCCCTTTCCAGCTGAAGCCAACCCGCAAAATGCGGGCGCGTTCCCCTGGGGTTCCCGACGTTTTTTCTAATTTCTGAAATCCTATGTCCGAGTCGTGGAAGAACTCAAGAACGAAAAGCGGGCAATACTGCTCGATCTCTATCCAACGAGAGCAAGCATGGGTCCTGGCTCTTCGGGCAAATCAAACGATCTTCTGTTCCACCGCGATGCGGATGAGCTGCATTGGCGTGCGGGCGCTGAACTTGGTCCGCAGCGAGGCGCAAGTCATGGCGACAGTCTTATAGGAGACGTCGATGAGGGCGGCGATCTCCGACATGCTCTTGCCCTTGGCGAGCAGCCGCAAAACTTCGCGCTCGCGCGGCGTCAACGACGCTCCAGCCTCACCGGCTCCGACGCGCAAAAACGCAATTTTCTGTGCCATTTCCGCGCCTAACGCATGTCCGCCCTGGTGGACGGCACGGATGGCACTGAGAAAATCCTGCGGATCGTCACTCTTGCTGAAGTAGCCGCGTGCACCGCACTCGATCGCCTGGGCGGCAAACATCGGGTCGTCGTTCATGCTGAACATCAAGAGGCGTGCACCGGGCGAGCGCGCGACGATCCGGCGGGCGAGCTCGAAGCCGGAGACGTCTGGCAGATTGATGTCGATGACGGTGACATCCGGCCGTTCGCTGGCATGCACCGTCTGGGCGGTCGCCGCATCGCGCGCTTCCAGCATGTCCATGTCGTCCGCCTCGGCGAGCAGCGCTCTGCACCCGGAGAGGACGATTGGGTGATCATCTACGACAAGCACTTTCACGGGGCGGCTCATTCCAGTTTAATCATGAAATTATATAACATAGCATGGTGAGAAGTTTAAACCGGGAATTTTCAGCCCCAGCAGCCGACGCGTGGCAAATCGCAGGAGCATGCATGTCCATTCGCTTCCGCCTCAATGCCTTGTTCATCGGACTGCTCTCGCTTGCGCTGATCTCGTTCGTGCTCGTGATGTTCGTCAACGCCGGGCCGCGCATTCACGCCGAAAACGACAGTATCATGCGGCTTGCGAGGGAGTTCGTCGAAACGACGATCGAGAGCTTGCAAGGCACGACCGATCCGGGCGCACGGCTCGAGGTATTGCTCGAAGGCCTGAAGGATCTGCGCCACGTTCGCATCTATCGCGCCGGCGATCCTGCGGCGGCGCAGACAGCGCAGCAACCTGCAGGAGGTGACGCGCCGGCTTGGCTCAGTGAGATGGCGGAGCCGTCCCCCGGGGTGGAAATCCCCGTTCGCGTGAACGGTCAGGACTTCGGCAATCTGGTCATTGCGCCGCGCGCCGACCATGAAGCGGAGGAGATATGGGAGTCCATCGAGACGATGACCGTCGTCGGCGGCGGACTGGCCATAGCCACGGTATTGCTCATGAGCCTACTCATAGGACACTTGTTGAAGCCCATCCGCACGGTCGGCGATGCTCTGATGACGCTCGACAGCGGACGGTATGACGTCGAGGTGCCCGAGGCGGGACCGCCGGAGATCGCCGATATCTGCCGCAAGCTGAACCGTCTGGCGGCGACGCTGGAAAGCACCATTTCCGAGAACCGGCGCCTAGCCGAACGCATCATCAGCGTGCAAGACGAGGAGCGCAAAGATCTCGCGCGTGAACTACACGACGAACTTGGTCCATACCTCTTCGCGATCCGGGCGGCGGTCACGGCGCTCAAGACCGAGCTCAAACGCGGTGGCAACGACCTCACGAAACCGCTCCATACCTGCGACCAGCTCGTCGAGCGGGTGGAGATGATCCAGCGCGTCAATCGACGGGTTTTGCAAAAGTTGCGGCCGATGGGCCTCGAGGAGTTTGGGCTCAAGGCGAAGCTCAAGTCGCTCGTGGCCCTCATGCAGGAGAACCACCTCGAGGCGACGATCAATCTCGATGTCGCCGACGACCTGCCGCCGTGCGACCAGACCAGCAACCTTACGATCTACCGCGTAGTGCAGGAGGGCGTGACCAACGCCTTCAAGCACGCGAACGCCAGCATCATCGACATCTGCGTGGCGCCGGCCGGCAACCAGATCGCTCAATCACGCCACGCCGATCTGCAGCGTCAGGTCATCCGCGTGAGCGTGTCGGACGATGGCAGAGGCCTGCCCGATGCGCTGAAGCCAAGCTACGGAATCGCCGGCATGTCGGAGCGCGTGCAGGCGTCCGGCGGGGAAATCCGCCTCACCAATCGTGCCGGCGGCGGCGCCACGCTTGAGGCGTGGATTCCCGTGTCAGCTCCGGAATTGGAAACCGGTACTTCCAGGCAACAGTCAACTGCGCTTGGCTGAAATTGCCCCGCTTTGCGTAAATTTCACCTGGCATTTGCCACTAGTGGCAACAAAGCAGATTGCCACGGCAATTCTTTTCTCAATCTCTCTCATACAGTGTGTCCTCTCCTCGCGGTAACTGTTGCATACGGGAGCCAAGGGGATGGAACCGTAAATAAAAATCCCCGCATTTCTTGCTCCTGCAGCGTTGAGTAGCCGCTGTTTCCTCACGGTTTCGGCGGTCTGGGGGGAGTAACAGTATGCGTCTAGTTCGCGTCACAGCTGCGTCCGCGGCAGCTATTTTTGCCGTCTTGTCAGTTTCTGCCGTGGCACAAGAGCCACCTACACCTGCTCCGCCGGCCGGTCAGCTACCACCCGTAGACGTCATCCAGAAGCAAGCAACGCCTGCGCCCGTTGCCAAGAAGAAATCGGCAGCGAAGAAGAAGACAGCGCCCGTTTCTCCGGCACCGGCAGTCGCGGCAACACCTCCGGTCAATCCGGAGACGATCAACCCCAATTCCGTCTACGGTTCACCCGCTAGCACGGGCGCCGCCGAGCGCGCTTACGAGAGTGCCATCACGCCGGTCAACCCGCAGCAGCTTATCCCGACCGACCTGCAGGGCTTCTCGAGCTCCGCGACGCACGTCACGGCCCAGGACATCGCCGAGCGGCAGCCGAGCAACGTCAACGAGGCGCTGACGCGGGTCCCCGGCGTCATCGTCATCGCCGACGATCCCAACGCGCATCACGGTGGTATAGGCCTGCGCGGTTCGCCCCCCCGGCGCTCGCGCAAGATGCTCGTCATGGAGGACGGCCACACCGTCAACCTGGCGCTGTGGCTCGATCCTTCGGTGCACTACTGGGCGCCGATGGAGCGCATGGAAAGTGTCGAGGTGATCCGCGGCACGGTCCTCACCCACGGCCCGAACAACAACTTCGGCGTCATCAACTCGCGCAACATTTCGCCGTTCGGTCCCAATGAGACGGTGATCAGCTCGGCGATCGGCTTCACCGAAACTAAGGCAGGCTCCTTCACGCCGATCGACGATATTCAGGTCGATGCGGCTGGGAATCCGACGATCATTTACGGTGATACGGTTCAGGGCAAATCCGACACCGACCTCTCCGCGCGCTGGCACGTGCATACGCGCCAGTCGGTCGACAACGTCGGCCTCGTTGCTTCATACACCGGCGCCGACGTGCAGGGCGCCTGGGATACGGAGCGTCTGCGCGTCAATGACTTCTACGGCGCGCTCGGCTTCAAAGGCACGAGCTCGGACCTCGTCGTCTCGGCGATCCATGCCCGTCAGCGGGACAATTACGACGAGCAGAACTTCCTTGGCAGCGAGCTCGAGCTAACTTTCGCCAATGCTGGTGACGCCACCGACGAGAACGCCGCGCGGATCGCGGGCGGGCTTGCGGAGCAGCAGTTCAACCTGCTGAAGCATTGCAAGACCTGCTTCGCTCCGGCTTCCGGCCTCAATACCTACACCGGCGAAGTGTGGCGCGGGCAGATCGTGCACAACGCCTATCTCGATGAGGATACGACGATCACCAGCCGTGTTTACGCCGGCTACCACCGCCGCGATCGCTACCAGCTCGTCTCGACGGAATCGGAGCCGAACGGAGCGGCTGATGAACCGCCATTCGTCGACGGTGACGACGTTTTCTTCGGCGAGGACACCATGTTCGGGCGCCTGCGCACCTTCCGCCACCTTGGCGGCGAGGTACGCGGCGAGTGGGCGAACCAAAGCCTGCTCGGCTTCCGGCAGGATTTCCAGGCGGGCATCCGCTACGAGTACCAGGACATGTCCAACAAGAACGTCCTGGGCCGCGATGGCGAGATTCTCGAGAACGGAGACAAGGGCTCAGTGACGTTCTTCGACCGCTCGCTCACCGCCAATACCGTTTCGGCCTTCTTGCAGTCGAACATCTATGTCGCCAAGGACTTCAACGTCCTGCCGGGCGTCCGCTTCGAGTGGTACGACGTCAATCGCCGCAACCGCGTCGTTGCCGCTGAGGAAGGCGAAGCAGGGGAAGAGGATCCATGCCCGGTAGGCACCCCGTTTAATCCCGACGAATGCCTCGTCATCGAAGACATCCTCTTCTCACCCGATCCCGCGCGCGACAGCACCTCGAGCTTCAATGCGTTGCCGGGTATCGCCTTCGCCTACACCGGTCTCTATCGCTCGACGCTCTACGGCGGCTACCACCGCGGCCTGACCACCAATGTGCTGCGCAACGAGGATTTCCCCTCACCCGACGAGATCGGTGACAACTTCAACATCGGCCTGCGCAGCTCCGCCATCAAGGGCTTCGACTTCGAGGTCGCCGGCTTCTACCAGTTGTTCGAGGACTTCCAATACGGAGAATCGTTCTCGGCGATCACCGGCGACCGCGAGTTCGGCCGCGCCGACGAGGTTGAGATCAGCGGCGTCGAGCTCTACGGCCGGCTCAACTCGCAGCCGTTTACCGGCGGGCCGCTCAACCTATTCGCCGAGGGCAACTACACCTACGCTCGCAGCATCTTGAAGTCAGCGTTCACCTTCGACGATACCGGGGCCATCGACGACGACTACAGCGGCAACCATGTTCCCGAGGTGCCCACGCACGTCGCCGCTCTCACCCTCGGCATCGAGGGCACCACCGGCTGGCGCTGGAACGCCAGTGCCACCTATACCTACCGCGGCTCCTTCTTCACCGACGCGGCCAACACGCCCTACGGTTTGGGCGGCGAGTATGAGTGCGATGACGTCGCCGGAACGTGCGAGATCGAGGAAGCCGGCGAAGGCGGCGGGGTGCCGAGTGTTTGGCTACTGTCGGCGCGCTTCAACCTTCACCTCGGTGACACGGGTGCCAGCGTGTTCGTGTCCGGCGACAACCTGCTCGACGAGTTCTACATCACCGACCGCGAGGATGGCATGAAGGCCGGTATCGGTCGCACCATTTGGACGGGCTTCGCGTACAAGTTCTGATCCACGAGCCGACCAACGCGCACGAACGATGAGCCGCCCCTGCCGCGAGGTGGGGGCGGCCTTTTTATGTGCGTTGGGCTGCAGCTGGTGCCAGTGAAGATGTGGCCCGACGTCGTCAGGGCTTGATGGCGATGCCCCACGGCAGGCGGCCGACCGGCACCGACTTCTCCGCCTTCAACGTCGCGACATCGATAATTGTCAGGTCGTTGGTCAGGCCGTTGGCCGTGTAGAGCTTCGAGCCGTCGGGCGACATTTCCATGTGCCAAGGCCGCTGGCCGACGAGGATGTAGTTGGTGACTTCCAGCTTCTCGACGTCGATGACGGCGATGCGGTTGGCACGGCCGAGCGCCACGAACCCGCGCTTGCCGTCCTTGGAAAAGCGGATGCCGAGCGGCTGGATGAGCTCGTCGCGCACGCCTTCGATGGCGAAGCCGATCTTCTTCACGATCTTGTAGGTCTTGGCGTCGATCACCGACAGCGTGCCGCCGACCTCCGAGGTCACCCAGAAACGCTTGCCACCGTCCTCGTAGAGGACAGCGCGCGGGCGCGTGTCGACGAGCACATTGGCGATCAGCTTGAACGTCGTAGTGTCGATCACGTGCGCCATACTCGTAGATTCAGATGTGGCGACAGCGTGCTTGCCGTCAGGGCTGAAGGCCATCCCCTCGGGCTCGATGCCGACGGGAATCTCCGCCTCGACTTTGCCGTCGGCGATATCCGTGACCGACACCATCGCGTCGTCCTCGTTGGCGATGAACATGCGCTTGCCGCCCGGCTCGACCTCCAGATACTCGGGATCGGCAAGCGTCGGGATCGAGCGCGCCACCTCCATCTTGTCTGTATCGATGACGTCGATCGCATCGTCGTCGCCGGCGCACACCAGGACCTCCTTGAAGTCTGAGGTAATGCGGATGCCGCGCGGGCGTTTGCCTGTCTTGATCACCTTCACCGGTTGCATGGTCGTGCTGTCGAGCACGGTGACGGTGTTGTCCTTCTCATTGCTGATGAAGAGCTGATAGGCATCGCCAGGCGTGGTCAGCAACGCGATAGCTAGGGCGCAGCTGGATGCTCTACGCATTCGGTCTCGTCCTGTTCGTTGGGGAACGCGCCGACGTTCGGTTGCATGTTTCCGGGCGTGAAGTTGCCGCGTCAGTTCGGGGGCGGGACGGAGAGGAGCTGCAGCGCGCTGATGGCCACGTCGTTGCGAGCTTCACGTGCAACGTCGAGCGCCGTCTTGCCAAGGTTATTCTTAGTCTCCGGCTTGGCTCCTTTGCCCAGCAGCAGGCCAATCATTGGAGCGTTGTTGTGCCCGGCGGCGACCATAAGAGCCGTTACCCCGGCTGCCGACTTGGCGTCGACTGCGGCGCCGCGCTCGATCAGCAGCTCGGCGATGTCGACGGGCGTCGGTCCGGCGGCAAGATGGGTGGTCCGGGCCTGCGGGCTGAGCTGCGAGGCAACTAGCATCAGGGGCGTGATCTGCTGCTTTCCGTTGGCGGCGCCGACCTTGGCGCCCCCGTTGATCAGGGCCCGTGCCGCAAAGAGCTGATCCTCGCCGATGGCCACCTCAAGCGGGGTGTAGCCCTGCTTGGTCTCGCGCTCGATGTCGGCACCGGCGGCAAGCAGCGCTTCGATGGAAGGAACATGATTGCGCATGATGGCGTGCACGAGCGGGGTCATGCCGTCGCTGTCGGGAAGATTCGGATCGGCCTTGTGCTCCAGCAGCAGCTTGACGAGATCGGAGTTCCGGCTGCGCGCAGCGGTGTGAAGGGGCGCGTATCCCTGATCGCTCAGCTTGTTGACGTCGGCGCCCTTGCCGATGAGGAACTTCACGCGCTCGGCGTCGAAGGCGAGGACGGCATTGGTGAGCTCGGCGTCGACATCGGCGCCCGCGGCCAGCCAATCCTCCAGGCGTTTCTGCGAGACGATTTGATCCTCGGATGCGGCCTTTGTCGCCGGGCGCGCCGCCGCTGATTTGAGGTAGCGCTCCTCGTATTTCTTCGCCACGGCCTTGTCGTAGGCGCCATGCGAGGGGATGTCACCGGCGACGACGCAGTCGCTGCACTGGACCAGCGGCGCGCCGAAATCAGCGAGGATCTTGGTGATCTCGTCCTTCTTGGCTATCAGCGCCTTGTCGAGTACGAACTTCAGGACGACATCGGTGTTCTGCACGCCGATCGACAGACTGAACTCGAGCGGCACGACGTCTTCCATGAGGTTGACGGGCTGCAGCGTGATCGGCGCGCCTTCCTTTTTCACCCAGCCGGCGAACGGGCCCCAGACGCCGACGACGTCGAGTTGACCGTCAACCAGCTTCTCGACCTGGCGCCACGGCTGGTTCTCGGGACGCAAGTCCGCGTCCGGTGTGATGACGGCCAGCGATTGCAAGTTCTTGATGCCGTAGCTGGCGAGCAGGATGCGGATAGCGGAATGCTGATAGGTGCCGATCTTCAGTTCTTTGAGCCGCGGATCGTCGAGGCTCTTGAAGTCGTAGTGCTTGTCCGTGAGATAGGCGAACACGTAGGTCGAGCGATAGATCGGAATGGTCGTCAGGACGGCCGATGAATCCGACGGCATGTCGAGAAGAATGTCACATTCGTCGTTGGCGAACGTTTCACGCGTCAGTCCGCGCTCCAGGTACGGGCGCCAGAAGTAGTTGACGCGGGCGCCGAGGTGCTCGGCGACGGCTTCGATGATCTTGTTCTGGAAGCCCTGCTGCTTGTTGTTGGACAGCGGCATGTTGCCGGGGTCGGCGCACACCGACAGCGTCGTTACCTTGCGCGTCTTGGCGGCGTGCTTGGCCGCGGCGATCTCTGCCGGCGTCAGCTGCTCATAGGGCGTCGAAAGCGAATATTCGCCGCGCATGGGCCGGCGTTCCTGCGCGGGGGTCGATTGGCTGAAGGCGAGGGTGACGAGAAGGCAGACGGACAGCGATGTCAGCGAGCGATGTTTCATTCCCGACGCAACCATTGGCTTTGATGGACTCGAATGGCGCCCGGTGCCTTCACGGCTCCGGGCGCCACGACTGTCGTCGATGGTCAGTGCTTACTCACCCAGACGGAAGGTGTAGAGCATGCCAGCCTGCGGGATCTTGTCGAGCCCCGTAGCCTTTGCCATCGCCGTCGCACCGATCGCGCCGAACTTGTCTTCCATGTCGAGACCGGCGGTGACGGGGATGCCGATCCAGCCGCCGAGACCGGCGAAGATCGACACGTACTGCTTACCCTTCAGCTTGTAGGTGATCGGGTTGCCGATGATGCCCGAGCCGAGACGCTGCTGCCACAGCACCTTGCCGGACTTCTTGTCGACCGCACGGAAGTCGCCGTTGTTGGAGCCGTAGAAAACGACGCCGCCGTCGGTGACCATCGTGCCACCCCAGTTCGGATACGGATCCGGGATTTCCCAATCGGTCTTGCCCGTCAGGACGTCGAACTTCTTCAGCTTGCCGGAGATGCCGGGCTTTTCGGGGTACATGTACACGTTGGCGAACACGTAGACCGTGCCCTGCTGCGTGTGCGTGCGCTCCTGCGGCTCGTCCTCCATGCACCAGTTGTTCGTGGGACAGTAGAACTTGTTGGGCTCCTTCGGATCGACCGAGCACGGCTGCTGATCCTTGCCACCCATGGCGGAAGGACAGGCAGGCGTATTGCGGCCGACTTCGAACGGCGAGTGCTCGCGCACCTTGATCGGACGACCGGTCTTCAGGTCGACCTTCTCGGCCCAGTCGACGGTCACGAACTTGCTGGCACGCAGAAGCGTGCCGTTCGTGCGATCGAGGACGTAGGCAAAGCCGTTACGATCGAAGTGGGTGAGCGCTTTGACCTTCTTACCGTCGATGTCCATGTCGGTAAGAATGTTCTCGTTGACGCCGTCATAGTCCCACTGGTCGAAGGGCGTCATCTGATAGGCCCAAGCAACCTCACCGGTGTCCACCTTGCGGGCGAAAATGGTCATCGACCACTTGTTGTCCCACTTGCCGGTGTTGCACTCGTCGTGGGTCTTGTCGCCGCAGCGATAGCTGGGGCTCCAGTGACCGGGGTTGCCAGTCGACCAGAACACGAGCTTCAGCTCCGGATCGTAGCTACCCCATGCCCAATAGGAGCCGCCGCCGATCTTCCACTCGCCGCCGTTCGTATCGGGATAGCTGCTGACGCCGATGTCCTTGCCGGCCGTGCCGAAGTGAGGATTGGCCTTGTTGGTATCAGGTGTCAGGCAGACGTCCTTGTCGGGACCGGTCGAGTGGCAGTTCCACACGACTTTGCCGGTGTCGACATCGTACGCCGTGAGGCGGCCGCGGGCAGCAAACTCGTCACCGCCGAAGCCGGCGATCACGAGGTTCTCGGCGATGAGCGTCGGACCGGTGATGGTCTCGCCCTTCTCCGGGTAAGCATGCTTGACGACCCACACTTCCTTGCCCGTGGACGCGTCGAGCGCGATCACGTAGCCGTCGAGCGTGTGGTAGATGACCTTGTTCTTCGCGTAGTTCACGCCGCGATGGACGGTGTCGCAGCAGGCGCGCGGCACGGCCGATTCATCGCGATCGGTCTTCTTGACGTAGTTCCAGATCTGCACCGGATTGTCCGGATCGGTCAGATCCAGCGCCTGCACGATGTTGCACTGGGCCATGTTCGGGCAGCCCGACGAGAAGTACATCATCGGCTTGCCGTCGTGCTCGACGACCACCGGTTGGCCTTCATGGCCGCGCAGCGCGCCGGTCGATTGCGACCAGACGTACTTGAGCTTACCGACGTTGTCCGTCGTGATCTCTTTGAGGTCGCTGTGACGCGTCAGCTTGTTGTCGCGTCCCGGCGCCGGCCACCAGTCAGGATTCTTTGCACGCGCGTCGATTTCCTCGGACGCCGTTTCGGCGACCACTGGATTTGGTATTCCCACCGTACCGGCCAATAACAAGCCGGATAGCAGGAGAACCGAACTACGTATCATGTTGGTTTCCTCTCCTCTTTGCAGACATGCCACGTCCCTTCCCAGCAGCGGCAATTCGAGCCGGGACGCAGATTCGGTGCTTTCAGTTTTCCCGCCCGTCGAGGTGTGCCGCTCCCACGGCGCCCGGCGATCTCAGCGATGCGAAAGCTCGTTCTCCTTTGCCATTAAGGAACAGCGCGGCAGGCACCGTTGGCGCCTATTGCGGGCGCTGACTTCAGCGTCCGCCCTCGCGGTCGTGGCATGGGGACCCTAGGAAAGCGGGTGCAAGGGAACTAGCGGCAGTGTTCCTAGACGACGCAACAAAGTTTCACTCTTAGCCCCCGGCGTTTTCCCGAGCCTCGAACGTCAACAGAATCGAGCTGTTGAAGGTTTCGAGTGTTGCGCGTGGAGCCAAAATTCACCGCGCGCACAAAAATCCGAGCGCGCTTTGCGTTTGAAACAGGCCCGATCTGCGCGCCGCGTGGCAATTGACCCTGCGCATAGAAGGCTCATGTGGCAGACGATGACGGGAATTGATGGCAAGCCGCGCTTCCGAAACGGCGACGCGGCAGGCGTGAAGTGTGCGTAGCGCATTCAGATTGCGATCACGCAAACGTGGCCAGAGCCACGTGCTTGTTAAGCACTTGCGATGCCGCTTCGGTGCGGGTGAATCAATTCGCGAGGTACGCGTCGGCGCCAGGCGAAGGGCGCCCGGCGAACGCGGAGAGTGACGATAGTCGAGGGACGTCGCGAGCACCGGACCTGGGGACAGGCGGTGCGCTTCCGGCCGAGACAGGCCGTCGCAAGACCATCGCTGACTAGGCAGAGATTCTAATGGGCCGTCGTAGGAACGCCTCGGCTGTTTGCTCGCGGCTGGCGGCGTGACCAAACAGATAGCCTTGAGCATGAACGCAGCCCAGATGCTCTAATCGTATGGCTTGCTCCGTGGTCTCGACGCCCTCCGCGACAACGCGCATGCCAAGGCCCGTTGCCATGTCGAGAAGCGCCTTGATGACAATTTCCCCGCGGCCAGTCGCCATTTGGGCGACAAAGCTTCTGTCTATCTTGATCATGTCGACCGGGAAGTTGAGCAGATGCGTCAGGGACGCAAAGCCTGTCCCAAAATCATCAAGGGCGACAAGCAAACCCTCACCGCGCAGTTGTTCAATGGCCCGAGCGACTATGCGATCGCTGCCGTCCATGTAGACGGACTCGGTTACCTCGAGAACGATGTGTTCGAGCGGTGCGCCGTGTGCCTTGAACGCAGCTACGATGCGCTCATGGAGATTCCCCTTGAGGAAGTCCGCCATCGAAACATTCACGCCCACATGCTGGAGCGGGATATCTTGGTCGAGCCAGTATCTGATATCTCGGGCGACTAGCGCCAACATGCGATCGGTTAGAAAATTTCCCAGCGTGAGGTCTTCCATCGCTTCAGCAAGCTGTCCGGCCGAAATGATCTTGCCCTCAGGGGTGCGCACGCGGCAAAGAGCCTCCAAGCCGACGATCTCTCGCGTCGCAAGTCGGATGATCGGCTGATAGTGGGCTTCGATCCGGTTTTCGGCCAGTGCGCTTGTAACCGTTTGCAGGGCTCGAAACCGCTGAGCTATCGCGCTCGCCAAATCGTCATTGTAGAGAACAAACCTTCCTCGTGCAGTCTGCTTGGCATGCTGCAGAGCTAGATCAGCACGTTGTAGAAACGTGGAAGCATCGCAGGGTGTGCTTGCTGCCAAGAATGTGCCGCCGCACGTAACGGATGGCGCAAATGGAAGGGGGTCAGTCTGGGACGTTTCCTCGCCGCTCACCGCCTGCAAAATCTCCGCCGAGATCCTAGATAGATCAACCTCGGTGCCTTCCAAAAGCACGGCAAATTCGTCCGCGTCGACTCTGAATGTCATCCCAGGCAAAGCAATTCGAGCGATCGTCTGGCCGATCTTACGGATCACCCGATCGCCAACCGCCTGTCCAGAAATATCGTTGACGTGTCCAAGGCTGTCGATGTCGATGAGCAGAAGCGCGAGAGGGCTCTTGCCTGCATCATATGCTTCTCCGAGCGTCTGTATGAAATTCGCGCGATTGCCCAGGCCGGTAAGTATGTCGATATGCGTAAGCCTCTTATTTTCGGCCCTGGCCTCGTCGCGCTCCAGAACCAAGGCGCACAAGTCTACGCACTTCGCGACAATTGCCCGTTCCTTGGCTGTCGGCCCGCGTCTGGATTTATAGTAGAAGCCGAAGGCACCCAGCACCCGACCATCGCTCTGGATGATTGGGCTTGACCAGCAGGCCTGGACACCGTGAGCCTTGTGCAGCATCTCGGCGAGACCCTGATAGGGAGCCCACAAAGGATCACTGAATATGTCCTCGACTGCGACTGGCTTTCGCAGAGCGGCTGCCGTTCCGCACGAGCCCACCCCTGGCCCGATTGCAATTCCATCCAAAGCAGCAGAGTAGGCAGGGGATATGCTGGAGCCGGCAAGAGGATGTATGAGGCCAGCGTGGTCGACCGTGACGATCGAGCAGAGCACGCCGTCAGCAAGCCGCTCGGCATGACGACAGATATGCTCTCCCGTCTCTTGCACAGAGCATCCTCGTGCGACCATAGCCAGAATATCTTGTTGGAGCTGGTCCGGCACGCCGCCTCCATTCGGGCCCCATTCGCCAATGCTTAAGAATATGAGCGGCCAACAGTTAAGTCTTCGGCGATCCGGTCCATTGACGCGCCCGCGAAGACGAGAAGGCCTGCGCTGAATTCCATATATGGATAAAAAGGAATTGGCAGGGATGTTTCCTTTCGAAATTCATGGCGTAACGACATCGACGGATGGCCACTCAATGTCGGCTGATGGCCAAAAAGCTGCCGTCGAGCACAACTAGCCACGATGCCTTCTCCCCGACCCAAAGCAGCCGCTCCGATCGTGTTGCTTCTCTCTTAGGTGTGCACATCGCTTCGCCGTACATTCAGCGCAATACGCTTACCACTGCACGGCGCGAGCTGGCGCTATTCAGATGTGGAGTCGAACCTGCAGCACGCCCGCTTCGAGCTTAGAATCCATCGGCAATCCGCTATGCTGGAAGACGGCGAGCATCGCCCGGTTGTGCGCGAGCACCACGGCATCGAGGTAGGCTAGGCCCCGGTCGCGGGCAATCTGCACGAGATGCTTGAGGATTACGCTGGCGACTCCACGGCCGTGGTGCGCGTCACCGGTCACAAACGCCAGTTCCGCACTACGGGCCAAGTGGAGCGGTTGTTCGGAACAGTAGCGGCCGCCGCCTAGCAGCGTTTCACCGTCGACGCCGACTTCGACCACGACGAGCGCGACCACGTGCTCGAAGTCGACCTCGGTCAATTGCCGCAGCTCCGCTTCTGTCAGCTGCTTCTTGTAGGTGAAGAAGCGCGTGTAGATGGACTCGCGGTCGAGCTCCGCAAATGCAGCGGCGATGACCTCTCGGTCACCGGCTCGTATGGCTCGGACGGTGACCGGTGTTCCGTCCTTGAGCTTGTCGGGCGCAGAATAGTTGCGCGTATCGATCATCTATTAGCCCTTCGCGCCGATCGCTTTTGCAGAGCGCCTGGCTCCGGCATACACTCCGTCAGCATACTGCGCTTGCGAGCTGCTGGCCTTGGGGGAGAAGGAACTGCCCGATGCAAAAGCTCAAAGGAAAAAAGACCGGAAACCCCGAAGGCAGCGGCCAATCGGCCAACTCGGGCGCTAAGCCGAGGCTGAAGCGCAAGGAATACGAGGACGAGCTCCGCAAGCTGCACGTGGAGCTGGTTAAGCTGCAAGAGTGGGTTCGCCACAAAGGCCGGAAGGTTTGCATCCTCTTTGAAGGTCGCGACGGTGCGGGCAAGGGCGGCGTCATCAAGGCACTGACGGCTAGGGTCAGCCCGCGGATCTTCCGCGTCGTAGCGCTCCCCGCTCCCACCGACCGGGAAAAATCGCAAATGTACATCCAGCGGTACCTGCCGCATCTACCGGCCGGCGGCGAGGTCGTGATCTTCGATCGCAGTTGGTATAACCGCGCCGGCGTCGAGCGCGTGATGGGCTTTTGCACGGAGGATCAGGCAAAGCAGTTTCTCAACGTCGTCCCGAGCGTGGAGAAGGCGATCATCGCTTCCGGTGTGATCCTGCTCAAATACTGGCTCGAGGTGAGCCCCGAGGAGCAGACGAGGCGGCTGGAGGAGCGCATCGACGACGGCCGCAAGATATGGAAGCTGACCAACATGGACCTCAAGTCCTACACGCGTTGGGACGACTACTCGCGAGCACGCGACGACATGTTGATGGCCACGGATACGGCGTGGGCACCTTGGTACGTGGCGCGCTCGGACGACAAGCGGCGGGCGCGGCTCAACGTCATCAGCCACATACTCGGCAAGGTTCCTTATAAGGACGTTGCGCTCCCCAAGGCCAAGCTCCCGAAGCGGCATGTGTCGCCCGCCGGCAAGGAGCCATATCCGTTGCGCTATATCCCCGAGCTGAGCTGACTGCTTCAGTCGATGATGTGATATCCGCCATCGATGTACAGCGTCTCGCCGGTGATCAGCTTGGCGCCGTTCATCGCGAGAAACGCCACGGCGACGCCGACGTCGTCGATCGACACGAGGCTCCGCGAAGGCGCCTTCGCCTGGGCCTTTTGCAGCAGCTTGTCGAAGTCGCTCAGTCCCGAGGCGGCGCGTGTTTTGAGTGGGCCCGGCGATATCGCGTGCACTCGAATTCCCTTCGGGCCAAGCTCGGCGGCCATATAGCGCGTCACCGCTTCGAGCGCGGCTTTAACCGGCCCCATGATGTTGTAGTTCTCGACCACCATCTGCGAGCCGTAATACGTCATCGTGAAGAGCGTGCCACCGTCCTTCATGAGCGGCTCGGCCAGCTTGGCCATGCCGATGAACGACCAGCACGACAGCTCCATCGCCAGCAGGAATCCGTCTTTCGAGCAATCGACGACGCGGCCCTGCAGATCGTCCTTCGGGGCGAAGGCGATCGAATGCAACATGATGTCGAGCTTGCCCCACTTCTTCTTGATGGTGTCAAAAACGACCTCCAGCTCTCCCGGCTTTTGCACGTCAAGCGGCATGTAGATCGACGCATCGACCTGCTTGGCGAGCGCGTCGACGTAGCGCTTGGTCTTTTCGCTGCGGTAGGTGATGGCAAGGTCCGCGCCGAAGGCGTGAAACGCCTTGGCGCATCCCCAGGCGATCGATTGGTCATTGGCGATGCCGGTTACGAGCGCCTTCTTTCCCTTCAGCACGGCAAGCGAAGCGAGGTCGATCATGCTCGTTTCTCCTCAGCCCCCGCAGCGTGCGAGCGCAATGCATCGAGCGCATGTTCGGCTATCATCAGCTCCTCGTCGGTCGGGATGACGTAGCAGGCGACCAGCGATCGCTTGCGGGAAATCTTGAGCTCGCCCTTGGCATTCGCCTTGGAAGACAGCTCGAGGCCAAGCCACGTCAGTCGCTGCGCGACCGCCTCGCGGATGGCCGGTGCGTTTTCTCCGATCCCTGCCGTGAACACGAAGCCGTCGATGCCGCCCATGGCGGCGGCAAGCATTCCGGTAAAGAGCGCAATGCGGTAGGTGAAGTAGTCGAGCGCTAGCTTGGCGCGCGGATCGTCGCTTGCCTGAAGCTCGCGCACGTCGTTGCTGATGCCTGATAAGCCCTTCAACCCGCAGTCGTTGTAAAGGAGACGCTCGATCTCCTTGGCGCTCATCCCCTTCTCGCTCATGAGGTAGAGCACGACGCCGGCGTCGAGTTGCCCCGGGCGGGTGCCCATCGGCAGCCCATCAAGGGCCGTGAAGCCCATGGTGCTTTCGACGCTTCTTCCCGACGAGAGCGCGCACATGGAGGCGCCGCTTCCAAGATGCGCGATCACGACCCTGCCGCCGGCAATTTCAGGCGCGACCTCGCGGAGCTGCCGAGCGATGTATTCGTACGACAGGCCGTGAAATCCGTAGCGGCGAACGCCCTCCGCATAGAACGCGTCGGGAATAGCGAAACGGTCCGCCACTTCAGGATGGCCGCGATGGAAGGCGGTGTCGAAACACGCGACCTGCAGCACCTGGGGCTGCCGCTGCAGGATCGCTTTGATTGGAGCCAGGTTGTTTGGCTGATGCAGCGGGGCGAGCGGAACGAAGCGCGAGAGGCGGTCGACCACTAGTTCGCTGACAACCGTCGGCGCGCTGTAGTCCGGCCCGCCGTGAACGACACGGTGGCCGACGACGGCTGGAAGTTTGCCGCCGATCTGCGGGCGCAGGAACCCGATGACTTTGTCGAGCGCTGCCGGCACGGTATTGACCTCCGCGCCCGGCCACGTCTCATCGACCAGCAGTTCCCCTTCAGGGTTTTTGGCGATCAGGTGGGGGTGCGCGCCGATGCCCTCGATTTGTCCCTTGAAGCGCCGTTTAAGCTGGTCGCGGGCTCCAACCTCGAACAGCTGGAACTTGATGCTCGAGCTGCCCGCATTCACCACAAGGATGGTTTCGGCGGTCATGGCTCAGGCCCGCACCGGCTCTTTTGCCCTGCGATTGTGAGCGAGCAGCATGGCAACCGCGCACGAGGCCATGCGGGTTCTGAGGTTATCGGCCCTTGAAGTCAGGATGACCGGCACGCGTGCGCCGAGCACGATTCCGGCTGCATCGGCCCGGGAAAGAAACGTCAGGTTCTTGGCCAGCATGTTGCCGGCTTCGAGGTCGGGCACGACGAGAATCTGCGCGTGTCCGGCAACCGGTGAGTCGATGCCCTTGATGCGCGCGGCCTCGGGGCTGATCGCGTTGTCGAAGGCAAGAGGGCCATCGACAATGCCGCCGGTGATCTGGCCGCGATCGGCCATCTTGCACAGCGCCGCTGCCTCGATCGTCGAAGGAATGCCCGGGTTGATGGTCTCGACGGCAGAGAGGATCGCGACCTTCGGCGTGCCGAGGCCCAGTCCCGCGTAGAGGTCGATCGCGTTCTGGACGATGTCGCGTTTTGCCATCAGGTCGGGAAAGATGTTCACGGCCGCATCGGTGATGAACAGGGTTTCCGCGTGGTTGGGCACGTCCATGACGAACACATGACTGATGCGCCGTCCCGTCCTCAGCCCCGTCTCGCGCTTGGCGACCGCACCGAGAAGCTCGTCCGAGTGTAGGCTGCCCTTCATCAGCAGCTCAGCTACGCCCTTGCGGACGAGTTCGACGGCCAGCTCGGCGGCGGCCTGACTATGCGGTGCATCGACGATCTCGTGCCCGGAGATGTCGAGCCCGAACTTTTCGGCGACCGCCTTGATCTTGGCTTTGGGACCCACAAGGATCGGCACGATCAGTCTCGCGCTTGCCGCATCGAGGACTCCGCGGAGCGAGCTCTCGTCGCATGGGTGAGCCACCGCCGTTGGAAGCGGTTGAAGTCCTCGAGTCGCCGCCAGAAGCCGATCGTACTTATCGTGCTCGCGCAGCTGCGAGACTACTGCCTTCTTGGTCATGGCACCGATCCTCTTTCGCGGACGATGCGCGGCTACCCGTCACCATTTCAGGTACAGCGCTGCCTCTCCAGGCATGCCGCCTGGAAAGCTGATGATCTCGGCGTGGAGCTTGTAGCCGAGCGGTCGCAACTCCTTGTCGAAGAAGTCATAGGCATTCTTGGCAAACCCCTGGAGCGTAGTGGGCCACTCTGGGTCGGCAATATTGATGCGTCGGCCGCCGTCCGAGCAGAAGGTGCACGGGAACGTCACCGCTTGGATCTGGTGCTCGCCACGCTTGGCGGCGACACTCACGGCGTGATTGATCCGTTCGATAGCTTCGGGTGCGACCGTGCGTGTCATGAACGCCTCGCGCAGATCGAGTTCCTGCTGCTGCTTCTTCTGCTTCAGCCGCCGCTCCTTCTCCATCTCCGCCAGCTCGGCCTCGGAGGCCATTTGCAGTAGGTCGTTAGGTTTCAAAAGGTCAGCCATGGTCGTGCTCGCTTGCTCTACCCGGGTTAGCTTGCCCGTCTGTGTTTGGAACCCTTGCCGCCGTGGAGCGGCAGCGGACGGAGCTTCGTGAAATGCTGCAGCTCGTGAGATGATGGACTGTCGGCGCTTTGCTCGAGTAGGTGCTCCAGCGCAGCCAGTCGAACCTCTGCGGTTGTCGTGTGCAGCCCGACAGTCTCGATCAGTCTCCGCAGCATCGCTCGCATCTGCCCGGCGAGTGCGGGGTCCTTCTCGAGCATGGCCGGAACGGCCGCAATTGCGCGCTGCGGTTCAACCAGCAGCATGAAGAATTGCTCGCGCACGACGCGCTTGAATTCGCTGAGAGACATGCCGCTTCCGGCCTCCTCGCGCATGCGCCGGAGGAGATTGAAACCACGCTCGTCGAAGGCGCCGTCGGGTTCGCCGAGATAGAGCATGGCGCGGATTGCCGCTTCGCGGGGGCCACCAGCCGATATGCCATCCCGCAGCTCTTTGATGCGGCGGTTTACAAGCGCGAGATGCGCGGCGTCCTTGCGAGGTCTGCGCAACGCCGTCCCGTCCGCTGCCTTGAGCCCGACCAGCGCCTGCAACACGGGCGAGCCATAGACGGCATTGAAGGTCGCCTCACACAAATCGTCGCGCTGTCGGCGGTAGGTATCGAGCCACGTTTCGGTCCAGCTCGATAGGAGCTCCTGGACTTGCCAGAATGGATTAGTGGTAGGGACGGGCTGGCGGTTATCGCGTGCCAAGTCCGCTGCGGCTTCCAGCGGTTTCATCATCGGACTCTCGGCGGAGAACATCTCGTACTGGATTCGCAGCGGGTGCATACGCCGCATCGCCACGGCCAGGTCCTCGTTCGCCCATAGCCGCACCCACGGCTGCACGAACATCCTATAGAGACCAAGATTGATCTCAGAAACGCGGGCGACCGTCGCGAACTTGCGATCGTCGCTTTCGTCATTGCCGCCGAGGGCGCGAATGTCATCCAGGGTCCGCGCCTCGAACCGCACGAGGTAGTTTCCGCCGATCAAGTCCGCGGCGCGCTGCCCGGGATCCTTGGCCACCATCACCGCTTCATAGAGTCCCGGCGGCAGAACATCGATGAGGTCGATGTTGCTGGCGAACTCGTCGTGCTCTTTCTTCGCCACTGAGCCTGAGACGAAAATCCCCAGATGCCCGATCGAGGGATGCACCGTATAGACGATGGTTTGGCCGTGGGTGCGGATGTCCTCCACGTTTTCGTAAAGCTCGAGGATCCAATCGAGCGCTTGCGGCGGCGGCGTGATGTTATCGGCCTTCGAGCAGAAGACGATGATCGGGGAGGTGATGTTGCGCAGGTCGAAGCGGGTGCCATCAGAGGATGCGATCTCGCCGGACGCCAGTTTGTTTCCGATGAATAGCTCGTCGGCGATAAACTGCATCTCTTCTGCGTTGAGAACGACGTGCCCGCCCCACCACTGCTCGAACTCGAGATAGCGCGGCGCCTCGCTGTCGACCTTGGCATAGAGGTTGTGCTGCTTCGACCAGAGCGTGTTCGCGGGATTGAGGTTCTCGAAGTTCGACACGAGCCAGGCGCCGTCGAATTTGCCGTTGCCGATATCGCCGGTCAGGGCCGTTAGCCAGCTACCGCCCAAAAGACCCGCCGTGTACCGCATCGGGTTCTCGCCGTGCACGCCCGCCCAATAGGACAGCGGGGAGCCGGCAACGATAATAGGTCCGAACAGCTCTGGTCGTTGTGCCGCGACGAGCATCACGGCCCATCCCGCCTGGCAATTGCCGACGACGGCAGGTTTACCATCTGCATCTGGATGCAGCTCGATCACCCGCTCGAGGAAAGCGGCCTCGGCGTGCACGATGTCTTCGATCGTCTGACCGGGAATTGGCTCCGGCAGAAACCCAATGAAGTAACAGGGATGCCCGGCCTTGAAGGCAACGCCGATCTCGCTCTGGGGCTTGAAGCCGCCTATGCCCGGGCCGTGTCCGGCGCGTGGGTCGACGATTACGAACGGGCGCTTGGTGGCATCGATCTCGACATCGGGGGGAGGCGCGACCCGTACCAACACATAGTTGACCGGGCGCCCGAGAGTGCGCCCGTCCATGACAAGCTCGCACGCGAACTTCAGAACATGCGGAGCGACCTTAGCGGCGTGCTCGCGATACCGCTCGCTGCGCTGCTGCAGCACATCAAAGAAGAGGAGGGAGCGTTGGCATGCATCGATCCAATAGGACCAGGCATCCCCCAGAGGAAAAGCCGGTGCCGGCGCGCGAGGATCGGTGATTGGAGTCGAGGTACGGAGCATCGCGGTTCACTCCCTTGAAGGGTGTGCGTGAACAATCCGAACCCCTCGCACTCCATACCCACGGTGGCGGCCGGTCAACAAAAAGCAACCGCGATGAGGGCAAATATTCCGTTTACTGAACCAGCGTTAACGTGCCGAATTGCGTATCGGTCGGAGCGCGCTGGTGTAAGCTAAGCGGCTGGCGACCGCATGTGTCGGGGAGTGGTGTCGTGCTCCGAAAAGCCGATGAGAAGACCGGAGACGACGTTTCGCGGAAGTCCTTTGCCGACTACGCGCGTTGGTCGCGCGATCGGGTCTTGGACTCCGGGCTAGTACACTTCTGGTTCAAAAAGTGGGTGATCGCTGCACTCGCCGCGATTGTCGTCCTCGTCATCGGCGTGACGCTGCTCGTCCGCAGCGATATCGACTTCGATACGTTCCTCAACTATTTCGCTCTCGGATTGCTGATCTTCGTTCTCATAACGCTGTTCTATGGGATCATCGCAATCCACGACGTGCCCTACGAAATCGCCAAGCACCGCGATCATCCGCACCAGGACGCGATCCACGCAGCCGGGTGGGTCAGCCTCTTCACCCTGCATGCGATTTGGCCGTTCCTGTGGATCTGGGCGATGCTCTACCGCCCCGACCGCGGCTGGGGCGTGCAGCAGAAGTCGCAAGCGGGTAACGGACACGCCGAGATCGAGCCCGATATAATCGAGGCGTTGCGGGCGCGCGTCGCGGAGCTCGAACGCCGCGTGGATCAGGGAGCGCGGTGATGGAGCTACTCCTCATCCTCACCTACACGGCGATATGCGTCGCCATTTTTAAGATCTTCCGGATTCCGGTGAACAAGTGGACGCTGCCGACTGCGGTCCTCGGCGGCATTGCCCTCATTGGCTTCATCCTTCTGGTGATGAACTACAACCACCCCTTCACGGACAATGCGCGCATCTACTTTGCGACGACTCCAATTCTTGCTGACGTGAGAGGGCGCGTTATCGAGGTTCCCGTCGAGGCGAACCGTCCCCTGAAGAAGGGCGATGTGTTGTTCCGTGTCGATCCGGCGCCCTATCAGTTTGAAGTCGACAAGCGACGCGCAGCGCTCTCGGAAGCCGAGCAGAACGTAGCGCAGCTCAAGGCCGGCTTCGATTCCGCGCAGGCGGTCGTGGCCTCGGCCACAGCAGAACGCGATCGTGCGAAGGCCGCCTATGGACGTTTCAGCCAAGGCAACGAGAATGCGCGCGCTGCCGGGCGCGATCTGCCGTTTTCTGTGGCCGACGTAGAAAACAGGCGCGGAGTCTATCTCGCCGCAGAAGGCACGTTGCAGCAGGCGGAAGCCAAGGCGGAGCAGGCGCGCGTCACCTATCAGTCCGAAATCGGCGGCGTTCATACCTCGGTGGCGAAGTTGCGCGCGGATTTGCGCGATGCCGAGTTCGACCTCGAGATGACGACCGTGCGCGCACCGGGACCGGGGTTTGTTACGCAATTGGCGTTGCGACCCGGCATGTACGTTGTTCCTGCACCGCTTCGGCCGGTCATGGTGTTTGTGCACGAGGACGACCGCACGCTCGCCGCGGGTTTTCAGCAGAACGCTCTGCAGCGGGTGCGCCCGGGTGACGAGGCGGAGATTGCTTTTGATGCAGTTCCGGGACGGGTTTTTAAGGGGGAAGTGGTACGCGTCCTCGACGCCATCGCGCCGGGCCAATTTCAAGCGAGCGGCTCATTGCAAGACATGGGTGAACGGCTGCCCGGCGGCCGCGCGGTGGCGGTGATCGAGGTCCGACAGGACATGTCCGCCTACAACATCCCCGGTGGAGCTGCCGCCCAGGTCGCCCTCTATACCCCTTACTGGCATCACTTCGCGATTATCCGGCGGATCTTGCTGCGCATGCGGGGTTGGCAGAACTACATCTTCCTCGAAGGTCACTAGGAGCATCCGCTATGTCTAGAAGTACGATCTGGGGTCTCATGGCGCTGCTGGCCGTCGGCGCGGGCAGCGGATCGGTAGCGGCGTTACCCTTCGGCGACCTCGCGACCGACGGACAGGTGATCTTGGTGGGAGAGACCTCGCCAAGTTCGCAGGCAGAGACCGCGACTCCCGACGAAGGTGGGCAGGAAAGGTCCCTTGCTACGCAGTCAATGGAGGCCTGCATGAATAGCTGGGATCCTGGAACTCACATGACGAAGGAAGCGTGGCGCACCTCGTGCGAACGCATCAAGCAAGAGCGCTTGCCCTACGTGCAGAAGCGGTAAGACCGAGGAGCGCTAGCGTCGCCTCTCGCCCGGCGGAGGGTGTATCACCTTGCGGAAGTTGATCGGCGCGGGACTGGTGCTGGGTTGGGCCGTCTACCTGGGAACGACGGCCTACGTTGTGTGGCGCATACTGGCGGGCGATCCACCCTCGTTCCTTGCCAACTATAGCCTCGGGACGAACGCCGCCTGGGTCATGATCGGCTTCATGCTTTGGCTCGCCACAGAGTGGGTACGCGGCTTCCGCACTTGACCAATTTGCATCTGATGGGTGCCGGACCGTATTTCTCGCGACACCGAGTTGGCGTTGCGGGAACCGCCAGCGTCGGTCGACGCTGTCCACAAGATCACGCACAGCTCCTGCGGAGGATTGGCTGATCTACATAAGTACTTTATATGTCGCAGGAATTTAATGGCGCCCCGTAGGGGACCCACAGTGGTCAAATAACCTGCTGCAATCTCTGTGTTTTCTACTCGCCCTCTGGGCTCTGTACCGTGCTTTGTACCGTGCCTCGAACATGCGACAGCATGAGACGCGTTGAGACGCGCTGGCAAATCAGTTAGACGGATAGTTCGTCATCGTCGCGGACGTAAACTGCGATGCATTACGCCCTCGTCGACGCGATAGTTCGGCGCCACTAACCGCACTTTCGTTGGAAGCGAAATTCCAGCGCCACTACCCCGCTCTTCGGAGCGCCACTCCCATAGCTAGCAATACCGCGGTCACACCCAGCCTTAACCCGGCCTGGGCGCCTGGGCCTACCAAGGATCATGTCCATGAAGGATGTGAAGGTAGTGCTCATAGTAGATGTGGCGAGGGTACTTATCGCGACGGCGATCCTCGTCGATCTGCTACTGAAGTGAAGAAGCGCCCGGCGGGAAACTGCCGGGCGTCATCTCCTTGAAGCGTGAGGTACGCGTCCCTATCTCCAAAACGGCCAAACAAAAGGAGGTTCCTTTGAAACTCATTTTGAATGGCCCGGAAAACTCCATCAGTGCGGAGTTCACCGCCACCCGGGGCAGCAGTTGATAGGTAACTGCCAGTGGCTATAGGGCTTCGGCCCGGTGTTATCGCGGAGACGCAAGGCGTGGAGCTGGCCTACCAGTAATGCGATTAGACTATCAGCCATAGGGACGGACCGTCCTATCCCGACCGAGCCCTACACGAGAGACCCCAAGCTTCGGCTTGGGGTCTCTTTTTTTGGCGGCAGGTCAAGCCGCGGAGTGTTTCATGCGCGCAAGCCTTTGGACACGGAGCGTCTCGTGGACTTTCGATCGCGTTCGTCGACGGGCGCTAGCGAGCGCACCCGCTCGTAGTGCGCGACGGTAATGTCGATTTCCGACACTGTCGTTGTCGGTGGTCGACATATTATGCAGCAGTAGCGGCCTTGACGGCCCACATCGCCGCTTCCTCGTAGGAGGTTTGCGCGAGTGATGCGAGACGCGGATCTTTAGGCTTGAGAGCCTCGCAGAGGTCGATGAGCTCGGCGCTTTTCTGTTTGATCTCGCGGACCTTGTCGGCGACGTCGCCGCCCCGCTCGGAGGTGGCCGGATTAAAGTTGATACGGACGCGCTGCTCTCCGACTGTTTCTGTTGGTGCCATAAGAATGCATCTAGCTAATATTCAGCCATCATATCATCTGTGTACGGATTGTCGCGACGAGGGGCTGTGGAAAAGGTCACGGTACAGCCACCCTCAAAAAGGGTCTGTACCGTCGAATGTACCGTGGTTTTATTTCTTCCACAGCCTTATCCACTTAAAAGTGGAGGCTCTGTGGAAAACTTAGCTAGCCGAAACAAGTACTTGAAAAATAACTGTTAATTTTGGCGCCCCGTAGGGGACTTTTGCCAGCGAGCGATATCAATCGCTTAGCTCAAGGTTTGACAGTTTTGCCGCCCATGATGTTTCAAGGCGTTAGCTGGGCGAGTGTCAAACCTCGGCCGCCCATTTCACATTGCTCGAACAAGTAACGTCTCCCGAGTCTACAGAGGCGCCGGCGGGAGGCTCTCGCCCGCAATCAAACCGTATGAGAAATTGAGATCCGGAGCCGGATGGCCCTAAGCAGACCGCGTGATCTCGATCGGTGACGCCGGGGGGCAGAAAACGGCTAGATAGCTGCTCGAGCAGCTCCTGGGGGAAGCTCATGGAAAACGTGCTTTCATTCGTGCAGGCCCACAAGCCGTATTTCGAGGTGGCGCAGGCCGTAAGTTCGGTCGTCAACCTGTTCGCCTGGCTCCTGGCCCTCCTTCTACTGGTCATTGCGCTTCGAAAGAGCCGCGTCGAGAGTCTTTCCGTTGGCCCCTTCAGCTTCCGGATGATGAAAGAGGAGGCAATCATTGCCACCGCCACGGCCAGTCGGGCGTGGCAGTCCACCTCAGGAGAGAAGGTCGATGTTCCCCTCATCCGCGCGACTGTCGACCGCGTCTTCACCCCGGAAACGTTTAACAACCTGACGGGCAAGGCCATTCTCTGGGTCGACGATAACCCGGCAAACAATGAACTCGCGGTGAGGGCGCTCAGGAAGTTTGGGCTGGACATAGAGCAGGCGACCAACACCGAGGCCGCCATGGTGGCGTTCCAGCGCCGAAAGTTCGACCTCGTGATCTCAGACATGGGCCGCGGCGACGACATACGCGCCGGCTATCGTCTGCTAAAGCTGGTGCGTGACAGCGGTAGCGGGGTCCCGTTCTTTATCTTCGCGGGATCGGACACGCTAGAATTCCGGCGCGAGGCCGCGGAACGTGGCGCCCAGCTGTCAACCAACGACATGCTGGAGCTGGTCGACCACGTTGTGAAATATTTGGGCTCGAATTCTTAGCTCTTTTCCCCGACCAACCAAGGTCCAGTTGATACCGCTGGAGGAAGATCGCCATGGTGTCTAGGCAGGAGCTCTACGAGCTGGTGTGGTCCAGCCCTATGACAACAGTCGCTAAGCAGTTCGAGGTGTCCAGCAGCTATCTGGCCCGGGTCTGTGCCGCATTAAATGTGCCCCGGCCCGGGAGAGGCTATTGGGCCAAGCTGGTCGTTGATGCAGCGCCACCGCGCATTCCATTGCGGGAACCGCACCCTGGCGACCAACTCTCTTGGGAACCTGGCGGCGAGCTCAGTCCTGCTGCAAACCTACGACGCCCGCAGAAATACGAGGGAGATCGTCAATCACGATCACAGGTTCGCACCCATTGGTTGATCACCAGCGCGCGACAACACTTTGACAATAGCCGCCCGATTGAAGACGGCGATTACCTGAAGCCCTACAAGAAGCTCCTGGTCGACATCACGTCATCTAAGGCGTGCCTCGAAAAAGCATTCGGCTTCGCCAGTACCCTATTCAACGCTCTTGAAGCGGCCGGACATCGCGTGATGGTGGCCTCAAATCAGGGCTTGTACCGGATCGAAATCAACGAACACGAGGCGCGGAGTAAGCAACAAAGGCACCGCTATCCGAGCATTTGGACGCCACGAGCACCAACCGTCGTCTACATTGAAGAAGTGGCCATCGGACTTGCCATCATCGAGATGTCCGAAGACGTTCTCATGCGTTACGTTAATGGCAAATACGTTCGAGATGCTGACTACAAGTCCCCCAAAGCCTCGCGGCACTACGTCGACCGCACGTGGACCACTACGCAATCCCTACCGTCCGGCCGACTGCGCCTTGTTGCTTATTGCCCCTCCTGGAGGGTGTCCTGGACAACGGAATGGCAGGAGACGCCGAAATCCCCACTTGAGAGTTCGTTACGCGCCATCCTAAAGACCATCGGAGGATCGGCCGTCACCTTAGCGGAAAAGCTGGCGGAAGCGAAACGCGTGGCGGAGGCGGAGCGCCTTGAGCACTTAGCAGTAATCGAGAGACACGAAAGAGAAGAGGATCGACGTAAGATTGCGGAATCGATCAAAGACAGCCACCAACACCTTGCGCAAATTATTCAGCAGTGGGCCAGCGTTAAGAGCGTCGAGCAATTCCTTCTGGGAGTTGAAGAGAGTGTTGCAAAGCTATCGGACGAGGAAAAGAAGGCCGCGTTCGAACGACTATCGCTCGCCCGACAGCTTCTCGGATCCGTCGACCCGATGCGCTTTTTCCTAAATTGGAAGACCCCCTCGGAGCGCTACCAATCGCGCTATGTCGGCAACGCCGATGACAAATGTTGACCGTCAATCGAGCGACCATTCGAATGAGCGGTCAAACCGCTTACCCTGCGATGACAACTGCTCGCCAGCGCTTCAAATATTGACCATTCACTCCAGCAAGAGCGCTAGGGTACGCGTCAAGAATCTCTAGAAAGGCCCTTACGCCACCTTCCCAATCAGCCATCGGATTTCGAGGCAACACCTTCCAGCCGAGTGCTTCAAGGCTGTAGCGGCTGCGAACCTGGTTCCGAGCCATACTCGTCGTGATCCAGTTGTCCTCAGTCTCGGCTCCTCCCATCGAAACTGGATCGAGATGCTCGACGCTCGCAAAGTGCGTCCAGTATGCCTCATGAGCTTCATCAGATTTGCCGTGCGGATGGGCAGGAAACGTTTCGGGCCAAAGCGCTGAGAGTGCAGTGAGATAGCCGGAGAAAAATAGGAGGTCGCCGGTGTAGCGACAGCGGAAGCCATCAGCTTTGAAGATCTTCAATTTCTGCCGATCGCTGATCGTCCGTCGAGTTCGGGTAGCTTTCAGATGGGGCCAGCGCCGGCGAACTAAGTCCTCACCCGCTTCGGAACCATTCAGAAGAACGCTTTGACCTGCCTCAAGCAACAATCGAGCCAGCGTGTCGTGGGTAGAGCAAGTCATCTTCGGCTTTGATCTCCCCAAGTCGACTCATACGACGCTATGCAATTCTGATCGTGACCGGCTCGTCACGCTCAGGAATGACGGCTTCGACTGCCAATGGTTTTACACTCGGGAGAGTCAGCCTCAGTTCGATCACCCGCACTCCTTCGCCGTGACCAGAGCTTTCCACGAGACCATCAAGCGCTTCTTCGGCCCCCTCGTGGCTCGCAAAACATTCGTCGTCCGTGTTGTACGCGATCCAAACAGTAATGCCGCTCATGCGTGCACCCCTATCTCAGGTTTTGGCGGCGCCGGGCCGTTGGCCGTCGCCGAAGGTAATCTCGACGCCGACGTCGATAAGTCCCAGAACCCCGGTTCCAACTTTTCCCGACATCTTCCATTGCGTTGGCGTCAGAAGATTTGCCAGCATGGACCAAAGCTGAGCGGAGAGGCTTTTCAGCCAGCCCATGATGCTCCCGATCCAACTCAGAGCCTGCGCCGCCGCGGCCTGAGCAGCGGCGGTGAGCGAGCGCATCCGCTGCACCTTGACCTTGATGAGACTGCGCAAACGTCTGAGGACAGAGCGTGCACCTTCGACGTTAGGCAACGCCGCGCTGATAGAGATGCGCAACATAAAGGGACTTCTATCGTGGGCCGGGTCCTCCCAGAATGACTCTCCCTCGTCCGCATTGATGGATTCAACCTGCGCCAGGGCGGCAGAGAGGTACGCCGTCACATCGCTCTCGATGGCTTCAAGGTCAGCTTGCGGATAATCGAGCATGGCCATCACCATCGGCATGGAGAGGTCTCCGTCGTCGCGCAGGCGATCACCTTGCGGCCGACTCAGCACGTCGGTTAGTTCGCGCAACAGCGCCTTAATGTCCTGGGTGAGGGTGCGGGCAGCGTGAAAAGGCGTCATGATCGACCTGTAGGCTAAACCGACCTGAACTTCTCTGTCGGATGTAGCAAGGCCTGCGGCGCTTCGCGACGCGCCGGCGGCATTCTCTTGTTAGCATCGAGAAATCTGCGACGCGCTAGCGTAGCTGGTTTGGCCCGGCATCTATTCGCCTTCCGCGGCCGATGTCTCGGGAATGTAGACTCTTCGCAAAGGAAGTAAGCCCTTATGGCGCGTGTCGAACTTCTCATAGTTTTCAAAAATGAGCTGAACGATCTCTTCGCCATCTATGACACGGAGATTGCTCTTGCTCCTTTCAAATCGCAGAGCTTCCGCTGAAAAGTCTCCGAGCGTAACGAATAGGCCGTACTCGCCGGGGGCAAGTTTGCCAAAGAGCGCTGAGACGTCACGGTCCGAGACTGAGCCGTCACCGCTCTTGACCTGAACCTTAATGATAGGCGGTTCAATGCCGAGGTGGTCTTTGTGGGCGATGATGTCGACGCTGGGCTCATTCGTCCGGGCAAGCCGCGCGTGGTATCCCATGCATTCGAGTAGGTGCGCCACGAATCCTTCGAACGCGGTTCCCTTGAGGTCACGGGCGAGCTGCTTGAGGACGAAGTCCTTCGTCGTCTCTTCGATATCTTCTGCAACCCGCGCCACGGTCAAGTCGTCAGCGGCGGAGACTACGGTCTCCGGTGCCTTGCCATCAACGAGCGCCCGGAATTCATCCGCAAAGTTTCGCACCTGGAACAAGCTGAGCGCAGAGCCAATCTCGTATAGGGCACCCTGGCTAAAATGCGTGCGCGGTGCCGACTTCAGCCACGTTACCTTGCGCCGGTTCGGATACCCGGCCGGCGCCCCAGTGTCATATTCATATTCGCCCTCAACGCGGCCGATATGAACTTGTCTGCTTTGCTTGGCAGGATAGATGACGAGGTCGCCTACCTTCATCTCGTGGACAAAACGGAATGGCTGCCCGGCCGCCTGCGGTACGGCCCCGGGCTTGATGTCGGCATAAGTTGAAATGACCTTCGCCTTGAAGGCTTCTCTGTTTGCTCCGATCGCCGAAAGATTGCCCAGGTCGGCCCAACCGATGGCGACACAGTTGCCGCGAAGAAAGAGCTCATCGGCGTCGCCGGTTCTGCCAGCGTGTATCCCCCAAAACACAGGATCGAGCCTAGACATGTCCGGCCTCTCAATTGTTGCGCTCAGCCGCGCTAGGTTGTCTGTGCTGCCGTTGCTTCCAATATCTCGAGCTTGGGTAGAGACCGGACAAGTTTCATGGTCTCCAAGCTGACGGTGATGACGCGCAAGAACAGCTCTAGAGGATATTTCGGGTTCTTCATGGTCTCGACGGCCCAATCGTTGGCGTCGTTCACGATGCCGCTATCCGCATCTGTCTTTACACCCTGGCGCTCCACCACCCAGTCCAGTGCGGGCTTGCCGTTCACGATGTAATCGTAGGCATCCAGCGGAATCTCGGTGACGGTGATCTTGTCGTTGTAGTGAAGCGTGGTGCGGTCCTTGTCCTTGCCGTAGCGCATTTTCACGACGCTATAATCACCCGGCTTGCCGCCGCCGGCGACTTTGGCGGCGGCATAGATGGGCACGTTCTCATAGTTGATGTGAAGCTCAGCGAGCACGCGGCCGGCCTTGCTGAATGCCCAGAAATCCGCAGCCATCTTCACGCGCGGGATTCGAGGCAGCTCCTTGCCAAGGTTGTCAGCGAAGCGCTCGCGGTAGTCTTCCGAATGCAGGAGGCCATAGACGTAATAGAACAAGTCCTCCTTGCTGATCTTATCGCGGGGATAGGCTTCCGCGAAGTGCGCCAGCCCCTCGTCCGTGATGGCGTCGCGGCGCGAGGGGGTTTTGGCTTTCTCTTCCCCCTCAGCCGCGGCAAACAGGTTGCCCTCCGCATCTGTGCCATCGCCTTCGGCCGCATCGTACAGGTAGAGGGGAAAATATTGCGAGCCCACCATATCGACCGCGTGAAGGCTAGGGACCCTGTTGGTGATCAAAACTGAGTAAGCACTGCGAGACTCAGAGGCAGATACGCCAATGACAATGTTCTCAGCCTTTGCGTCAGGGAAAAAATAGGGCATCTGATACACCATCTCATTGAGACGGCGATTGAAGTACATCCATTGCTTGGTGAACGGACGATACAGCCCGACGACGAGAGCTGATGCGTCAAATTCAAGGGCCTTGTCCTTCACGAGGTCCTGCTTTAGGGCGCGGGTCCAAGCTATCTTGGTTGGATCGGCATCCACAAAATCGTCAACGATCTTGCGGCGTGCGGCGACATCTGGATAGGAGCGGACGAAGCGGCGCCGCTCGCCCGAAAACGCATCGATCAAACCCGAAATGTTCTCCTTGAGTTTAGATTTCGATCCGTTTAGGCACCAGGCATCGCGGTTCGTGACCACACCGAGCGAGAAGTTCTCAAATACCTTAGGCCCTTCACCCTTCTTGTTACCGGCGACGATGTGTGCCGAAAAACTATCGTCGCGCTGCTTGATCCAGTCGCCATGTCTATCTGGAGTGATTGTCTTCCAGAATTCCAGTGGCACTTGACTTAAGCTACGGCGCTCGTTGAGCAAATTGAGCTTCTGTTCGCGGCTGAGGTAGTCATCGACCTCGGCGAAGAAAATTTGGCCCTTCTTCAGGGCGAGAGGATTCTTGACAAGTATAGTGATGCAGATGCTGGCCGCACTTGCGAGACCAAAGATCTGTCCACCTTCGCGCTTTGCTCTCTCACCAGAAGTCTTTTGCCCTCTTAGGCCCTTAAGGTGAAACACGAAAATATTTGCGAACTCGTCTGCCAAACATTTTCTTAGTCCATCGGATGTCCTGGAATCCAAGAATCCTGCGTTCGTTACGAAACCTATCACTCCGCTGTTTCCGATGCGGTCACTGGCCCATCTAATGGCTCGTACGTAGCTGTCATAGAGGCCCTTGGAGAGAACAGCGCTCGATCTTGCGGCGTAGGTCGCAGCGATGCGTTCGTCGAGGTGCGCGTACTCGATGTTTTCGTTGTTGTCGTTCTCACTGCGTTGGCCAACCGAATATGGCGGGTTGCTGATGATGACGCGGATGTCGAGCTTCTTCTGCAGCCTGCGGCGCTTGCTGTTGTCGACAAGAATGGCGTCGATCAAATCCTCCTTCTCGTACATCTGGAACGTGTCCGTGAGACAGATGCCTTCAAACGGCTTGTACACTCCGCCGACGATGTCGTGATAGGCAGCCTCGATGTTGATGGCGGCGATGTAGTAGGCCAGGAGAACGATCTCGTTGGCGTGCAGCTCGTTCGCGTACTTCTTCTTGATCTCGGCGGGACTCATCAGGCCCGATTGCAGCAGGCGCGTGATGAAGGTGCCGGTTCCCGTGAAGGGATCTATGATGTGAACGCCTTCGCTCCCCAGCGTCTGTCCGAATTCGGATTTAAGCACGTCGTTGACGCTGTGGACGATGAAGTCGACGACTTCGACCGGCGTGTACACGATGCCCAGTCGCTCGGTCATCTTCGGGAAGGCATTGCGGAAGAACTTGTCGTAAAGCTCAATGACGATCCGCTGCTTGCCTTGAGCGTTCTCGATGCCTGACGCTCGCATCTTCACGCTGTCGTAGAAGCGCTGGAGCGTGTCGGCTTCCTTGTCGAGGTGATGTTCATGCAAGAGGTCCAGCACGCTCTGCATGGCCTGCGACATGGGATTGTGGCTGGCGAAGCTGTAATCGCTGAACAGGGCCTCGAAGACGGGCTTGGTGATCAGGTGCTGAGCGAGCATTTCGACGATGTCGTCGTCACCGATGCTGGGGTTCAGGTCGTCGCGCAGCTCCTCGGCGAATTTGTCGAAGGCAGCCCGCTCAGCCTTGTTCTTCGGATTCTCAATAATGCCCTGGATGCGGTCGATGTGGGTTTGGGCGATCTTGGCGATGTCGGCGGCCCACTCTTCCCAGTGGAGCCGGTTCCCGCACTTCTGGACGACCTTGGCGTAGATGGCACGTTCCACCTCGCCGATTTCAAACTGCAGCTTGCCCTGTGCGTCTAACCCTACCTTCTTCGGCGCGGGGGTTCCGATGCCGAAGGTATTTTTACCGGCTGCGCCGGCGCTTCCCGACTTGCTCTGCTTGCGCTGAATCTTGTCGGTAACCGCGATGACCTCCATTTTGCTGGTGTCCTTGCCGATCAAGTCGAGCTTGTTGATCATCGCGTCGAAGCGGTCGTCATGAGACCGCAGGGCCTGGAGAACCTGCCAGACGACGCGGTACACTTGGTTGTTGCTCAGTGCTTCATGCGGCTCCATCCCTGCAGGGATGACGACCGGTAGGACAACATAGCCGCGTGTCTTGCCCGGCGCATTCCGCATGACTCGGCCGACCGATTGCACCACGTCGACCTGCGAATTGCGCGGTGTCAGGAACACCACGGCATCAAGCGCGGGAACGTCAACGCCTTCGGACAGGCACCGAACGTTGCTTAGGATTCGGCAGGTGTCTTCGCCGGGATCAGCCTTCAGCCAGGCGAGCTTCGTTTCCTTCTCGCTGGCATTCATGCTGCCATCTACATGCGCGGCTTCGCATTTGAGGCGCATGCTGGGCTCAATCTCGACACCAGCCTCCAGCTCAGCTTTTTGATAGGCTTCCACAACCGATTGGAACATCCCAGCAATGTTCTTGGAGCTGACCTTGTGGGTCTTTGCCCCCTTCTGTACCTCGATCACTTGGCAGAATGCGACGGCGCGGCGCATGGCGGCGGTGTCGCCTTCCAGGGGTGTCAGGTTCTGCTTGGAAAGGGCCTTCCAGCAGCCGATGATCTTGGCGGCGTCGTCAACCTTGATCTGGTTGTTGCCGTCCCTCAGCAGTTCCTGCAGCCGGCGGCTGACATGCTCTTCCTGAACCGCCAGCACGATCACTTTATAATCGACCAGCAGGCCGCGCTGCACCGCGTCGGAGAACGTCAGGACGTGAAGCTCTCTGCCGAAGAGAGATTCATCGTCCATCGAGCATAGCGCGACATTGTCTTTTTCGGCTGTCGCCTTGGCCGCGTCGCCATAGATGCGCGGCGTGGCCGTCATATAGATGCGCTTGTTGCCACGAATAGTCTTTTCATCGTGGACCATGATGAAGGCGCTTTCGTCCTCATCCTCGAAAGTTGCGCCCGTGGTGCGATGCGCCTCGTCGCAGATGATCAGATCGAAATCGGCAAGCTTGTGCTTCTTCTGCGCCTCACTGATCGTCGCAATTGAATGGTAGGTACTGAAGACGACGGACATGCTTTCGTCGTCGTGTCGGGAGGTCATCTCCTTGGCGAAGTTCTTGGCATTGGTCGTGGCGGGATACCGCAACTCGTGCACGAAGGTTTCAACGGTGTCGTCGTTCTTGTTCCGCTTCTTGCCGATGTCGGCGTCGGAGCAGACCGCGAAGCAGTGCAGCGGGACGGCCCCTTCTTGCGACCATTCGGTCAAAGTCTGCGAAAGAAGGTTGAGGCTGGGCACCAGGAACAGAACCCGGCCACCGGCCCCCGCAATCTTCTCCGCAATCTTCAGGCTGGTGAAGGTTTTGCCCGTACCGCATGCCATGATCAGCTTGCCGCGGTCCACGGAGGCTAATCCGTCTACGACAGCTTTCAGTGCCTTGGTCTGGTGCTCGCGCAGCTCCTTCTTGGATTTCAGGACCGGCTTGGATTTTGGCGCGTATTTCGACCAATCAATCCGGCTTTCCTCAAGCGCAGTAAGATCGATCTTGTGCACTGGCGGCTGCTGACCTGTAAGCGCCGCTTCCGCATGATCGCTCCAATGATCAGTCGTGCTTACGATGACGCGTTGAGTGAAGGGCTTCTTGCCGGAGGCAGTGAAGAAGCTATCGATGTCCGCCTTCTGCAGGCGGTATTCGGGGTCGAAGAGCTTGCACTGAATGGCATGGTACTCGCCGGTGCCGTGCGTCTGGGCGACAAGATCGATGCCGGCGTCGCGCCCGTCGTGGCCTTGCGCGTGCGCCCAATCGGCATAGGGCCAAACCACGTCATAGAGATCCCGGTAACGGGGCTCATTCCGCAGGTAGCAGGTGATCAGCTCCTCGAAATACATTCCCTTCTCGCGCTCGGACTTGGCCGAAGCACGGAAATTCTCAAGGAGTGCGCCCAGCGCGCTTTCCATGGCATCCCCCCGTTGCCGCCGGCAACCTAACGATCGGAATAGGCCTCTCGCTATGACCACCCGCTGTAGTCGAGCTCGGTTCAGCACGCAAGATCAACGCCGCCGACGCGATTCCCGGACGCCCGCTGCGAGGGGATGTCGCGCACCGCGGCGTAGATCAATCGTTACGACTGTCAGGGCGTGACGAGAAGGAAATTTAGCAGGGGAGACGGTCCAGGCTTGGACCGCCCCTCTTTTTGACTACGCCGTTGCCATTTCCCGGACCAGGACGTGGGCGCGTTGGACCGTGCTCTTGCTTGTGTTGAACCGGCGGGCGATGGCGCGCTGTGAACCGGTAGCGCGGCCCTCCAGCAGAGCTGCTGCGATAACCGCCGGTAGGCCTCTCGGCCCGTCCTTGACCACCCCAGCAGCTTGGACCACCGGTGGACCGGCCGCCGGCGGCATGGGTGGATCCGTAAATATGTTATCTAGCCAGCATTCCCAACGCGCCCGTAGGCGGCTGATAAGTCGGTCCAACGGACCGGGCACGTGACTAATCATGGGCCGCCCCCGTTGAGAGATGGGAAGAGGCTGGACCAGGTAAGCACCTGAAATAGTTGCGTCGGAAACTTTTGGCTCCGCGCTTGCCGCGATGCCGTGCAAAATTACTCATCGGGATCGATCTCCTTGGAAGAGGATGTCGGTTCAAGAGCCCCGCCGCGGTTCCAGCCGCTGCGGGGCTCGCTTTATTTATGCCTTCTCGCTATTTCACAATTCTTAGTCTGACCTCCACTCCGGCTCGCGACCAGACATCCTTGGCTCCGCCGTTGAGCAACTGAGCAACTGGGCAACTGAGCAACGGCTCGCCTCAGCAAGTGCTACCTCCACACTCATCTCCCCTTCTTGCCCGTGGCATCAAGCGCGACCCTGACAAGCCGTCTGATCGCCTCTGCACGGCTGGGGATGTCTTCCTGCGCGCGGCGCCAGTTATCGATCCCAGCAAGCTCTGCGTCGTGCCAACGTGCACCTACTTGGGTGCCCACCCCCGTGCTCGCAGGTCTTCCGCGCTGTTTTATGGTACCACGATTTGACTTTGTCATGACATCACGGTACCATTATATCAATGGTTGAAGCAAGGCGCTGGCGAGCGTGATGGTGCGAGACCTAGGGTTTTCTATCCACTCGCCGGCCCTCAACAAAATCAAGTTCTGAGCCTGGATAGAAACTTGGTGCGAAACTAGATGCAGAAAATTGGCTACGCGCGGGTATCCACCGCTTCTCAGAACCTTGACCGGCAGATAGCCGCTCTCAGGGCTGCCGGCTGCGAATTGATCTTCCGGGAGAAGGCGAGCGGTAAGGCTACGAGAGGCAGGCCTCAGCTCGAAAAGGCTATCGACGCTCTCGGGACTGGCGACATCCTAGTGGTAGCGGAGTGGGACAGGGCCACGCGGTCGATGTTGGACGGGATCGCGATCATCGAGCGCATCCACGCTCGCGGCTCTTTCGTGCAAGTATTGGACAAGCCGCACCTGGACCTCACCACCCCCTTGGGCCGAGGCCTGATTGCGCTCCTCAGTGCCATGGCCGAGGACGAGCGTCAGCGCATCGTCAAGCGGTCTCGGGATGGCCTGGATGCCGCCAAGGCGCGCGGGGCCAGGTTCGGGCGCAAACCCAAGTTGACCCCTTACCAGCAGGCCGAGGCACTGCGACGGCTCGAGGCCGGCGAGAGCGCCAGGGCCATCGGCAAGTCCTACGGGACCCACCACGCGACGATCTCCCGCCTCCGATAGCACCGACGACGTCGAGCAATTCATCCATGGGGGATGACCCCTGAAATTCATCGCCGGTCGCCGGCAACCTACCGCCGGACCACCCAGAAATAGGTATAGTCATGCGTAACAGGCCCGACCCCACGCGACCCCTACCCAACCCCCGGCACGAGGCCTTCGTTCAGGCGCTCCTCAGGGGGGAGCCCGCGACCCAGGCCTATGCCTCAGCGGGCTACAAGCCCAACAGGGCGAATGCAGCTCGTTTGACGACAAATGACGACATTAAGGCTCGCTCGGCGCATCTCAAGGGCGCCGTGACGGAGCGCGTCGTCGCTGATACGTCGATCACCCTTGCTGATGTCATCAAAGAGCTGGCTATACTCGGCTTCGCAAACATTAAGCACTATGCGACCAAGACGGTGAACGGTCAGGCTTACGTCGATCTGACGAACGCAACCGATGCCCAATGGGCAGCGATCCAGGAGCTGACGAGCGAGACATACACCGAGGGCAAGGGAGAAGACGCCAAGCTCGTTGTGCGCACCAAGATCAAGCTCCACGGCAAGGAACCGTCGCTCGTTCAGATCGGCAAGCACTTAGGCCTTGGCAAGGACAGGGGCCCTGCGCCGTCCGATGCCGTCCTCGTACCGCAGCTCCCCTCTCAGGAACGGCTCGAGGAGATGCGGAAGCGCTTCGACAAGCCAACGCTCCGCACGATTGACGGTGGCAAGCAGGAATAGATGCCGTAGCCTCCCTGCAGCCAAGGGCCCAACAAGGGAGCCGCCACCTCCGCAGGTATACAGAAGCGGTCCTCGGCTTTGACGGCCGGAGTCTGCCGCCTGTCAAATAGATGACGGCGCTTTGTCCCAATAACGGAAGTCGGCCGATCCTTTGTCGGCGCGCCGTAAGCATGGCCGACCAGGTCTGCTCTCGGCAGTGAACCGGCCATCCGATGTCGATCTTCTCCGCGATCTCGGACGCGTTATCGACCTCGATTCCGAGGTAGCGAACGGTGCTCTCGATCTTCAAATGCCCGAGAATGAGTTGAACTGCTCCCGGCTTACCGGTCCGCCGATAGATCAGGACCGCCTTGGTCCGTCGCAAGAGCGGATGCCGAGATTGACCGGATCGAGCCCGATGCTAGCGGCCCTTGATGGGGCCATCGATAGCCTGGACGAGTATTGGCAGCATGCCTAAAGCTACGCGGCCTGACCTAGCTTGATCCAACGCGCGAGGGCTCTCCTGTGAATGCTAGACGCGAGCTCGGACAAAGTCGGCGAGTTTCTGAATGCTCTGGGGTCCATGGTAGGTGATGCGGTGCTGGCTCGTGTCCTTATCGGCCTGCCAGTAGATGACGCCGGCCAAGGCCTTCTCGAATTCGGTGTTCAAACTGTTTGGCGAAAATCGCCATATGGGCCCGCCGCTCATGCCGCCATAGTCGGTGAGCGCGGCGCCGCGCCTTGACTGATCCAGCGTGAAATCACCGATGTCGTATCCCTCGATGTCTCGCCAGTTCGAAGTAGCGCCTTGGCAGATGAGAGCATTCACACCCTTGCGCCTCGTATCGGTACCGGGCGGCGACAGGTCTTCGGTCCACTGGGCGACGACTCCGAATGCTGCTTCTCCGATACCCGAGTCCGGCAGCTCGTGGGCCATTAGGGCGTCGGGCCGCGCAATGTCGAGATTGTAGAAGCTGTGGGAAGCGGCAAGCGTCGCAGCGTCAGGCAGGGGCAGTTGCAGGAAGCCGATATCCGGGGCGCGGTCTTCGGGCGTTTCTGGTTTTTGATGATCGGTGCTGCGGACGTGCGGGGTGGCGAGCTTGAGATCCAGCTTAAACCTTTGAAGGTGATGCGGGCCGAGACCGATGCGAACGATTCCGACCTCTTCCTGTGAAACCGCGTCCACTACATGGGCTGCTGTGAGGATACCCTTCGCGCCGTTGATGGAAACGAGCGTGCCCGTTCCCATAGGCTTTCCATCCAAACCGTCCGGCGCTTTGAAGAAGGCGAGGAACCCGACGCTGTATAGCGCGAGTTGCCGGCTCAGCTCGTCCAGCAACTTGATGGCAGTTGCCTCATCGAGTTGCTGCACCGCTGCTCTCCTTTAAGTCGCTCTATAACGGCGACGATTTCAGGGCCAGATAGCTTTCCTCCTGCAGCAAGGACCGTCTTGCCGACGGCTTCTAGGACAACGTCTGCTCCTCGCGCTAAGCGCTGCGGCTCCGACCGAAGCAGTGGCTGTGCGAATTGTGACATGCGTCGGAGCGGTCTCAGACAGGCGCCTGAGTAGCACGATCTGGCACTCTGGAAAGAAGGTCTTTCAAGTTGGCGTTGAGCTGATACTGCACGTCATGCTCCCTGGTAGACCAGAGCTTTGCAATTTGTGTAACCGCTGTACGGACATCGGTGGGCATTAGGGGCCTTTTGCCGTCCAGGGCAAAGGGTCCATCGGTTTCGGTCAGCAAGCGGTCCCGTGGCATTCGAGCCGCCAGCTGGCGGCCCTTCTCACTGCGTAGCATCGCCGGGCCGACCGAGAACCAGCACCCAAGTGCAATGGCAGCATCCAGTTCGACGCGCGTGCCTGAAAACCAGTGAAGTACAGCAGTTGACCCGCATCGATGCCGATGCAGAGACGAAATGACGGCCTCTGCGGCTCCGCGGCTGTGAATGGTGAAGATGTGCCCGCCTCCGCTTTGCGACGCGGATAGGACACGTTCGAACACCTTGAGCTGGATCTCCGCGTGCGGTCGATGGGCCGGGGAACCATCGAGCCCGATTTCGCCGACGTAACTTGCTTCGCCCAAAAGCGCCTCTAGCAACGGGACTTCGCTTGAGCGCTCATGCGCGAGCTGCGGATGCAATCCCAAGGCCGTGCGAACATATCGCCTGTTTTTTGCCAATGCCGACGTCTTGCGCCACGCCTTGGGTGTTGTCGTGACTGACAAAACGAACACGCCTGCCTTCTCGCACTCTGAAGCAACGGCCTCCGGGTCGTCAAAAAGGTCAAGATGACAGTGAAAGTCGATCAAACTGCAAACCCCTCGCTCGTCAGATAGGCCCGCAACTCGCTCAGCCCGCGCGCAGCTACATCTATATAGGCTTTGCGTTCCACTGCTTCCGTCGGCAGAGGCCCTGCCTTCATCAGCTCTACTTCAAGAGGGCTTCCGCGTATCAGCGCCGCCTGAACCGCAACGAGATCGTCGCGCCCCTCCTCATCGTCCATGACGGCGCGGAGGTCCGGAAATTGATAGTCAGTATCGTCGACAACAGCGGCGGCGTGTAGTGACGCACGGCGGATGAGGCATGGGACGCAGCGTCCACACTGTTGGTTTCGGCGCTTCCACTTTCCGCATGAAACAGTTGAGGATGCGAATGCACGAAAATTGGGATCGTTCGCGTAGGGCAGCGCCATCTCCCCTTTCGTTCGGTGGCGATAAGGATTGACTATCTGTATCGGCACGTGAAGGGCATCGAGCAGCGACTGAATGCTTTCAAGAAAATGTGGATGCGCGGTGCGGGTGCTGTGCGACCCCATCCGGCGAGGTGTTAGTGGCGGGTTCAACGCGATGAGCCCATTCTCGCAGACATAGAGCTCCGCCTTGGGTCCTCCGCGATACGCGGCCACCGCCTCGGCGGCTACAGTCCCAAGCGCCAGGAACTGGAAGCTTCGCGTACGCATGCTGTCATCATCGGCGCCACTCCAGGTCGGATACGTATTCACAGAAACCCGCTGACAATGGGATGGCAGGAGCTGAGCGACCTCATCCTGTTTCTGCGCATCTTTTGCGTAAGCATGGCTAATGAGGAGTGGCCGGTGACTCTTGGCCAAAAGGTCGAGCACTCCGATCGCGCTATCGAGCCCACCAGAGAAGAGTGAAACACAATCAACTTGGGACAGGTCGACAACACGCTGGCGACTCTTGATAAGGCTAACCGGTGGGGGCTGAACTCCATGCCCCGCAAACTCAAACTCCCACGTATCCGAGCTTAGGAACCGCAGCGCCGACTGCAGTTTCGGCTTCAGTGCGTTCCAAGGATCGGGATTTGCGAGAGGCAACACGATTTCGAAATCGCGGCTCCAGCCGCCGCGTGCGTCGGACCTTGGCACGAAGGTGTCGGCTGCTGTGACCGCCATAGCGATCGACATGAAGTCAATGGCAGCAGGGCTTGGTCTCAGCGTCAAACGGGATGCTTCGTCGAGTGCTTGCGCACCCACGCTTGCGGCATGCAAGAAAGGAGGGCTCGGCCCGTAGAGCCAGACGTGGATATTCCCATCCGGCTCCTCGGGGATGCTGTCCCGATTAACGTGAAAGATCAATCGGTTCATTGCAGGGTTTCCCACTCGCGCCAGACCTCATCCATGGCTTGGCGCTCGAGCTTGCGAAACTCTTCGCGGTTGGCGTTTGCTAGTCCTTGCGCCAGGCGGGGCGAGAAGTGCTTGTCGACGACCACGCGGATCAATTCCAGCAGATCGGCTTCGGTTTGCGTGGCGTGCTGCGCATCGGGCGCCTTGTTCCAAGCGTCTCCTGCTGTCGCCGTGATTTCCATGAACAGGATGCGGCTGAAAAACTCTACCATGATCTGAATGAGTGTGTCCGGCGTCAGGAGGGACGGATCGAAGACGCCTGCTTCAGGAAGCACTTCGGTTATCGCTTCTTGGATAGCGGCAGACACCTCGTCGGCGTCTGCACCTTCCGGCGCTAAAGCTCGCGCAATTTCCTGCGCAGCGACGTTGACAGGCTGTCCTTGCAATGTTGAGAGGTCGAGCCCGCCTGGAGCGAGCCCAGAGCCAAATTGCGCAAGATCACGTAGCGTATCGGCGAGCGCCGCACCGGAGCGGTAGGCGGGACCAAAGCGGCGCGGACCAACCGTACTGCCTTGCGTTGCGTCACGTGCGTATTTCCCGAGAGCGGAATTCAGCGCCCCTTTCCCACCTCCTGCAGCCGCACGGCCGAATTCGGTTCGGAAGCCGCGGAAACGCTGCCCCTCCGGTGATGGGAGCGGTTTGCCAGGCTCGTCGTCCACACCTGGCGGAACCAATGGCGATGTGGATTTGGGTCCTTTGCTTGATCCCGAGGTACCCATCTTGTCAGCTCCCGTACCAAGTCTCGTCCTTCAGCATCGTGCGCATCCAGGGTGGATGTTGAGGGACGGTTTGGATGAATCGGGAAAGGATTTTTGCGGCGTCGGGCGACGACCGGGAGAGCAAGACGGCGCCGCGCAGATCGGATCGCGTCTTTGACCAGTCTGGATTCTTGCGCAACTGGGCAACGATCCCCTCCATCACCATGATGTCCTGTCCCGCGGAAAGACCGGCGATGGCGTTCGCTGCGGCGCGCGAGGACAGTGTCGCTGTCCGCAATAGCTCGTCGATGGCATGGGTGACCTGTGGTGGGGTCGCGCTGGAAACAAAGCGGACAGGGACCGTCTCGCGAGCCAGATAGACCGCAGGCCGGAGGTCCACGTCGGCAAGCGTCGGTTCCAGGCGCACCCAATCGGCAACGAACGGCAAATGCTTTTGCCAGGCTTCTGGCAGTTTGCTCTTACCCTCCTCGACTGGCTCGCCCCTCTCGAAGGCGGGTAGGAACTCGATCTTGCCGCCCGGTGAAACACTGATCACCTCGTGCAGGGCTTCGGTGGCAACCGCGTCGGTGCAGCGCTCGAACAGCGCCAGCTTGGCGATGATCGCTTCGTCAAGGGGCATACGCCGCTTCTTGGCGATCGACGCGCGCATGCGGACGACATTCAGAAGCCGTTTGACGATCCGCGGATTGCCCTGCACGCGCGAAGCGTGCGCAAGGAGGGGCGCCATTCGGTTGGCCATCTCAAGGCTCTGACGGAGTGTGTCGTCGCCCTCGCGCCCAACGCTCTTCAATACGTCGTCGATCGTAAACGGCGCGCCATGCTTCCACGACTCGCGCAGCCGCTCGATGAGATAGCTCCGCAGTCTCTCACGAAGCTGTTCATCGGCAATGACATCGCGCGTAAGCAGTAGGAAGAGATAGGCGCGGACCTCCTGAACGCCGATGCGCGGCACTCGGACAGGTATCTGGATCAATTTGTCCAGATAGTCCGTTACCTGCTTCTCGCCCGGATCTTTGAAATGCCGGGCGACGGCATGGCGGATCATGTCCTCATCGGCACCGATTACGAATGCCGTGCTCGGCATAAACAGGAAGAGGCGAACCGCTTCAAGCGTATGAATTGCGTTTTCTGGGAGGCAGCGATCGAGATTGTCGATGAAGACGACGAGCGTCTTACCAAGACCTGCCAGAACCTCGCCAAACTCACTTCGGAAAGCTGCGATCTCTTCGGGTGGGCCTTTTTCAGACACGCTGCCAACCAACCCGGACGCCTTCTCCTTGGCGTCCCCGGCTGCAGCCTTGATCGCTTCGTAATCTTCCTTGTCGGACGTACCCGCGACGACATCGCGAGCTCCCTCGAGGCCTCGGGTGATGAGCCCGAATGTGGGCAGGCCCATCGCGAGCGCACCACCTTCCAATAGGAGGCTGAGCGCCCGAAGCTTGTTGATCCGCCCAAAAAGGGACTTGGCTTTCTCGGCAAGGTCTGGCGGTGAGGCCTTGGTTAGTTCGCTGGCAATGACGGACATCAACGCCGCGCGCGCATCGTCAAAGTCCTGGTAGAGCCACGCGTCGAAGGTGATTACGAGATAGTTTTGCTCATGCTTTCCAAGTTCATTGGCGACGAGGCGGAGGGTGCTGGACTTGCCGACTCCCCAGCTCCCGAACACACCCAAAGATAGCGGCAGCAAATCCTTGCGCGCGATCATGTCGGCGATCAACTCGGCCACCTCGGAGTAGTTGAGAAAATCTAGGTCTGTATCCGTATCGGCCCACATGGAAAATCCTTTGAATGCACCCGGCGCGCCGTGCAATTGTAAGAAGATGGATTTGCGCATTTGCAGTCGCAAGGCACAAGCGGAAAGCCAACGCTTCGGCTCGCGCTTGGCTTTTCAACAACTTATATTTGTTGAGCGCGGTCATCCGTTCTCAGCCATGTCTTGAGTTTGTGGGGCGGATGACCCCGACCCCTTTTGGGGCGTGCAGACGTGGCTGCCGCCAGCATGATAGGCCTACACTGAGTGGGCCGCGACTTCTGCATACCCAGCCCCTCGTCGGTGCGGCGCCGAACCTCTCAACTCAATGGCCGCTCATCGCACATGACAGGAATAATTGAATGACGAAAGCAACCTTTAAGGAGAATACGCTTTTTCGTGGCTGGAAGGCGCACAGCGCAATGAACGCATGCGTAGGCAACAACGGCGGTCCATACGATCTCTATGACTACGCGCAAGGATATTTCGAGGCCACGCGGCTTCTGCTTCAGGAGGCACAAAAGCCAGGCATCATCATTGACGTTGTGGTCTATCCGATCTGTCTGACTTATCGCCACGCAATGGAGTTGTTCATCAAGTATCTCATCTCTGATCTTGCCAAGCTAAACAATGCCAAGAAGAGCTACCGACCCAATCACGGACTCAAAGAAAACTGGGAGTTAGCGCTCAAGCTCATCGCAGAAGCTAAGCTCAAGGCCAGCGACCGAGAACTGGCCGCGATCGGCGAAGTGGTCGAAGCGATGGCAGAAGTCGATCCGAAGGGAGAGATTTTTCGCTATCCCGAGAGCATCAAAGGGGATCAGCATCTGAAGGATTGGAGCCTCATCAATCTGGTTGTCCTGGAACGGTCAGCGGCAAAGACCTTCGAGATAGCACACACTCTCCACCACCGGCTCGAGACGCGCCTTGGCAGGTAAGACCCTCCGCATCCAACTGTGCGGCGTTCGAGATTTTTGCGCGTCCGCTCCCACCAGTGGCGGTCAAGTTCACTGGATCTACTCACCCGGCGCCGGTTGCTACTGGGCCGATTTAGGGGGAACAGCGGCCCTGTTCCCAACATGTCGATGCACAGGTCCACCCATCCGACAAATGTCGCCTTTCTCGGCAAAGCAGACGGCGCGACTGAGCGCGCTGGTAGCGTCCGTGTTAGCCGCGCCAAGTCGGCTTCTGTATAGATGCCGACGTAGCCACATTTGACCGCACTGGCCAAGCAAACGAAAGCGCCGCGGCGGTCACCTCGGGGTTTGCTGTTCGGCAGTAGACGGTGCACCTGGCGGATACCAACAAGGCGGCACCCAGGGAATTGGGAACACAGTGTTAGCTTCCACCCCACCAACCGTCTCCCAGCGAAGCGTTCGCTGCTCCGTTCGCCGAGAGATCACCATCCTCCTGGGGGACCAGTGACGCGATAGCCACGATCCACCAGGGTGAAGTGTGACTAGGCCGGCCGATCCTGCTGGCGTCAATCTTCCCCTGGATGCAATCTCGCTCTCCCCGGGCGATCACGATTACCGTGGCACTGAACCTGTCCGACATATATGCGAGCATGTATTGCGGACGTTTTTAATGCCATCTGCTGCTGCCTTCTTACGACGGAAATACGTTCTCTCGGAGATGCCTAAGTCCAGCCAGGGCTTCAGCTTCGCCAGCGACGGCGGTCTACCGAGACGCGCTTTGGCGCGCGCTTTGCGCTTGCGTTCCCGATCTCGCGCTTTGTTGTCGGCCGTCATTTGCCGGCGGGTCACGCCCGCGGCACGGAACGTTTTGATCCCGACCCGTTCGCGTTCGGCCTTCGTAAGCCGCAGTAATTCTCCCATCTCGGCCGCCCGCCACATGCGCGGGCTCTCAGCCGTGTCGGTGACGATGTCACGCTGCTCGTCGGCATGCAGCATTACGCACCAACGCTGTATCCAGTCGGCCGCTGCCCAAGGCTCTGTAACGCTTGCAATGGCCGTTGCGAGTGCACGGGCCTCCTCCGCGGACGGCGGGCTATGTCTATGGCGATAGCGGGTAAGATCTTCAATCTCGCGAGCTCGGCGCGAACGAAAGTTGAAGCGGCGACGTGCAAGCCTAGTGGGCGTATCGACGTACCCGAGAGTGGCGCCGCCGAGCATCACGGGACGCGCCGTTTCGGGTGTTAAAACGCTCGCCCGGGCTACGGGGAGCCATCCAGAACGGTCCTCGCAAACGCGGCCAAAGGATACGCGTACTTCCATCAATCAAACCCTCGACAATTGAGGACGAGGGCTTGTGCGTTTCGCTTGAATTGGCTATAAAACGCTTGTTCACACCACGCCCTTTTTACTGGTCCAATAGCGCTTCTAGCGGGAACTAAAGGCGCTACCGATTGAATTACACGCCCGTCTGCGGGCTCCGCCGGAGGCGGGTTCTTTTATTAGATTGCCGGGGAAGAGCTTCTGGTTTGAGCTTAAGCAGCCTGTGAAACCTGTCCGGTTCGCCCGCGGCCTTCATGCCAATTGGGCATCGCTTTCCAGCTACTTCGACGCGACGAAGATAGACGAAAATGGGCGTTGACGCGTCGCGGCAAACCAACCCGAATTGTGTCTAAACTTGTCGTTACAATTGCGCGTCTGTTCCGATGATGATCACGTCATCGCGCGCCAATATTTGCTGGGCTAATTTGAGTCGGGCGCCGGATGGGACGCGTGGCCAAACGCCCTCTTTGGCGGGTCGTTTGATTCTGATTTTCGCGATGCCGCTTTGGTTGCTGCGCGAACAACAAATAGCCGGCAGGTGGCGCCATGCTGGAATGGAGCGCCTAGCCGTTCCGCGCATCCATGCAGTCCTCGGGCGAGCAGTGTGGGGGATACCCCTGGACGAACGCATCGAGCCTTCATTCTGGTCCCCATCCGTCGATGTCGCTCGGCCATTCTATGAGGAAAAAGCAGTTATCCGCGCGTAGAACGGTGCACACGCGAAGCTACTCTTCGCTGGGGGAAGCATTTCCTCGGGATGCCCCGAGCCCTACAGACGGAGGTTCAGCCGCGATGCTTTTGCGGCCTCGTAGACCTCAGCCCTTGAGCGCCGAAGTTATCGTCCTTGACCCGTTGTTCGGCTTCGGCACGGATGCTTCTGAATATATACAACCATCACTCAAAACCATTGTTGGCGGGAGATTACGCAAACAAGTGGTAGCCCGGCGTCTGGATAATTTCGCCCGTAGCCTCGATTTTTTCGCTCGGAATCGAGAGACAGCTGCAGCGCGATTTGGGAGGCTGATCTAATCGAAACCTGATCAGTAGCAAAAGAGCGCAGCATGCCTCGCTATAGCGGTCGCGCCCCGGGTCACGTGCGGAACGCGTTTCAAGATGCCATTGACGCGTTCTTTGAATGGAACTCGGGAGAAGCGGAACCAAGAGTCGAATTTGCAGACCGCGAAATCAAGATCTCCGCGGTTTGCAGCTTAGTCTGGAACTGCACGGACATCCTACCCATGCACTGCCGAAATACGTTGGGCTATTGCGACATCGAACCGCGAGCTCGTACCTACGCTGCAGCTGCGCGGGCTTTAAAACTTCGCGTCAAGGAGGAACTCGAGCTCGACGACATCTCCAAGCCTGTACCCATACATGGGGGGACAACTTCCTCTGGATGCCCACACGGCGACGGATAGGGCGTATTCGAGGCTGACGCGATTGAGAAACTTGCAGCATCGAAAGACGAGCCGCAGCAAAGCCAGTGACCCGCCACGATAAGACTAGCGCCGTCCTGCCTGCCAGCATGCCATTACTGTTGTGCTCGCGGGTTCAAGCCGCGGCGCTGCTGAACATTGGCCCCTCGTCCTTTGACAAGCTCCGCAAGCAAAACAGGCTCTTGCGGCCGGTGATGATCGGGTCGCGAACGCTGTGGCCCTACCGAAATTTGGTGGCCTTCGTTGATGATCTGATCGATGCTGGCGACGGCGCTGACGATCCATGGTCGGGCGCCGCGGCATGAGTAGCGCGATGGTCAAAGTCGAATACCCCTACGTTCAGGTGTTTCGCGACCGGCACGGCAGGACACGCCTCTACTATCGCCGCGCGAGCGAGAACCGCGTGTCACTGCGCGGACCACTCGGTAGCGCGGATTTCGAGCAGGACTATAGGGCGGCGCTTTCGGCCAGCGCAGCAGGGCAACTCGCGCAGCCGACGCCAGCGAACCCCCGCACCTATAAGTGGCTGTGCCTGAAGTATCTCAAGAGCGCTGACTTCCTGCGGCTCGATCCAGGCACCCAGCGCACTCGCGAGCTGATCATCGAGCACACATGGGCCGAGCCAATTGCGCCCGGATCGGCCGTGCTCATCGGCGACTGTCCCCTCAACCGCTTCAGCCCGAAAATCGTGCGGGTCCTGCGCGATAGGAAGATGAAATTTCCGCATGCCGCGAACGGTCGCGTGAAGAACGTCCGCCGGATCTTCAAGTGGGCCATGGAGAATGAGCATATCGAGGCGAACCCCGCGCGCGATGTGCAGTACCTCAAGACGAGCGGCAGCGGCTATCACACGTGGACGGACGATGAGATTGCGCAGTTTGAGAACCACTGGCCCGTGGGCTCAAAGGCTCGGCTCGCGTTCGCGCTGCTCCGATATCTCGGCGTTCGTCGCTCAGATGTTGTCGCCATCGGCCGGCAACACGTTCGCGGTGGCTGGCTGCGCTTCACGACAAAGAAGTGCAAGACCCCACTAGAGTTGCCGATGCCCTCGGCGCTTCAAACCGTAATCGAATCGAGCGAGACGGGCGACTTGACGTATCTGCTCACTGAGTACGGCAAGAGCTTCGCGGACGCCGGCTTCGGCAATTGGTTCCGCGAGCGATGTGACGCCGCGGGCTTGCCGCACTGCTCAGCGCACGGGCTCCGCAAGGCTGCCGCGACGGCGCTCGCTGATGCTGGGGCCACCGCGCATCAACTCATGGCGTGGTTCGGCTGGAAGTCGCTGAAGGAGGCTGAGCGGTACACGCGCATGGCCGATCAGAAGCGGCTAGCTGCGAGCGTCGTCACGCTCATAGAAAAATGCCGCTCAGGCGAGTAGGGAGGCCCACATGGACCCGCTTGAACTGGTGCTGATGGTCGGCACGATCGGCGCGATATTCGCGGCGATCTTCTACTTCATGTTTCGCGCCCTGCGGAATGCCCGCCATCTCTGGGTCGGCACACCATTGCATGAGCGCGAGTGGTGGGTGGTCGTGCTCGTTGCCGTCATGGTGCTGATCGGAGCGGCAGCGGGGCACAGCCCCGGCGTCGGGGGGAAAATCTTCAGGAGCGCGCCGCACACGACGTCGGACTGAAAGGAATATAGTTTGAGCAGCGGGGTGCCGCTCACCGTCTCCGAGCGCTCAAAGTCGATTGCGGTGCTACCCACTTCTCGACCTTTGCCAGCGTCTCAGGGGGAAACATTTCCGAATGAAGGTTCCCTTCCTTATCAATCCACGAACAACGCAAATGGCCGGTGTCGTCCGCGATCGCGTCCACGTCCATCTTCGGACCGCCAGAGTTCTTGCGTACCACATCGCCAATTTGCGGAATCATCGAGGTCTCCTAGCGGTCTCACCTTGACAGCCGAGACTGCTGTGATTCGCATCGTCTGGAAAGCGCGGGACCGCGTCATTTCACAGAACTCGTTGCCGCTAGAGTCGCGAGGGGATCTCGACACCGCGAGGCCGAAGCGCGAACGAAATTGTCAAACCTTGACGGCCCGGCGCTGTCAAACCTGCGCCAAGCCCTTGATTTAAAGCGGTGATTTTATGGGATGGCGCCCCGTAGGGGACTCGAACCCCTGTTCCCAACGTGAGAGGCTGGTGTCCTAGGCCACTAGACGAACGGGACAGCGCTGGAGCGAACCTATATGGGAGGCGGGGCCTCCCGATCAAGCCGTTTCTTTCGTCGCCTCGCCGTTGTAGCGGCCGTTAATTGGGCGCTGCGCGCGTAATACCGACAGATGCGACAGGCTGCCCCGTCGCCAGATCGATCACCGCGACACCTTCCGCGCCCGATGCCTCATAGTGAACGGCTAGGCGGTCGCCCGACAGAGAGATGGATTTGACCTGCGCCCCGGCCGGCAGTTGCAGACCCGCTGCGGGTGCCAGCGTCATAGACGACGACGCCGGTTGCGCCGGCTTGGCGGACGCGAGATAGATGATGCGCCCGACCGCGGTGGCCAGCCCGGCAAAGATCAGCACCCCCAGCGCGACCACGACGATCTTGAGGTTGCGCTGCAGGCGCGCCTCGGCGGCGGTCTGGCCGGTCGCATCCGCCGCGGGCCGCGCATCCACCGTTTGCGTCCCCTGCATCAATCGCTCCTCGTCGAGTTCGCACACAATGGTTGGCGCCGTGAGCCCACAACGCGCAAGCACGATCGAGCTGGTGGCGACGGAGGCCGATGCCGGCGTTCGTCTCGACAAGCTGCTCGCGCAGCGCATCGACACCCTGAGCCGCGCCCGCATCCAGGCGCTGATCCGCGCCGGCAACGTGGCCGGGGCCGGCGGCGCGACCATAGGAGATGGGTCATACCGGGTCAAACCGGGCGAGGCCTTTGCCGTCAACGTGCCGGAGCCGGAGCCGGCGGAGCCCGTGGGCGAGGCCATCGCCCTCGACGTGGTCTACGAGGACGACGACCTGATCGTCATCGACAAGCCGGCGCAGCTCGTCGTGCACCCGGCGCCGGGGCACGAGAGCGGCACACTCGTCAACGCGCTGATTGCCCATTGCGGGGAAAGCCTGTCCGGCATCGGCGGGGTGAAGCGCCCTGGCATCGTGCACCGCCTCGACAAGGGAACGTCGGGACTGCTCGTCGTCGCAAAGAATGACGCGGCGCATCGCGGCTTGAGCGAGCAGTTCGCCGCCCACGGCACCGACGGACGGATGCAGCGCGCTTATCTGGCGCTCGTGTGGGGCAAGCCATTGCGGCCGCGCGGCATGATCGATGCGCGGCTCGCCCGCAGCCAATCGAACCGGACGAAGATAGCGGTGACGCGCGGCGCGGGCGGCCGCCATGCGGTGACGCACTACGAGGTGCTCGGCACGTTCGATACCGCCGCGGGTCCGGTATCGCTGCTGCGGTTGGAGCTTGAAACCGGCCGCACGCACCAAATCCGCGTGCACCTCGCCCACGTCGCGCATCCCGTCCTCGGCGACGCCACCTACGCCAGCGGCTTCAAGGCCAAGGCGGCGAAGCTCGACGAGCCGGCGCGCGCGGCGCTCGCGGCGCTCGATAGGCAAGCGCTGCATGCCGCCGAGCTCGGCTTCGAGCACCCGATCACGGGCAAATCACTTCGGTTTGAACGCCCCTTGCCAGCCGACATGCAGGCGCTGCTCGAGGCGTTGCAGGGGGATTAGCGGCAAATCCTCTACGCCCGGACAAGCCGCCGTTAGTGCCTTTCGGCATTTGTCCGAATAGCCAAAAGACACGTTAGTGGGCCACCGGCTAATCCGTGGATGCGTCCTGGTGCAAGATCGGGGTGAGACGGTCCACGGGCCACAACGCAGCGTTGCGATTGCGGCATAGGTAACTTGCAACATTGTACCTGTTCCCCGCGTATAGTGGGGTTGAGAGCGTCGCATCGACGGAACCCGCCGGGTGACGCGTTAGGAATGGGGGCCAAAGGTACAAATGCCCCGGCGCGGCTAGCCGCGTATCATTAGTGAGGGACCGTCCAGCGGCACAGGGCGGCTAAGAGATCATGGCGACAAAACTTCCGACTATCGCGCAAGGCTCGTTGGGCCTCTCCCGCTATCTCGAGGAGATCCGCAAGTTTCCGATGCTCGAGCCGGGCGAGGAGTTCATGCTGGCCAAAAGCTGGCAGCAGCACTCCGATCAGGCAGCGGCGGAGAAGCTCGTGACGTCGCATTTGCGTCTCGTCGCGCGCATCGCCATGGGCTATCGCGGTTATGGGCTGCCGATCGGCGAGGTCATCTCCGAAGGCAACGTCGGCCTGATGCAGGCGGTGAAGCGCTTCGATCCGGACAAGGGATTCCGCCTGGCCACGTATGCCATGTGGTGGATCCGCGCCTCGATCCAAGAGTACATCCTGCGCTCCTGGAGCCTCGTGAAGATGGGCACCACGGCGGCGCAGAAGAAGCTGTTCTTCAACCTGCGGCGCGCCAAGAGCCAGCTGCAGGCGCTGGACGACGGCGATCTGCGTCCCGATCAGGTAAAGACGATCGCCCGCAAGTTCGGCGTCACCGAAAACGACGTCATCTCGATGAACCGGCGGCTGGGCGGCGACGCCTCGCTGAATGCGCCGGTGCGCGCCGACTCCGAAGCCGGCGAATGGCAGGATTGGCTGGCCGACGATCAGCCCACGCAGGAGGACACCCTCGGCGAGGCGCAGGAGCTCGACCAGCGCAAGAACTACCTGTCGAATGCGCTTTCCTCGCTCAACGATCGCGAGCGGCGCATCTTCGAGGCGCGGCGCCTGGCCGATCAGCCGGCGACGCTGGAGGATCTGTCGAGCGAGTTCGGCGTGTCGCGCGAGCGCATCCGCCAGATCGAGGTCCGCGCCTTCGAGAAGGTGCAGCGCGCGGTACAGTCGGCGGCCCAAGCCGACGACGCCGGCCGTCTCAACTGATCGCAAAGTCTATCGATGCACGAGAGAGCGGCGCCGCTACTGCGGCGCCGTTACTTTTAGATCGCTGACCGACCAGCTGTCGCCCTTCTTGCTCTCAGCCGAGGCCGCCATCATGCCGAGGTAGCTCGGCGAGCGGGGAGGCTCGCCCGCGAAACTCGCCGCCGTCTTGCCGTTGATGGCGATCTGCACCTCCGAGCCCTTGGCTGTCACGCGCAGCGTGTTCTTCTGCTCGGCGCCGGTCTTGATGCTGTCGAGCTTCTTCCAATCCACGGGCCGTTTGGCGACCACCTTGCCGTCGACGATGCGCGCCACGGTGAAATAGCCGTTGGGGGCGATCACGGCCTGATAGTAGTTGCGGCCATCCTGCACCCAGAACAGCAGACCCGCGTAGCTTTGCGTCGGATCTTGGGTCGCCTTGGCGAGCTCCACCTTGGCGCAGGCATCGATGTCGCCGAACACGAACGCGCGGTTCCAGCGCATCACCGGTGTTCCGGGGGCTGGCGTGAACACGGCCTCGCCGCCGGAGATCGCGAACTGGCCGTCCTTGCCGCCCCAGCTTGAATCGTGCCCGACAAAGCCATCGTCGAACAGGACTTTGCCGGCGCCGCAATCTGTTGGTGCGGCGGTGATAGCCCCGGTCACTTCGCCAGCGGGCGCCGCCGTTGGGGTGGCAGCTGCAGGCTGCGCGGGGGCGACAATGTCCGTCACCTTGAAATCGGAGATAGTCCAGGTGTCGACCGCCGCGGGCGCCGACGAGGCGACGAGCCCGACGTGCGAAGCTTGATCGGGTACCTGGCCGCGGAAGCTGGCGACTTCCGTGTCGTTGATACGCACCGTCACCAGCTGACCGTCGATGGTGACGCGCAGTATGTTCTTCTCATTCGGACCAAGTTTCAACGCGCTGGTCTGCAGCCAGTTGACTGGCGGCGTCGGCAGGATGCGCCCCTCGACCTTGCGCGCGACGGTGAACATGCCGTTGGGCGCGACCACCGCCTGATAGAAATTGTCCTTATCGACACCCCAGAAGAGGATGCCGGCGTAGCTGCGCGTGGCATCTGCTGTGCTCGACGGCATGGCGATGGTCGCGCAAGCATCAAGATTGGTGAGGGCTACTCCGGCGTTCCAGCGTGCCGTTTGGGTGCTGACTAGCGGGGTGAACACGGCTTCCGAACCCTTGGGCTGGAACTGAGCGTCGGCTTCACCCCAGCCTTTGTCGCCCGTTTGGAAATCACCTGAGATCTGAACGTTTGGACCGGCACAGGCGAGGGCAGGTCCAGCGAGAAAGAGAGCCGCCAAGGCAATGAAGGCAGATGAGCGCATTCCGGTCCTCGGGTAGCGATTCGAGCGAAGCCGCAGTATGCCGCAGAAAGCGGGCGAACGACGGCCTTCAAAACCTGCTTTTTAGCACCGGCGCAACAGCACCGCGCATGCAACATTAATTTGCGAGGCCCTACCCCTCGTATATGTGGACGAATCACATACTCTCTATCGCTGAGGGGGCCGACCTCTCGCGGCTCCGGCTCGGGAGCCGACTACGAGTGCGCGTCAGAGACGGAGGGCCAGAAGGCCTTGTACTCTCTGAGCCAGAATTGTCTAACGACTGGCGCTATTGGCCGGTTGGATGCGCGGCGGGCATGGATAGGGCCGCCCCAGGGAGCATCCGCTGGTTTTGTTCGTCGGCCTCTGCCGAACCCTATCCGCGACCGCCGCAATCTCCTGCAATCCCCGACCATCGCTGTTCAGGCGCTGCGCCCATCCCGGCGTGCGAGCTGGCGCGTTGCGTACGTCGGCCGTTCCACTTCGGATCGCCGGTTCAGGTTGCGGCACAGACTGGAAGATGGAGTGGCAAATGCTGAAGCGCCTTCATCACGCGAAGGTCCCACACACCGTATCTTCTTGTACCCGCGTCGCTCGTCCGCTTCGGCCTCAACTGGATTGGTTTCGGATACTGCTCTGGCGCCAAAAACAAATGCATCCTCCGAGTATGACTTGACGGGGGCTTAGCCGAGGAGGGCGTGCGAACCCAACTCGGCCACAAGAAAAAGGCCGGTCCTGCGGGACCGGCCTTTGTTGTTCCTGGCGCCCATGAACGGCGGAGCGTCACATCGGGACCTGCGCCACCTGGTTGGAGAAGTAGTTGTCGATCGCCGTCATGATCGAGCTCGTGACCTTGTCGCGCCAAGTATCCGACTGCAGGTTGGCCGCGTCCTGCTTGTTCGTCACGTAGGCGAGCTCGATCAGCACCGAAGGGAACTGCGCCGTCTTGAGCACGCGGAAACCGGCCTGCTGATCGGGCTTGGTCCGCATGGTGGTGCTGGCACCCATGTTCTCGATGACCGTGCGGGCGAAGACGCTGGTGCGGTCGGCCGTTGCATCGACTTCGCGCTCGGCCAGATCGGCGAGGATGCCCTTGACGGAGCTCACGTCGTCGCTACCGCCACCGGCCTTCTTCAGTTTCTCGACCTCGCTCTTCACGTCGTCGGCAACGTCGTCGCGCGTGGAGCGGCGCAGGCTGTCGGCAACGGACTCGCGCAGCGAGTAGATCGTGGCGCCGCTGGCGGTGCTGCCCGTATCGGCGTAGTCGCAGTGCACGGCGATGAACAACGCCGCCTTGTGCTTCTCGCCGAAGGCGACCCGGTCGCCGAGCGGAATGAACACGTCCTCCTCGCGCGTCATGAGCACCTTGTAGCGGCCGGTCTCATTCAGCTTCTTGGCGAGGATCTTGCTGAAAGCGAGGGTGATGTCCTTCTCCACCGCGCCGTTCTTCATGGCGCCGGAGTCGTGTCCGCCGTGGCCGGGGTCGATCACGATGATCGGCTTGAAGGCGCGCTGCGCCAAAACGTCGGGAGAAACGGCGGGGCGCGGAAGCGGCGGCTGCAGCCCGGCGGCGCCCAGAGCGAATGGCGGCGGCGTCATCGCCGGCGAGGCAGCGACTTGCTTCACCGGCTGAGAGATGCTGGCGGTTACCGGCGTGAACGATGCGATCTCGACGACCAGATGCTCGTTGTTGCCGCCCGCGGCCTTCTCGATGCGGGCGCTCGAGACGATGACGGGCTCGGTCACGTAAATGATAATGCGGGAGCGGTCGGCTCCGGCGAGACCCGCCTGGAATGACTTGATGAGGCCAACGGGCGCCGCCTTGGGCTGATCTGGCAGACGCAGTTTGGTCTCGCTGACTTGTACGACCACCCGGTTCGGATTGGAGAGCGAGAAGACCTCGAACTCGGTCGTCTTCGGCAGGCCGATAACGAAGCGCGTGCGCTGCTGCGGCTCTTGTGATGCGACCTGGCGGGCAGCGGGCTCGGATGGACCGCCGAACAGGTTGTCGGCGCCCTTCAGAATGCGCTCGGCTCCGTCCAACAGGCTTTGTGCCTGCAGCGGCGTGTGCGCGCAGAGCAAGGTAAGCGCAAAGAGGATCCCGCGGCGCACGCGCCACGGAGTGCCGTAAACCATGACGTCTGACCCCCGTCTACGCGGTACAAGTTCAAGTGGTGGGACAGTCAAGGTTGCCTGGAATGATGGCGTTTTGCAGTCCGCCTTCAGGCATTGTTAGGGTTATCGCACCTTAAGCCTTAAGACTTCGCTAACGGCGAAGTTGTCTATGCTTTGCAAAGCTTAAGTCAGCTCCAGCGCTTAGCTGCGGTGTCGTCCTGCTCGCGCGCGTCGACCCAGCCGCTCTCGCCGGCTGAAGTCGTTTCCTTCTTCCAGAACGGCGCGCGGGTCTTCAGATAGTCCATCAGGAATCCGGCGGCTTCGAACGCGGCCTCCCGGTGCGCTGCGGCGGTGATGACGAGGACGATATTGTCGCCTGCCCTGAGCTCGCCCACGCGATGCACGACGAGCGATGCCTGCAACGACCAGCGCGCCTGCGCCTCGGCCTCGATGCGCGCCATCTCCGCTTCGGTCATGTCGGGATAGTGCTCGAGGGTCAGCGCGGCGATCTCGCGCCCTTCGTCGCTGCCCCGCACACGGCCCGTGAAGGTGACGATGGCGCCGACGTCGGTGCGGCCGCCGAGGAGCTTTTCCGTCTCCGCGGCGACGTCGAAATCTTCCGTCTGCACGCGCACGGACACGGTGTCAGCCTCCAGTCACCGGCGGGAAGAAGGCGATTTCCTGCGCCGCGCCAAGCGGCGCCGACGGCTTGACGTGGACGCGGTCGAGCGCCGCCCGCACCACCTGAGGCCGCGCAAAGGCATCGCCATACTGGGGTCCGCGGTCCTTTAGCCATGCGACGAGGTCGGCAACCGTAGCCACGGTCGCTGGCAGCTCGACGGATTCCTCAGGGCAGCCGATCTTCTCCCGCACCCAGGCGAAATACAAAAGCCGTACGCGCCTTGTCGCGGCGGAACTCATAAGGACCTCGAGGACGTGCGCCTAGCGCTCCATGGCATGCACGATGCCAGCCTTTAGATAGTCATAGCCGGTCCACAGCGTGAGTAGCGCGGCAATCCAGAGGATGACGAGGCCTCCGGTCATGATGCCGGGTACGATCTTCTCGGCAGCCGGGCCGGCCAGCAGAACGCCCAGCGCGATCATCTGCATCGTCGTCTTCCACTTGGCGAGCTGCGTCACGTGGATCTTCACGTTCAGCTCGGCCAGGAACTCGCGCAGGCCGGAGACGAGTATCTCGCGGCACAGGATGATGATCGCCGCCCAGATCGACCAGCCGCCGATGGTGTTGTCGTGCACCAGCATCATCAGGACGGCGCCGACGAGCAGCTTGTCGGCGATCGGATCGAGCATGCGCCCCAGCGTCGATTGCTGCTCCCAGGCGCGGGCCAGGTAGCCGTCCAGCCAGTCCGTAATGCCGGCGAAGACAAACAGTGAGAAGGCCGACCAGCGCGCCACGTCGCCCTTGAGGAAGAACAGGCAGGCGACCAAAGCCGGCACGGCGGCGATGCGAACGTACGTCAGCACGTTCGGCACGCTCATCGGCAGGGCACGGGAGGCGGCGGCTTGTTCCATAAGTCTTTGGTACACCATCCGACCAACGGTCCGTCAATGGCGCAACTGCACCTAGCGTAGCCGAAACGGAAACGCCTCAGTGGCACACGCCCTGGGGCGACCGGCGCACCTTCATATCGAGGTGAAAATGGTCGCGGTGGGCCTCATTGGCCTCCGGCCCGAGGACGGTCGCAAACAGGCCGCAGGAGCCGTGGTGCAGGCGCTTCAGGAACGCCGCCTCTTTGGTCGTCGCCGGCTTGAGGTCGACGACCACCGCGGGGGCCGGCTTATTCGGATCCGGCTTGGCGGGGTCCTGCTTGAACTCGGTTTTCTCGACCCGCCCCTTTTTCTTGGCGTCGGCCTTCTTGCCGGCCGCCTCGATGGAAGGTGTCGGGGTTACTGCCGCGGTCTCGTCGGCCTTGGCCGCCGGTGTTTGCTTGGCGAGCTTCTCGGCGGCTTTCTTTTTTGCCGCGGAGATATCCCGCTCGGTCGGTCCCCAGGCCTGCCTCACCGTCACGGTTCGCCCGTCGGCGGTGACAAAGGCGGCGACATCAACGGCGTTCCCGGTAGCGTGCTCGCTGAGGGAGAGTTTGGGGTTGTTGTAGATGTTGCGGCAGGAATACGAGCCGGCGCCGAGGATTTTCGTGATGCGCGAGCCCAGCACTTCCTGCGCCGCGGGCTGCAGCACCTTGTCGACCCACTCGCTCAGCGAAGCGGCAAGGCGGCAATTCATGGTCGGCGCTGGCGAGAACTCGACCTTGTCCTTGCCGCCGGCACTGCGTAGGGCGAGCGGCGTCGGCGTGCCGCACTGGCCCTTCTTCATCGGCTCCTCGAGCGCGATGTCGGCGCTCGCCGGCCCCAGCAGCTGCACGCACTGACGCAGTCCGGCGGCGATCTCTTCCGGCGTCCACACGTCCGGTGGTGGCACTGCGGGGGCGGCGGCACCGGCGGCAGGCTCCACGGTTGCCGGTGCAGTCGCGGGTGCAGCCGTCGGGGATACCGCGACCGAAGGCTTGGCGATCGATGCCGGCGGCGCCGCCCTCGGGGCGGGCGAAGCAGGTGCCGCGGCGTGCGTCTCGGGAGCGGATTTCGTAGCCACGGGCGGCACGACGGCAGCCGATGCTGGCGGGGAAGGCGGATTGCGCGCGGGAAGAAACGCGAGTCCGACCCAGCCTGCAAAGGCCACGGCAGACATCCACGTGGACAACCGGCTCAGCGTTTTGTCGACAGACGTCAAGGACGCCATGCGCACCTGCTGGTCGAATTTGGCTGAAACGCTTTTGCGAAGTCCCCTGTCACACCATCTGCCGCCAGCGCGGCAAAAATGCGATTTGCATTCTAGCGCCGAGCCATGAAGGTGCGGTTGCCCGATTGCGTCCGCAACACCTTCCCAGGAGTAAATGCATGGACGGGTTCGAGAACGATCGCCGGAGCCTCGGCGCCAAGCAGGGCGTCGACCGCCGTGAAATGCTCACTGCGAGCCTGGCGGTCGGGTTCGCAGCGGCGACTCATCCCGTTTCGGCGCAGACCGTGATTCATACGAGCGCCGAGGGGCTAGAGGCCGGCACCGTCGGCATCCCCACGGCCGACCGGGATGTCCCCGCGTACTACGCCATGCCCGCGAAACCTGGGCCCTTCCCCGTCGTCATCGTCGTGCAGGAAATCTTCGGCGTGCACGAGCACATCCGCGATGTGTCCCGGCGACTGGCCAAAGCCGGCTACATGGCCATCGCGCCCGAGCTCTACGTGCGCCAAGGCAGCGTCGCCGAGATGACCGATGTGAAGGAGATCATCTCCAAAGTCGTCTCGAAGGTCCCCGACGCGCAAGTCATGTCCGACCTCGATGCCACCGTCGCCTATGCCAAGGGCACCGGCAAAGGCGATACCAAGAAGCTCGGAATTACCGGCTTTTGCTGGGGCGGGCGCATCGCCTGGCTCTATTGCGCGCACAGCACCGACGTGAAGGCCGGTGTTGCCTGGTACGGCAAGCTCGTGGGCGACGCTTCAGCCAATACGCCACGCCACCCCATCGATGTCGTCGGCGAGCTGAAAGCGCCGGTCCTCGGCCTCTACGGCGCGGTCGACCAGGGCATTCCCGTGGAAACCGTCGACCGCATGCGCGCGGCCTGCCAAGCTGCTGACAAGACGTGCGAACTTGTCGTCTACCCGGACACGCCGCACGCCTTCAACGCCGACTATCGCACGAGCTATCGGCCCGAAGCGGCGAAGGACGCGTGGGCGAAAATGCTCGCTTGGTTCCGCGATCACGGCGTCGCTTGAACGGAACTGCAATCGTTCCGTCACATCAGAAGCCTAGAGAGTTCTACTGCGCACAAAGGGTTGCCTGCGCGGCCTTGCATCTGCGAGCCCGTTGGCGGAGACTGCGCGCGCAAGCACATTGAAACAGCCCACAAAGATGGGATTTGGGGGAGTCGTTCGCATGCCTCAACTGCCGTTCGACTTGGCTACCGTCGATTGGACGACGGTCGCCATCTTCTCGGGGATTGCATTCCTCGCCGCACTTGTCGGCAACGCCATCGCGTTCGGTAGCCGCTTCTTCGGAGCGATACTGACGGCGGTGTTCTTTGCCGTGTTCTACGTGGCGTGGGTCTACTGGCTGGCCGCAATCGCCATGCCGCCGGCGGCCGCACCGCCCGTCTAAAGCTCGCTCGTCGCGAGAGATTAAGCTGCGTGGCCGGGAACTCTGTTCCTCGGTCGCGTTTGCTTGTCTGGACCTCAGCTACGGCGTTCGTGGAAGTGATCGTAGATGCGTTGCGCCATCTCGGCCGAGATGCCGTCGACGGCCTTCAAGTCTTCGACGCCGGCGCGCGACACCGCCTTCGCCGAGCCGAAGTGATTCATCAGCGCGCGACGCCGGCGGGCGCCGATGCCGTCGATATCATCGAGTGGGTTGGCGCTGATCGCCATGGCGCGGCGCGTGCGATGCGAGCCGATCGCGAAGCGATGCGCCTCGTCGCGCAGCCGCTGCACGAAGTAGAGCACCGGATCGCGCGGCTCGAGCAGTATGGGCCGGTCGGCGCCGGGGAAATGAAAATGCTCGCGGCCGGCGTCCCGGTCGGGGCCCTTGGCGATGCCCACCAAGCAGATGTCGTGCAACCCAAGGTCTGCCATGACCTCACGTGCCACCGCGAGCTGCCCCGCGCCGCCGTCGATCAGCACGAGATCGGGCCGATCGGGGAAGATATCGTCATCGTCGACCTCGTCCGGTGAAGCTCCCGCCGCCGCCGCAGCCAGCGCGACGAGGTTGCTCGCCGCCTCCTTGACGACGCCGACAATGCCGTCGTCCTTCTTCTCCTCCTCGTTGGACTCGAGCACCAGCCGCTTGAAGCGGCGCGTCAGCACCTCGCGCATCATGCCGTAGTCGTCGCCGGGCGCGAGGTTCTCCGACTTGATGTTGAACTTGCGGTACTGCCCTTTCACGAAGCCGTCGCGGCCGGCAACGATCATGGCGCCCACCGCATTCGCACCCTGGATATGGCTGTTGTCGAACACCTCGATGCGCCGCGGCGGTGCCGCCAGTCCGAAGCGCTCGGCGAGCCCCTCGAGCAGTCGCCGCTGCGATGAGCTCTCCGCCAGCTTGCGCCCCAGGGCCTCGCGCGCGTTGTTCACGGCGTGCTCGACGATGCCCGACTTGGTGCCCCGCTGCGGCACCCGGATCTCGACCTTGCGATCGGCCTTGATGCACAGTGCTTCGGCGAGCAGCTCGCGGTTCGGCACATCGTGCGAGAGCAGGATCAACCGCGGTACCGGCTTGTCGTCGTAGAATTGGGCGATGAAGCTATCGAGCACCTCCTCCACCGGGAGTGCACGATCAGCCTTCGGGTAGTAGGCGCGATTGCCCCAATTCTGCCCGGTGCGGAAGAAGAACACCTCGATGCACGTCTGGCCGCCCTCCTGCACCGCCGCGAAGACGTCCGCTTCCTCGATGTTCTCCGGAT